>CAYXEC010000189.1:0-1548 GCA_964463855.1 uncultured Verrucomicrobiales bacterium | reverse complement strand
CTCGCTGGCGAGGATATCGTCCATCGTCTGGCGTGGGCGGATCACCCTTGCCTCACTGCCATCGACCAAAATCTCAACCGGCAGGCCCCGTGAGTTGTAGTTCGATGCCATCACAAATCCGTAGGCTCCAGCACTAAGCAAAGCAATCGCCTCACCAGGGGCAAAGTCGGGCAGCTCACGGTTTTGGCAGAAGAAGTCCCCTGTTTCGCACACAGGCCCGACGACATCAACTGCAGTGCTGCTACCCTCGCCAGCTGCAGGGTCTTTGAGTGGGGCAATTTCGTGATGTCCCTCGTAAAGTGCGGGGCGGATCAGATCATTCATCCCGGCATCCACCACGCGGAAGGTCTTGGCACTGCCCTTTTTCTCATAGAGGCAACGCGTCAGTAGCACCCCGGCGTTGCCGACGATGTAGCGACCCGGCTCGAGCAAAATCTTGAGCCCGCTCTCCTTAAGTGTTGGCATCACTCCCACAGCATATTGCTCGATGGTCAGCGGCTTGTGCTCTTCCTGCTGGGCAGCCCACCAGTCAGGCTTGCCGGATTGGAGCGCAGGATCGTAAACGATGCCAACTCCTCCACCGATGGAGAAAAATTCAATACCATATGCCTCCTTCAAGCGAACCGCGAGGGGTGTTACTTTTTCCACTGCCTCAATAAAAGGCTGCAGGGAAGTCAGCTGAGAGCCGATGTGCATCTGCAGGCCGCGCAGCTTGATATTAGAAAGTTGAGCTGCACGCTCGTAGGCCGCATCGATGACTTCGAAATCGACCCCAAACTTGTTTTCGGATTTACCGGTCGAGATATACTTGTGGGTCTTGGCATCGACATTCGGGTTCACCCGAAACGCGACCGGTGCCACCTTGCCCATTTCCCCAGCCACCTTATCAATAAAGACCACCTCCTCCTCGCTCTCGGCATTGAAGCAATAGATGCCCTGCCCAATGGCGTATTCGATTTCCTCACGTGTCTTACCAACACCTGCGAAGGTGCACTTGCCGGGATCCCCCCCGGCCTCGATCACCCGGCGCAGCTCGCCGCCGGAGACAATATCAAAACCACTGCCCTCGTCCACCAGCAGCTTGAGCACGGAGAGGTTTGAGTTCGCCTTCACCGCGTACTCAATACCATGATCAATCTCTGCCAGCGCCTTGTCGAGCCTGCGGTAGTGGTCACGGATGGTGTTGGCACTGTAGACATAGGCGGGAGTGCCATGCTCGTCAGCGAGTGGGTTGAGATCAACATCCTCGCAGTGCAGTGAACCGTTCTGGTAGTGAAAAGAGTGCATGCCTTCCTTTGTACTAGTGCCACGCAATATGCAAGCGCGGAGCGTGCGCAGCACGCTGATGAGCAATGACGGATGATGGCCACTTCGTGGCAGTTCAAGTTTGGAGTTCAAGTTGAAGCAGCCATGCAGCCTATGTGGCATGACCGTTCCGGTCATGATCTTCTATCTTCTGCCGCAGGCACCCCGAACTCTAATGGCTGATATCTGTGTCTGCTGTCTGATTTTTTTCGTCATTCAGTGACGAGTTTCCAAGACACAGTT
>CAYXEC010000188.1:0-1631 GCA_964463855.1 uncultured Verrucomicrobiales bacterium | reverse complement strand
GAAAAAGAGTAATCCCACTGCGTGACTCATATGGCGAGCCTCACTCTGTTCCCGGTCTGCGGCATCGGCCTCCGCGTAGGCTTTGCTCTCTCCGGTGAGGTTTGTCGCATTCCAACTGCGCTTCCGGCAGGGGAGGGCATGGCCGTGGAATAGATGATCTTCATCCATCATTTCCTCAAGGGTCGTCGTCAGCCAACGATGATGGAATGGCAGTTCAAGCAATGCCTTCTTTTCCGGAGGAAGAAGTAGAGAGGCGTACCGGCACCGGTCATAGTCAGCGGGTTTGTCCGGCATGAGTCGATTGTCAGGGTTGTTGCACAGACAGATTCGGTAACTGTAATCCTGGATGGCATCATCTCCCTCGCCGGTGCTACCGGGCAGTGGCGCGCTGGTCGTCCAGGTGGGAAGAAGGTTGAGTTTTCCCTCGAGCGCCTCTTTCGGAAAGCGACCCTCGATCCAAGTTGTATATACACAGCCGGCGTGCATTTCTTCAAATTCTGACCAGCTTTCCCTTCCAAGGCGGTAAATGGCACCTGTCGCGGCCGTCAGATCCCCATTATAGGAGGCATCAATGAAATAATCAGCCTCAAGGACGATGGGTTCCTTGTTGATGGTTCCTTCTATCTGATTCAGCGAATGTCTCTCAACGTGGACCTTTGCCAATTCAAAGCGACTGATTTGCTGAAGATTCGGCTCGGCCATCAACAGTTGCATCAGCACTGATTCAGCCACCTTTGGTTCGAAGGTCATCATTGGATTATTCGATTCCATGGACAGGCAATCTTCCAGCTCGGGGGAATTTGCCCCGTAGGTCTGACGATAATGGTCAATAATCATTGATCTCACCTCCGAAGATAGGGGTGCGCGATCGCCGGGATAATGGGTTTCCCAGGCTCCGAGGGACGGGAAAAATCCAAACCAGTGAGGTGAATCCGCAACAAACGCGGTTTTCAGTCCTTCTCTGGCAGCCCGGACGGCCGCGAAAATACCAGCCTCGGTACTCCCGTAGACAAGAAGATCGTATTTCAATATCGCCGAATCAGACTTCATAATTTGAACTTGGGTAATAACATAGCGACCTGAACAGGATGAGGTGCATTAATTCGCTTGTTTAAATTTCAAACAATCAAAGAATCGCGCGATGAGAATACGCAAACAGCCACTTGCTTTGCAGGTAGCGCAAAAACTTGTCGAGTGCATTGAAAACGGCGAGTGGACCGACTGGTTGCCTTCCGAAAAGGTTCTGGCCGAGGATTTTGGGGTGAGCCGGACCACCGTTCGGCAGGCCCTTAAGCGGTTAAGGGACGAGGGTGTGATACAAAAGCACCGAGGAACAAATTCAAGGGTTTCACTCGAATTGAATAGGCAGAGGGTGCCCAAAAAAAAATCAAACGTCGTTTCATTGCTCTCACCGGTTCCTTTTGGCCGGATCCGGCAACATACACTTCTTTGGATAGACGAGTTGCGTTCCCTGTTGCATGAAGCCGACCTCAGCCTGAATTTTCACGCCAGCCAGGGCCCCTCAAGACGCCAGCCAGAGGCTGAAGTAGAAAAACTGGTTCGCCAGCACCGGTCCCGTACCTGGATCCTTCTTTGGTCTAGCCGTGCAGTCCAGATGGCATTTGCGAAGG
>CAYXEC010000187.1:0-1718 GCA_964463855.1 uncultured Verrucomicrobiales bacterium | reverse complement strand
AACGGAAATGCCATCTACAGAACCGTTGGCTCTGGATCGATTCAAATTTGGCCCCGTGCCCAGGGAAAAATCTCAGGACTCATCCAGGGAGACAGAATCACCCGCTCCATGCCGGATGTGGATATCTACCTCTATGACCTCTATCCCAACAGCACAACCTACGCAACGATCTACAAAGGCGAGGCAAACCTCAGTGGCAATGTCATTCCTGTCTACACATCCTTCAAGCTCGGGCCCTACAACCAGCCGACACCCATCGGAAGCGTTGAAGCCCCGGCCATGATCCCGGTGACCAACTGGGACCAGTATGTGACCGAGGATGGCATCTACACCATGGAGGTGAACACCATCACGCCCTTCAACGACGGCAATCCCGAACGCATTCTAGCGGTTACTTTTGAAGTGGATCGCACAATTCAATTCGTCGGAAGCACGACTACCTCGGAATAATATTCTCATTACGATACAGAAGGGAAAAACGCGCCGAGTGTTTATCCCTTAAAGTATCCTCTAACTCGGACAGAACCAGCATCAACATCAACCCCCTGACAGGCTCCACATGATAAGAAACTGACTTTCTAATGAACCCTGCTTCCTTTTTATCCTGCTTATTATTAGGACTGAATATCCCATGTTTGAGCGTGAGGGCAGACTTCAATGTATTGAAATCAGCCACCACACGCTGGGGATCATCGCCAGGGGCACCATAATGAACAGTCACCTCAAACATCTTACCATGATGATATCTTGCCTCCAGCGAGTGCGCCTGATGACCAGGAAGCGGGCCGTTGTCAGACTCAACCCGGATCATCCTCAACTCAGGTGCCTTGCCGGGCATTTCCATGGTAACATCAAGTTTCTTACTGCTGGCCCAATCCAGTATCTTGTCCGGCGTATCACCCCACTGCAACCCAAAGGGTGGAGCAAGAATTGCCTGAGCATGGGATACAGGGCAAATTACGGTGATCACTACCGCACAAATGCAGATTTTTACCACTCGGGACAGTGCATTCAACATAGCTTAGCTGAAAATAATGCACACTCTGGGCAAGGCAAGCTCGTAAACCCGCCCACGAGATGTTCATCCAAAGCAACACCGTCCGGATCCTCACTGCGTCATGGCAGCACGATTATCGAGCTAACTCTGGCACTTGCCCTTCTTACCAGCATTGGACTTGTTGTCTTCAAAAGCAGCCTCGACATCATGGCTCCGAGGCAATGGATCCTCCATCAGAACATGTCAGATGCCTACCTCACCTACGAGGAAGCCTACGCCCAGCGCATTAGTTTTGAACAGTTGATATCCGTGGACTCTCCATGGCCCATGTACCCTGAAAGCATCACCACAGAAGTGGAGATCGGCAAGTTGCCCGGAGGATCCCCGATTATGGCCAATGTCATTCGCACCCGTATCCCAGACAGCAACAACCTTCCTGACTTCGGAGGCAGCGGAAATATTTCAAGCAACCCATCAGAAATGCAAACTTGGCAGGTTCAATCCCACCTATCCTACAACATCGGCGAGAATGAATATGTCAAGTCACGCACTACTATACGCACTCAGTAGTCATGTTCAGAAAAACTTCCAGCCTGAGACGAGGATTTACTCTCATTGAAATGACGGTGGTCATTGCCGTCAGCTTGGTGGTGGCTACCATCACACTCACACTTTTTAACAGCCAGGTGGCGTCTTACAAAATTCTCCAGACTCAGAATTT
>CAYXEC010000186.1:0-1828 GCA_964463855.1 uncultured Verrucomicrobiales bacterium | reverse complement strand
GGCTGCGCTCCGCTCCGCCTATGCGGATTACCATCTGCTCCTCCGCAGATGGATGTCATCAATGCGCCGCATGCGCCCCCATGGGGCTGTGCGGCCTGCGTTCGAACCCTACGGGTGCTCGTCCCGTATTTTGCCTCTCGCCTCAAAACAATTCACCCCAACCCTGAAAACCAGAGCTGGGGTGAAATGGCAACCCGTACGGGACTCGAACCCGTGTTGCCGCCGTGAAAGGGCGGAGTCCTAACCACTAGACGAACGGGTCGCAAAAGTGGTGCGCTAGGCGCGGCGGGAAAATGCCAGAAGTTGCCTTTATGGCAAGAAAAATCCATATAAAATGTGACCCATTACCCGATTCAGCTAACTTTTACCCTTTATGAGTTGCCCCCACTTGTTTAGGACTCGTAACGTGAACGACGTAAATTACCAAGAGCGTGGACGCAGAATCTTTGAGATGGAAATCAAGGAACTGCAAAGGGTTTGCGCATCAGTGGGCAACTCCTTTGCAGATGCCGTGTCCATGCTTCGGGACTGTATTGAAAGCAGGGGTAAGATCGTCGTTGTGGGTATCGGCAAATCGGGAAATATTGGCCATAAAATCGCAGCCACCTTGAATTCAACAGGCTCTACAGCCGTCGTTTTGAACTCCCAAAATGCGCTCCATGGTGACCTTGGCATCATTTCGGATGGGGATGCCATCATTGCCCTGTCCTACTCCGGGGAAACTTCAGAATTACTCGACCTGCTTCCATTCATCAAACGCTTTGACGTCAAAATCATCAGTATTACCGGCAAAGGTGGCTCCACTCTTGATGAGCAAAGCGATGCCACCCTCCTCACTGAAGTTGAGCGTGAGGCCTGCCCGCTCAACCTTGCCCCCACCTCCTCCTCAACCGCCATGCTGGTCATGGGTGACGCGCTGGCGATGGTATTACTCGAATCCAGAGGTTTTACTGAAGAAGACTTTTCCAAATTTCACCCCGGGGGCTCTCTCGGCAGGGCGCTACTTACCAAGGTAAGTGACATCATGCGCAGTGGAGATGCACTTGCCATCATCCAACCAACGGACACGGTCCAGGACGCACTATCACACATGAGCAAGGCCCGCAGTGGTGCATGCATCATTGTCCATGAAGATGGATCGATGGCTGGTATTTTCACTCACGGTGACTTTGCGCGCTGTTATCAGGATAATCATGAGGTCGGCAGCTTGCCCGTCAGCCAGTTTATGACCTGCGACCCCATTACTCTGCGCTCAAATGCCCTCGCTGCTGAGGCTATCACAACGATTGGCACGCACCGCATTGATGATATTGTCGTGCTCGATCAAAATCAAAAACCGGTGGGCCTTGTCGACACTCAGGACTTTGCGCGCCTCAAACTCATCTGATGATCCATCCCATGGGACGACATCTCTGGATACTGCCCCTTGTTTCATTGGTTCTTGGATCCTGTGCTGATGAACATACGGGATCAGAGCCCGTCCGAAGCACACCAGCCGGAGCCATGGTCGACCTTAGCATGATCTCTCTCCGTGTTGAGGATGCAGAAATCATCCGGCATGGCGACGGAACCCATGAGCTGCGCTTCAAATACACCGTGGAAAATCAGGCAGGTGCCATCATTGCTTTCCCCTGCTTGTATAGCAACACCGACGAGCTCATTGAGGTCAATCTGGAGGACAAGGACAAGCAACCCCTGGCTCTGGGCAAACGTCCACTGGAGGGTCTCACCCTCACCGAACCACGGCCAATGAGAATTCCAATGGGCCAATCGACCCGCAGTTATGAAGTCCCCGTTTTAGCCCCAGCACTTCTTAAGGCTGATCCTG
>CAYXEC010000185.1:0-1884 GCA_964463855.1 uncultured Verrucomicrobiales bacterium | reverse complement strand
AGGCGTCGTGACCGTGTCGCACGACAGCAGGCTGCTGCTGGTGGAGGGTTGCGGTGTGGCCTCCGAGCGCTGCCATGTGGTGCTGAATGGCATCAATCCCGACCTGTTCTATCCTCCCGAGCTCAAAGTACGGCGCGTGGTGTTCATGGGCCGCAAGCATGCCGACCACATCCGCAAGGCAGTGTTGATGGGCCGCCGGCGGCCAAGTTGGCAGCGCTATGAATTTCGCGAGTTGCCTCGCATGAGCCACGAACAAGTGGCCTTGGAACTCCGCGAAGCCCTGATGTTTCTAAGCTGCGGCCACCCGGAGGGATTCGGCCTACCCCTTGCCGAAGCAATCGCCTCTGGCTGCCTGGTGGTGGGCTACCACGGATTGGGCGGCCGCGACTTTGCCGAGCCCCACATGCACTGCGTGGAATTCGGCGACCTGCTGGGCTTCGTGAACGGCATCGAAGCAGAACTCAGCCGCTTTGAGCAGAACCCAGAGGCTGTGATCGCGGAACGCCACCACGCGGCTTCGTGCATACTTGAACGCTATAGCCCAGAAGCAGAATCAGCGGCCTGCGTGAGCTGCTGGCAACAGTTCTGCAAGGCTCCATGAAGAAAATTAGATTCCAGGTCTCGAGAAAATCAACCAAGATTGATCGACCGGCCGACCTTCCATTCCACAAACCGCTAGATCAAGAAAACTGCGCGTTAATGAAGCAGCCTGAGCCGAGAACCTTTGAGCAGGATCTTGGACGACTTCCTTATCCAGCAAGAATCCATACTCTTCAAAAGCTAAAACGATGTCATCTCGGTTAGACGCGCCACCAGAATAATAATCCGTTTCAACAATAAATCGATAACTCAAACCACTGGATCCCTCGCCAGCAGAGACCTGAAAGAACTCATGAATCACGGGGATTTCCGCCCCGTCCACATCGATCATCACCAAAACAGAACCTTTGAGCTGTGGCAACGCTTCCGCAACAGACGACACAAAAGAGCATTTGCCTTCGCAGCCATTCATTTGAGCCATCAAAGTAGCTGCGGCCAACGAATGCTGATTAATGTCAACACCAACGACGCACTTCAGTTGCTCAAACCGGGCCAAACCCGTGGTGTAGTACCCCTCAGCACAGCCAATATCCAAGAAGCTATCGGTCGAACCAATCATCCCCAAAAGGTGAGGTTGGATCTCCCTCTCGTAAGTACCCAACAGCTTCGGACTTAGCACCGATGCATGCGCCTCCCCGAGGCACCTCATCCCGACAAAGGGCCCTGCCGCCACGGTTCCATCTAGCAATGAATACAACCGTGCCTCGAGCTCCACTCTGTGAAGATTGGCGGCGTACCTTAAAAGTTCATACGTTGAGCAGCCTCGTCCGAGAAGCTCCTGAAAAGAGGTGGATATCAGATCAACTTGAGTCATGCTTGACAACAATGGTTTGTTTTAGCGCTTAAAATGGCTTTACTGTTTATACCGGACCTGCAAACCTGGTGCGATCAGGGCACAAGCCCATGCCTGAGTCGACAAAATAAACAAGTGGTAAGTTGTGCGGAGTGGGCATTGATTGCTCCTTCAGAGTTCTCCCAGCCAAAGTGATTCCTCCCTTCGTGCAGCGCTACTCCGGCGAGGATCTGGGCCCTGCCCCCCACATTGCCGTGCTCGGCAGCTGCAAGGTAGGCAATTTTGTGGTCACCCTGCCGCTGCTCACGTTGCTGCGACGCAAGCACCCCGAGGCGGTGCTGGATTTCTGGGGCAGCGAGGCCACGGCAGATTTTGAGCAGGGGCTCTGCACACCCCAAGGTCCGTTGAACTGGCGGACCTCCTGGGACCTTGAACGCAGCGACGGCTTCTCCCACCTCGCAACCATCGCCGCCCAGCGGCAGCAAGACGCT
>CAYXEC010000184.1:0-1892 GCA_964463855.1 uncultured Verrucomicrobiales bacterium | reverse complement strand
CAAACAGTTGCTGATCGAGAGCACTCACCTCGGGCTTGGAACCCTCAAATAATCCGCGAGCCTCTAGCTCCTCCCACCAAGCACCGATCACCGGGCTGCGTGAGAAAAGGGAGAGCTTGCTTGGGGTTGTAAGGCGAGGAGTTGTATTCATGCACATTCAATTCTGGGCCAGGATCAATTTTTGTTCAAGCCGTGGATCCTTGTTCCAAATGCTGTCTTGTAGAAGGTTTCCATTCTGATTACATCCTCTTTTCTGGAACTAATGTCCATTATGTGAAGGATGCTGTAGACAAGATGCTCTGCACCATGCTTATGGATGTGATCTCCGAGAAGCATGTTGCCATTATCGCCCCCCTCCAAATAGCCCTTCCACCTCCCCCATATGCCTTTATTTGGCAGGCCAGATTCGCTGTATGCCGATCCAACATAAGATTGCCCGGTCTTCATGTCAGTGATGACATAGACACCTGAAACCGATGACAGAGCCTCTTCCCAGGAAGACCCCATGGCGCCGCCTATTCGCGCGTCAAACTCAAACCGATTTAGGTGGAACGAGTAAAAGCCTGGGAAAGCTATGTCCTGGGCGCCATAAGGCCTCTCCTTCATCTCCACGAACGTGAAACTACTGCCGTTGTTGGCCAACTTAAGATAACGGTTCCGAACGGGGCTGGTCCATTTAAAAATAAGCCTGCCGACGTAGTCATTGATCGAATTTTCGCTGAGCTCATTCTCTATGACGGTATAATTCTGATCATCTCCTTTTGGGTGCGACCTCGAAAGAACATTGTATGCACCCGCGAAGACATAGCGCTCATCGCGGTCAATTGGCACAAGCGAGATGATCGTCTTTGCGCTCTTGAAGTTGTTATTGTTCTGAAACCTGTTTTCGTCGACCATGGCATTTGTCCAGCCAGAGACAAATTTGTCGCGATATTTTGAAAGCTTGTCGCCATTGTGGGGAAAGACGTGCAAATAGATGGGTGCCGCCAAGCCGCATTCATCTGCCATCTGCCTGATGTTTTCAATAAAAATCATTCCTAGATACCCTAAGTCAATTCTTCAAGCATAACCTACCCACGCCGCAGCGAACGACAGTTGACCGTGGCATTGACGGCGCGGAATGATGTTATGCGGTTACAGCCCTTGCATTCATTGTCGTTTACTGTGATCCACGGGGTCAAAATAGCGACCTAGATTCTGACCTCCTAGTCCAGGGCGTGGGATGTAACAAACTCATTGTCTGGACTGATCAGAATGCTTGAGCGCACTCCAGCGCAGAAGGCACCGGAGTCGAGATTGACGCGATCCGGCCGGTGTTTTATCTGGTGACCCCTTGTGATCGAGAGCGCGTGATCCACCGTGTAGAGCAGGCCGTGAAGTCCGGTCGGGAACAGGCGGAAATGAGTGTTGGCTAGGCGCCATTCCGCTCTTGCCTCCAGATAAAAAACCAGCCAATGGCCAGCACCAGCGGCATCAGGCCCTTGAGCGAAACAGCAGCCGATAACACCAGGTATGTGAGATAGAAGAGTGCAAGAACCAGAACCAAGGCAGCTGCAGCTGAGATCAAGCCTGTGATCCACATCGACAGCAACGAGGCGATGAATCGGATCACGGTCAGTCCTGCGGCCGTTCAATTGACAATGGCAAGGCTGTAAGTCGCCCGCTGATGAAGGCCCCGGTATCAATCCCGATGCGGTGGGGCAATCGGGTGATGCTGTAGTCACTCCGGAAGGTATGCCCATGCACCACGGTGTAGGGCAGGCCGTGGTTTCTGGTCAGGAACGGTCGACGGATCCAGAGCAGGTCATCGGCCTGTTGCTCCTGCAAGGGCACCTCAGGCCGCACACCCGCATGTACGAACAGATAGCTCCCCCGTTGTGCCGTCAGCGGTA
>CAYXEC010000183.1:0-1892 GCA_964463855.1 uncultured Verrucomicrobiales bacterium | reverse complement strand
CCAGCCCCAACCAGAACCACTTTTGCCGGCTGCTCAATTCCAAGCACGGCACCTGTGAGGAATGTAAACGGGAACAACAACACATTCTTTTGCACTCGCGCGAGCAATCCTACACCCACACTTGCTTTGCAGGACTCAAGGAAACCTCAGTACCGCTGAGGCTGGGCAAGGAGACCATTGGTTTTCTGAAAACAGGGCAGGTTTTTACTCAAAAACCTGATGACGCACATACCGGGGACCTTCGCAAACTGATGGAGTCCAATGGCTACACCAAGACAGAGCAGAACGAGACCCTGAAGGCATACCGGAACACCCCGGTATTTGACCAGGATCAATACCGGAGCATGATCACGCTTCTCAATGTAGTTTCCCTCCAGCTTGCCGAGCTTCTCAACCGCCTGATGCTTGAGAACCACCCCCAGGAGCCGGAAATCGTGCGCAGGGCAAAAGACTTCATCACTGACCGGATTGACGAAAAATTGTCCCTCGCCCAGATCGCTGATGAGGTCAATGTCAGCACTTATTATTTCTGCAAGCTCTTCAAGCAATCCACAGGCATGACCTTTACCGAGTTCACCAATCGTCAGCGGATTGAACTGGCAAAACAAGAGCTGGCCCACTCGGAAAAACCGGTTACCGAGATTGCCTATGCCGTTGGCTTCCAATCACTCTCCCAGTTCAACCGGTCATTTTGCAAGTTCACCGGTGAGTCACCGAGGGAATACCGGCACCATACGCGATCCACGGGAGAACTGGAACTGTTGCGCTTAAAGTAAGCGATCCTGGCGTTACTGAAAAAAGCGGATTTGCCGCTACAAGATCTGCGCAATAGAGGACAAAAATTGCGAAGTTTCCACGCTCCCCTGAGGCTATGGTGCGGTCGACGGGATGAGGAATGGTTGGATTATGGCTACCGATAAGCCTGTCCGTATCTCTCCCTCATCGTCCTCAATAGAAACTGTAACCTCAACCATAACAAAACCATGAACCTGCCATTAGAAAAGTGGGACCCCATCAAAGAGTTCAATCAGCTCGGAGAGCGCTTGTCATCCTTCTTCGAGAGGAGAAATGACACCTCAAGCCTTACCGGTGAACTCTTCGACGCAGACACTCCGGACTGGAAGCCTGCTTGTGACATCACTGAAGATGAAAACGAGTATCTCGTTACTGCCGACCTTCCCGAAGTCAAAAAAGATGAGGTCAAGGTCAACATTGATAATGGAGTCATCTCCATATCAGGTGAGCGCAAAACGAAGTCCGAGAAAAAAGACAAAAAGCAGAAATACCATCGCATCGAGCGGAGCTATGGAAGCTATCAGAGGTCCTTTCGTTTGCCCGAAAACGTCAGGGAGGATGGAGTACAAGCAGAATTCAAAGATGGTGTTCTGCGTGTCCATCTTCCAAAAAATGGAAACCTTAACCAAAAAAATATCCAGATCAACTAATCCAGGCACTCCGGCCCTGCCGCCAAGCTGACTCTCATTGGCCAGCTCACGGCGGGGCCCAAAATGCCACCACACGCCATGCAAAAAAAACTCATCATTGTTGCAAATAGTGAATCGCTCCGGGCCTACAACCTGATCACCGACGATTTCGCAACGCCCACCACAAAGATTGAGCCCATCGATGTCGACTTCAATCCACGCCGGCCGGACCCCACCGGCGCCTCGGACGATGACGGCTGCTTCCCAGGAGGTTCGTCTGTGGGCCAGGCAGTTGCCATGAAGCATGGCGAGCCTCACGGGCGCAAGACCGAGAAAAAGAAACGCCTCCTCAGGGATCTTGCCAAAACAATCAGCGAGCTCATCAACCGGGAGGAATGTGATGTCTGGAATCTCGCGATGCCAGCCAACCAAGCTCAGCAGCTCATCGATGAGCTACCGATTGATGTG
>CAYXEC010000182.1:0-1928 GCA_964463855.1 uncultured Verrucomicrobiales bacterium | reverse complement strand
TGCCCACACCGATGGCTGCCGCGGCGCAGCCAATCGCGCCCTGCAAACCGTGGTGAAGATTTCCTTCAATTGCTGCTAATACTTCAATCATGTTCTTTTGTGTGTTGAGTTGTTTTAATCAGTTTCGTGACGTCTGGCACGCGTTGGGGATCGGCCCCTGGCACCAGTCCCGCCAGGAAAGGGTCAATGGGCGTGTTCCTCCTCGTCGCCATGATTACAAATCAGGCCGATGTAAACAGCGGTGAGGAGCGTGAAGACCAAGGCCTGCACTCCGCCGATGAGGATCTCCAATAAATAAAACGGCACTGGAACAATCCATGAGGCCAGCTCGGTCATGTTGACGAGGAGATTCTCACCGCCAAAGACGTTGCCAAATAGCCGGAAAGAGAGGGAGACGGGCCTGAAAATAATGGATACCACCTCAATAATTCCCACCATGAAGAAAATGGGAAAAAGAAAGAAATAGATCACGAGGGGGATTTCCTTGCGGTCCGCCTTGTTGCCAAAGAGATCATACGCCAGCGCCTTGGGACCGGCATAGCGAAGGACAAAATAGGTCCAGGCGCCGACAGAGGCGACAAGTGCCAAGGCCAACGTCATGTTCAAATCGGCGTTGCCGGGTCGCATCCAGTACTTGATGTTTCCCGCGGCGTCTTTGAACCCGAAGGCCCCCACCCCAGGCAACAAGCCGCTCCAATTTTGAATGAGGATGAAGACGAAGAGACCGATCAAGAGAGGGAAGACCTTTCCAATGAGGGCCTTGCCCACAATGGGTTCCATAATTCCACGGACTCCTCCCAAAACATCCTCGACGATGGCTTGTCCAGCACTGGGAACCAGTTTTGGCCGCTTCACCAGTAAGCGAACCCCAATAATAATGAGCAAGGATATGCCCCAGCTCATGACCATGCTGTTGGTGATCGGGAGACCAAAGAGCGGTTCCTCCGCTAGCCGGTAAGGCGCTGTCGATACAGCCTCAAGGGAGGTGGCTGAGCACAACAGCCCTGCCGGGATGACATAACGACTGAAAGGCTTTGGATGGAAAGGCATTATCCGTTGAGAATAAAAACGGAGATCGTTGGTCAAGCTTGGCAAACGCGTCAACCCTTCAAATGAAATTTTGTCCACACCCGGCCGTGAATAGGGGGCGAATAAGGCGACCATCGCGGTGGGAATTTGCTGTGAACAGAGTTGTTGACGCTGGGCCGGGCTCTAGAAACACACCATCGTCCACATAAAATCTGTTCAGAACCATTGTGATTCCAACGGGTTAGGGACTTATTCAGATATTCGCAGAGAAGAAGAAGAAGATGTTCTTTATTTTATAAAAGAGATTCTCTTACTCATCATCATGCCCAAAGCAAAAGACCTGACCAACGAGTTAGTCCATTTGAGAGGCCATATTGAGCTTTCGCCGGGATTGCCAACACGGTTGGCGTCTCCAGAGCGCCCTCTAGCCTTCAATCCATGGTCAACTTTCTTTTGGACCGTGGTGCTCGGATTCTGCCTTGTCCAGTTCGGCTTTATCGCGTGGTTGGTATGAACCCCGAGGACGACGTCCTTCTTGCGGAAGGTCACCGCCGAGCCCTTGCGTTGCGCCGGCTACGGGTGGCGGCACTCAATGCCACGCTGACGGATTGGTTCAGCGGGCAGACGGATCTGACTCTTGAAATTGGGTGTGGGCACGGGCATTACTTGACGGCCTACGCGGAACATCATCCGGCCGAGGCCTGTCTTGGAGTGGATCTCGTCACTCGCCGCATCGACAAGGCCCTCGCCAAACGGGATAAGCGTCCCCTACCCCATTTGCACTTTCTCAAAGCCGATGCCTGGGAGTGTCTGGAGGCGCTCCCAGAAACGATCCGCCTGCGCCGTATCTTTGTGTTGTTTCCCGATCCATGGCCACAAAAGCGCCATGAAAAGAATCG
>CAYXEC010000181.1:0-1963 GCA_964463855.1 uncultured Verrucomicrobiales bacterium | reverse complement strand
CATCGCCGGCGGGGGCCATGCTGATGTTTAATTCGATGTTCCTGGTGTTGTCTCCCAAGGAGAGGTCGGGGAAGCCTTCCAGAGTGGCGGATTCCACAGATCCCTTGACCGCAATCCAGAGACCGCCGTCGGGATCGTCACTCTTCTGTAGAAGCGCGATTCCAAGATCCATATTCGTTAAGGAAAAGCCGGTTCCAGAATCGCTGTCGTCGACCGGAAGTGTTCCCGCGAAAGCATTGACGCCAGTCGCACCAAATCGAATTAACTCAAAATCGGCCTTCAATCCGCTGTCCATCTCGAGCCGTACGGTTTCCTTGGCAAAACTGAAGCTGCCTTCCATGCGGACAAAGTTGAACAGGGTCATTGTGGCCTGCAGTTCGACGTCAAAGAAAGCACCCGTCCGCTGCCCAAAGTTAAAGGAGGTGCTTAGCGATAGCGAATCCTGGGACCCCATCCAATCTACGGCGGATACCCCGTCCTCAGTCGCATTCATCACCAGCGTGATTCCGCTCGCTGCGATATCAACACCATCCATCTCCCCGAGATCCAATCCGATGCTTGCCGCTGAGGCAGTCAGGGCGCTCCAACTCCGACCTGAGCCTCCGACCTCGGTGGCCACCGCAAGGGTAATGTTCACGTTCTCGAGGGTCAGGCCCGTTGCCGGATTGCTCTCCGTCGCCGGAAGCCCCGCAAAAGCGTTCAGACCCGTCGCCGTGACCGTGGTTAGCGAGACCGTGGCTTGCGTGGTGTCCTCGAGAACAACGCTTTCTTCGCTGAAGCCTAAGGCAAATCGTCCACTCGCCGTAAAGAAGTCAGCAAGATTGAGTGCAGCATTTGCCGCAACCGAGAACGTGTTTCCAAGGGACCCGTCTACACCTATCGAAATACTGACATCTTCCTCTCCGAGAACGATCGGGCTTCTTGCCAGATCGAGTACAGCTCCACCCGTTAGACTGCGATTCAAACTTACTTCAATGTCGCCGAGAGGGCCGAAAATATTTTCCACCCCATTGCCGACAATTGAAGCGCTGTCCGCCGTAGCCACAAGGCTGATCCATTCAGCACCGGACCCATCTGTAGCACGACTGATTGCCAACGCAAAATCCAGAGAAGTTACGGAGACCCCGAGGCCATCGATTTCCGTGCCCGTAACGGAAGTTCCGATACTGGCTTCCAGGCCAAGGCCGTAGAACGCAAGAACGTCTGCCGACACCGGTGCACCACCCGCCAAAGTCAGGTCCTCGGTGCGACGGGATAAGCCGAGGTAACCCGTCATGGCGAAGACCCCAAACAGATTCAAGGTCAGTTGCCCACCCACTTCAAAGAAAATGCCCTTACCGCCATCAAACTCGAAGGCAATACTGTCACTGCCTCCGGTGCCAACCGTTAACGGAGCAGATGCATAATCGATGACCTCACTACCAACGCCCGAGCTGACAGAGTTTAGAGATATATTAAAGCTTTCTACACTGAGCGTGACATTGTCCAGGCCCACAAGGGTTAAGGCACCAATGGTTGTTTCAAGACTCGTCCAGACGCGTGCATCCGCCTCATCCATCGATCGGGCCAGTACAAGGGCAACGTCTGCATCAGAAATCTCGAGACCCAGCCCGGTATCGTTCTCCTCGACCGGTGCAACGCCGATGAATCCGTCCAACCCGGTTGCTTTAACACTTAGGAGATTCGCTGTAACAGAACTACCGTCCGCCAGCTGCAGCGTTTCTTCCTCCAAGGTAAAGACAAAGACGCCGCTTAATTTGGCTACGCCGGCCAAGCTCAAGGTCAGGGTCGCTCCCACCTCTGTGAAGGCTCCGAGGCTTCCGAGAAAATCAATCAGGAGTGGATCGGCTTCAAGGCCAAGGACCTGAGGAACAGCGCTCCAATCCACAACACGCCCGTCCGCGGATGCAGTATTGAGATTAATGAAGACATCGGATACTCCAATCGTTAGCACATCCTCCGG
>CAYXEC010000180.1:0-1970 GCA_964463855.1 uncultured Verrucomicrobiales bacterium | reverse complement strand
CGCCGCGCAGCGGCCAACTTAAACTCGAACTATCAACTCGAACTGCCGCAACGCGGCCAACAAAGAACAAAGAACAAAGAACAAAGAACACCACACCGTGGCCAATTCCTCATTCCTCATTCACTATTCTAAACCGGCACCACCTCATGGAACTTGCCACTCGCCGCCAGGATCACTGGGGCGTCACTTTTCCCCACACTCACATCCGCCACTCCGTTGCTGGCAAAGACCGCGCTGACGGACTGGATGACCTGCTCGAACACCTCGTCCGCCTTGTCTGGATTTGTTAGCTCCGCCCGGACCTCGAATGCCCGCTCCGCGGTCTGAACCAGTTGCACACGCCTGGCCCACTCATGCTCCAGGTCAAAGGCAAGTGGTGACAGACTGACATCCCCCACCCGCACCAGGGTCGCCTGCCGCCCCTCGATTTGAAAACTCCTGCAGGGAGAACCACACGGGCAGGCATCCCGGTAAAAGCGCACCCGGTCACCGAGATCGTAGCGGATAAAGGGCTGCACATCATTGGCCAGTACCGTAAGCAGCGAGCCTGCCGAGAGCTCCCCGTCCGGCACAGGTTCATTATTCTCATCCACCGCCTCCAGAATGACCCAGTCCTCGACCACATGCTGGCGGCCGCACTCGCACTTGAAAGCCGTGAGCAGGCACTCCGTGCAGCCATAGACATCCACAATCCCGTGCTCCAGGGATGGGAATGCCCTCAGGGCACGCTCGCGCAGCTCCGGCGTGAATGTCTCCCCCGCCACCTTGAAGAGCTTGGGCTCTATCTTCAGACGACCTGCCTCTTTCTCCCTCGTGAGAATCGAGAGCATGCTCGGATAAGTCAGCATCGCCGTCACATTCTCCAGGGCATTGAGCTCGGCCACCGTTGCCTCGATCGCCTGCTCTGCGGCAATAAAGGTCAACTCCCTCGCGAGCCGGGGAGCCAGTCGCTGCATCAGCGGATACATCCCCACACCGGCAAAATGCCCATTACCCCCCGAGATAATCACCATCACCCCCTGCCTCTGTAGCTTTTTCTCCAACAGCAGCTGCCTCGTCGTCAGACGCGCCAGAGAAAGCCCGAAGATGAACTCGAGCATGGATGAGGTCGTCACGATCACAGCGGGCTCTCCTGAGCTTCCCGAGGTGCGGAAGACCGCATGCCGGCCAATCGGCACCCCCAGATTATCCATGCTGTCCATGTGCTCCCTGGCTTGTGCCAGAGTCAGGGACCTGTCCGTGAGCCAGTCATCAAACGCAGCCATGAGCTCGGTCTTGGTCGTTACCGGCAGATCCTTCAGCTCGATCTCGGCCGTATCCGGCAAATCCGCGTAAAGCCTCTGAAAATAGGGAGATCCCGCACGCGCCTTCCTGACCAGGCGCCGGAGATTCTTGAGTTGCTTCGCCTCGATCCTTTGGCGGCCTCCCCACGCTGTCCACACCCCACCGATCCAATACCCGATCACCCTGGCCAAACTGAACCTCATCTTACCCATACCCTGCATCATCAACATCATTGCCCTGAATGACAAACCACAAATTGCCCTTATCCTTCATCTCTGATCCGCCGCAACCAGAACTCGAACTCCCAACTTAAACTGCCGACACAGTCGGCCACTTAAACTCCCATGCAGCCACCGACCATGTCGGGGCAAGTGGGTCAACTGTCACTTGCCACCTCAGGTTGGATCTGTTAGGACGTAGACACTACATGATCCAATCCTTTGCCGACCCAGAGACGGCGCGACTCTTTCATACGGAGAAAAGCCGCCGTTTCAGTGCCATCAAGCGCGTTGCGTTGCGAAAACTCATCCAGATGAACCGGGCCCGTGTGCGGCAGGATCTTGCCGTGCCGCCGGGAAATTGCCTGGAAGCACTCAAAGGCAATCTCGCAGGGTATGACTCCATACGTATTAACAAGCAGTGGCGTATCATCTTCAAGTGGACCGAACACGGCCCCGACAGCGTTG
>CAYXEC010000179.1:0-1976 GCA_964463855.1 uncultured Verrucomicrobiales bacterium | reverse complement strand
TAGACCCCACCTGTACCGCTGTAGTCATACTCTGGAGCAATCCCCGAGAGATAATACCGATCAAAGATCGCATCATTGATCAGCCATACATTGTCCGAAGTCGTAATAACTCCCGGCGACATCCCGGTGCCTCCATAAATGGTGTTGCCCGGCACAAAGACACTGGCATGCGAATTGCCCACATCCTTGTAGGCAGCTTCAGATCTCAGAGACAGGTTGGCATTGGCGAAATCCACCAAGGATAGAATCGGCGAAGTGGGGATCTCAGCAAAAGGTACCGAGGTAGAACCTCCGTTGGCATGCATGGTCTCCCCCCAAAAGCCCCGGTCCGCCTGCCCGCTGGCCGTGGGAAACTGAATCCCCACCTCCTGGATGTAGGTGTTGACACTTCCCGGTGTGGACAGAGAACTATAGGTCTCGTTGAGCACATTGGTCCGGTGCCCCGCCACGTAGGTGCTCGTTCTGAAGGGGTTGAACTGGCTGAACACCTCTACAGCATGCTGGTTGGGCATCGCCGAGCCATCGACCTTGGTATACTTGGTCGGCTTCAAAATGTGGGAGTTAATCCCGAAGAAAAACTTGGAGTCTGTTGCTGGAGGGTTCGTCAGGGTAATAGCAGGCCAGCTCGTCGAAGGGTAACCAATGATATCACCGTTAGCATCTAAGCGGTTTTGTAAATCGGGAACGAAGTATTCCTTGAAGCCCCAATCGATTCTGGAGGCAAAATTGCCACCCACCTGCTGAACCCTGTCCGCATTGTTATCAGCATTAACGAGCTGGCTTGGCAGGATGTTCTTGTCGTTAGGAAGGAAGGTCGCCATCCAGTAATGCTCGGCCGAGTTCGTCAACCAACCACTACTGCTATGCCAAAGGCAAATATCATACAAGCACCTGATCGTGTCACCAGGACCAACCTTGACACCATTTGTCCAATTTTGAAGGACCCATTGTGATCCGTTCCAATTCGTCGTTGGCATCCATGTGGTTGAGATTCCACTGACATCGGTAAGGTTAGTGCCTGGTGTAGCCTCATCGTGCAGTTCGGTATTGCTCGAGCCTGCACCGGGTGAGAGGATCATCACCTCACCCGGCTCCATCACAAGATTGCGCACCAGATAGGTCAGATTACCCCCACCGCCTGCCTCTTTCTGCATATAGATGTCCGTTTTGGCAGGGCCGTATTTTTGCTCGGAGCCATCCGGCTTAACTACGACAAAACTCATCTTACCACCATGGCCACGCTGCAATTCGAGAGCATACCGGTCCGCCTTGATCGTCACGTTGAAAGGGTTCCATAGGTAAATGAGCGGGTCAATCGCCAGGGTCAGGTCTCCTTTGTTCGTTCCTGCATTAGCCCCGACATTATAATTGGCTACCTTCATGCTGTAGAGCGCGATCATGCCCATGTAGACCGGTGTGTAGTTGGGGGTTGCAGGCTTGAAAACATAATCACCAAATTGGGACGTCTCCATGTCGTAATGATAGGTCGCGTAGGGAAAGGCCGGCTGACCAAACTGGCGGTAGGTTTTGTGCCAAGCGCCTGACGCTCCAGCAAAAAGATTGCTGGGATCCGCGCTGTTATTCGGGTAGTAGGATCTGGACTCCAGCGAGTAGCTTCCGCTCGCCTTGGTGACCCTCTTGTACAGGTTGTAGTAATCCCTGAGCGCCCACCAGTTGGGACCGCGCACAACCGAGTTGGGATACCAGCCGTAGAGAGGCGCCCATGAATGTGAGGGTGTATGAGAATGGCGGAAGTTATAGCGCTTGAGTTGGTCCGAGAAAGGCGAGCCATCATTCTTGATGACCCGGTAGAGGAAGCGTTCCTTGACGGGCATGCCAGGCGCCAATCCTGCTATGCCGTCACCGGTAGCGTCATGACTACTGGTCGAATACTGGTCATTATCCTCGGTATTACTAATCGTATACGTTTCCGCAAAGGTCATGCCCGTGTAGGGATAAAGGGCTTGGAGTTTGTC
>CAYXEC010000178.1:0-1981 GCA_964463855.1 uncultured Verrucomicrobiales bacterium | reverse complement strand
TTGGTGGAGGCTCTGCGGGTCACGTTGCCGCGATCCAGGCAGGACGCATGGGAGCCAAAACGGTTTTGCTGGAGCGCAACTCGCAGTTGGGAGGAACAACCACCACCGGCGGGGTTTGTTTTCCCGGACTGTTTCACGCCTGGGGCAAGCAGGTCATTGGCGGAATCGGTTGGGAGCTGGTGGCGAAGTCGGTTGAAGTGGACGGCAGAAAGCTGCAGGACTTTACCAAGGTTCATGGTTCACACGTTCCTTATCATGTGGACATCAATGGCCAGCTCTATTCGTTGTTGGCGGAGGAGGCTTGTCTGGATGCCGGGGTGTCTCTGGCCTACTACCAGTTTCCCCAGAAAGTGACTGAAAGCGCCAGGGGCTGGCTGGTCGATGTGGTGGGGCAGGGGGTTGCCTATCAACTTCGCTGTGCGCAGATCATTGATTGCACCGGGGGGGCCGAGGTCGTGGGAATGCTGGGCATGGAGCGCCTGAGGGGGGAGACCCGCCAACCGGGAACCCATGTGGTGACCTTCAAGGGTTTTGATATGGCTGTCGTGCGTAAGAATGGAGTCAAAATCAAGGAAATGTACAACCAGGCCATCAGGGAGGGCAGGCTGCAAAAAGGCGATACCTGGAGTGGTAACATCATGCGCACCATCGACAGCAGGCGCGGTAACACCAATCACATCTTTGGTGCGGACTCCACCAATGCCGCCACCCAGACCCAGACCAACCTGGCTGGTCGGAAATGCGTGTTGCGTCTGTTGAAGTTTTTCAAAACCATTCCGGGGGGAGCGAATGCCTCGATTGACAAGATGATGAATGAAACCGCCAGCCGGGAAACCTACCGCATCAAGGGTGAAACCATGATCACGGTTGATGATTACACATCCGGCAGGCTCTTTGAGGATGCCTTGTGTTACTCATTCTATCCCATTGATTTGCATGACGAGAAAGGGGTGGTGCCCAAGCACCTCGCTCATGGCAAGGTTCCCAGTATTCCACGGGGCGCACTCATTCCCAAGGGTTCCAAAAATATCATGGTTGCCGGGCGTTCTTTATCCAGCGATCGTCTGGCCAACTCCGCAGCGCGTGTGCAGGCCAGCAGCATGGGCATGGGGCAGGCTGCCGCGGTGACCGCGGTGCTGGCTGCCAGGCTAAAGACGACTCCCGCGGATGTTCCTCTGGAGAAAATCCATGAGGAGCTCAAAAAACACAAGGCGATCGTCCCTGCGAGATCTTGAAATCCGGCTGCGTTGCAAAGATATGAAGCGAAACGTCGTCTCCCTCACCATTGCCGTTCTTTTCCTGACCCTGGCAGTGACCGGGGTGATGGGCTTCTTTCTGCCGTTTAATATCCTCACGGTATCGGTGCACGCGCTGCTGGGCTTTGTCTTCATTGGCTCGATCGCGCTGCACCTGAAAAACAATTTCCGCCAGCTGAAGAACTACTTCACGGGCAAGACGGCGGGGCTGGTCATACTCTGTGTTGCGGCCCTGGTGGCAGTCATCCTCTGTCAACCCAAGCCTGTGGTGGCGATCCTGGGGTTGAGTGACAACCTTGGGCCTGCCGTAGATCAGTTTGAGCTGGAGGATGAAAAGATGATCTACAACTACAACCCCGCGCCGCATTACAAGATGCAGCTCGACTTCAAGGGAGGGAGTGCCTTTGACGCGGACAAGCCACCCTACGTGGCGATCTGGTTGGAGAACACCTCACGCTATCACCTCAAGACCCTCTATCATAGCAAGGCGCCCGAGGCTCAAACCATGCTGCCCTACTGGCACTATAAAAAGAGTGAGTATGAGAAGTACAAGGCCAAAAGCGAAGAGGAGGCAAGGACCGGTAAAAAGCAGAGCGAGGATGTCGATGCACTGAGCTCAGCCACCCCCAATGACAGTTTTGATCCCGAGGATTATATCGTTCCCAGGGATCCGGAAAAGGAAACGCCCTACCGCCTGCTCATTGAGATCAATCTGCCAGGGGACT
>CAYXEC010000177.1:0-1995 GCA_964463855.1 uncultured Verrucomicrobiales bacterium | reverse complement strand
CTGACATCTGGCAACATCGCAGGTAACGCCGACGGCTTCGCCAACTTCACCAAGGGTGACGGCATTGCGGACTACAGCTTTACGATTGTCACGGCCTCGGCAGGCATCTCTGGCTTTGACGCCGCTGACTTCACACTCGACTCGAGCGGCTTTAGCAATGCTCCCAGCTGGGACTGGCAGATCGTGCTCAGCGGCAGCGGCAACGACCTCGTGCTTGAGGCCTACGCCGTTCCCGAGCCTAGCTCCACGGCACTGCTTGGCCTTGGTGGTCTTGCCTTAGCCATGCGCCGCAAGCGCAACTAGCTGCTAGGTTGAATAACTTCAAAAACCCTGCCGCTTATTGGTGGGGTTTTTTTGTGTCTTGGCGTTAATTTTATTGAGCTGCTAAAAGATAGAATGGTCATGGCGGGCAATTTTGTTATCGTGCTGCTGCCTTGATTGAGGGTGTTGATTAATGAACAGTTTATTAAAGAGCGAGCGGATGTGGATAATGAGGTGGCTTGGTGTATTACTGTGCGGTTTGGTGTTTGGCCCTGCCGCAGTAGCCGAGGAGGAAAAGCGTAAGCCTAACATTGTGGTAGTGCTGACGGATGACCAGGGGTATGGGGATCTAGCTTGCCATGGTAATGAGATCATCAAAACACCAGCCTTGGATAAGTTTCACGCTGAGTCTGTGCGGTTGACCCAGTTCCATGTCGGGACCACATGTGCGCCGACGCGGGCGGGATTGCTCACTGGTTTGAACTGCAACCGGACAGGCGTCTGGCACACGATTGGCGGGGCCTCGTTGCTGCGCCGGGATGTGGTGACTCTGCCGGAAATCCTGCGTGAGCAGGGTTACGCGACCGGGCTTTTTGGCAAATGGCACTTGGGCGATGATTGCCCTTACCGGCCGCAGGACCGTGGTTTTCAGCAGACGGTGTATCACCGGGGCGGGGGGCTGGCTCAGATCTCGGACCACTGGGGTAATGATTACTTTGATGACACGCTGCTGGTCAATGGTGAGCCAGAGAAATTCAAGGGCTACTGCACGGATGTGTTTTTCTCGGAGGCGATGAAGTTTATCAAAACCAACAAGGACAAACCGTTCCTGTGCTTCATCACGCCGAACGCGCCGCACTCGCCCTACAATGTGGAAAAGAAATACCGTGATCTCTACGCGGATGAGGACATGCCGGATGATCGTAAGAGGTTCTACGGTATGATCACCAATATCGATGAGAATTTTCAAAGGCTGCGTGATTGTCTCATCGGGCTGGGGATTGAGCAGGATACGATTTTGGTCTTCATGACGGACAATGGCACATCCAAGGGAGCGGATTATGATGAGCAAATGCACATCACCGCGGGCTTCAATGCCGGGATGCGAGGGATCAAGGCATCCGCCTACGAGGGAGGGCACCGGGTGCCGTTTTTCCTGCGTTACCCGGCCGGCGGGATGGATGAGGGCAAGGATGTCGTCAGTCTGACGGGATACGCGGATTTCATGCCGTCGATGCTGGATTTGTGTGGTGTTGATTCAGCTGAGTATGAAGCAGAGGGCAAGAGTCTAAGGCCACTGCTTATTGGAGATGAGCCTGATGCCTCATGGCGGGAGCGTGTGCTGGTCACTGACACTCAGCGCTTACCGCACCCGGTGAAGTGGCGGTTCGCGGCCGTGATGCGGGACAACTGGCGTTTGATACGCGGCAAGGAGCTCTATGACTTGGAGAGTGATCCGGGGCAGAGGAAGGATATTTCAGCACAGCATCCCGATGTGGTAGCAGATTTGCGTGCCGAGTATGAGCAGTGGTGGGAGGTGTGCTCCAAGGAGTTTCACCATGCTTCACCAGTGCACATCGGCTCGGACAAATGTCCCGAGGTGCACCTGACCACAATGGAGCTGCGCAATGACGATAGTAATGTGGTCTGGAACCAGGCCGGGGTCAGGGCAGGGCAGCCGTGTTTTGGTTATTGGGAGGTGCTGGCAGAGAGCGCGGGGGAATACGAGTTTGT
>CAYXEC010000176.1:0-2012 GCA_964463855.1 uncultured Verrucomicrobiales bacterium | reverse complement strand
GCAGTTCAAGAGATGGGCGGCGGGATTGCTCGGCCGTAAAGTCCAGGAGCAGGAGGTGGTTGAGCCAGGTACGGAGGGCTCTGGGATGAATGCCGATCATCACGCTTTGAAAGGCATGGGCTATGTCACCTATTATGCATTGGGTTATATATTGGGTCGCCTGCCTCTGTTCAAGCTACGTGGCCAGGGCGCGCTGCTGGTGTTTGCACGCTACTTTCATGATTACTACTACCAGCGCGGCTATGGCAAGGTTCCCAAATGGTATCTGCGTATACTTGAGGCCCTCGTTCCCAAGCCTGATTTGATTCTCTATCTCGATCGCGATGCAGAGGAAATCTACCGGGGCAAGCCTGAGCTCGATGTCGATGAGATCAAGAGGCAGCAAACGATTATACGTGAAATGGTGGAAGCGCGGCCTCATGGGGTGGTCATTGACGCATCCCAGGGCATTGATGCTACGGTAGTAGAGGTGAAAAAGCAGATTGTTGCCATGCAACATGGGAGGTGGGGGATTGATCCGCCCGGGGCGGAAGTTACTGGTTCTTAGTTCTTTGTTGCCACTTCGTGGCGATGAACGATGAGCGATAAGCAATGAAGGATAGGTCGCGGAGCGACCAGTTCGAGCTGAGAGTTTAAGTGGGTTTTCGCCCGTTGTTGGCGGTGCCGGAAAATGTGTCTGGTGCCTTGGCGGTCTTTCATTCGTCTTTACATCTCGGCAATAATAAGAAGCTTGAAATTGCACCGATCACGGTTATTAATTACACATGAGCATTTCGGAACTCAAGGAGGAGCTGGGTCGCCTCAATTTAGAAGAGAGGAGGCAACTTACTGCATATCTTGTAGGTCTCAGGCATAGGGAATTACAGGAATACCGCGAATCTTTGGCTTCTAAGATTGATGACAAATCACCGTCGAAGTGGGTTTCATTTGAGGAGTTTGACAAGCGCATTTCCGCTTAAAGATGGATCATAAGCTATTCATCGCTGTAGACGTCCTCGAGTTCATTGAGCGTTTGCCCCGTAAGACGCGATTAGGGTTGAGAGCTGGTATTGCAGAGATTGGTGAGAATCCAGGCGCATTGTCAGACGCCACTGAATATGATTCTCAGGGGAGAATGATAGAGATAACAATTGTTGGTGATTATGCTTTGGTTTATTGGATCGATGCCGCCGACCGACACGTCAAGATTCTTGATATACACTCAGCTGATAGGTAACTTGCCGACAAGTTGCGGCATGCCCTATGACCGTTGGTTTGTTGGCTCCTTCGGAGCAGTTTAAGTTCATAGTTTAAGTTTAAGTGGGCCGCCTGAAGCGGGTGCACAGCCAACTAAGAACGAGGAACTAAGAACAACGAACAGCTGCGTAGCCACCCCGACGTTGATGCCCGCCGCCTCACGTCGTGCACTGCTTCACAGCACGGTCACTATGCTCCCTGTCCATCTCGTTCCACTCGGTTGTCGGGGCAAGCAGCCAACTTCAACTGCCACAAAGTGGCTAACTTCAACTGTCGCGAAGCGACTGAAATGAAATTTCATGTAATCAAGTTGGGTTCAAGACCTTTGCTGGCCGTGCCTACCCAAGCAAAGGGTTTGTTGCAGGCTGCCATTGCCTGTTATCCTGCGCACACTATCAAAAAGCGCGTAGTGCGGGTGCTATTGCAGACTCTGGCAAGTGTGGGCTTGTTGAAGACGATTTTTCCGGCTCGTGGGTTGCCTTCGGGTGGTGTGGCTGGGGTGGATTTTGAGAGCTGGATAAACGATTTGTGCATTCAGCTGGATGCCAAGGACCTTCACGCGGTTCTGGTGTGGCCCGGTGATCCGGAGCGTGGCCGGATTTATGTCCATCTGCTGGATTCATCCGGAAGGGCCGTCGCTTTTGGCAAGATAGGACTTGATGCTTGCAACAATGAACTCATTGAGAGGGAGAGAGCGGCGCTAGAGAGCCTGGACGCCATGCAGCTCATTCAGAGCCAGGTTCCCAAGCTGCTTGCTCATGGAGAACTGAATGCAT
>CAYXEC010000175.1:851-2036 GCA_964463855.1 uncultured Verrucomicrobiales bacterium | reverse complement strand
TGCTCGATTGGATCTATGTCATTTCACCGCACTACCATCTTGCCGATCTCACACCAAGACTCGTCTTCAAACATGGAAGTATGCTGAGTTCTGAATTTCTCCAGCTCGTTGTCTATTTTGCGGGCATCAAGCTGGTTCTCGCCATGATTTCGACATTTACCTTTCAACCCAAGGCGGCCGGATAGTCCACATGCCGCACTTCATCACGACTCTGTGAATCATTCCCTTACAATGAATTCCCACTTACCAAAACTGACCATCTCATGTGCGCTGCTCATGGGCTTGGTTCTTTGGTGTGGCATGGCGCTGAAATTTGAGGCCGAGGACAAGTTGTCCTACGAGCCCAATGTAGCCTGCCTCAAGGGGAGCCCCTACGGAAAGGTTCTAGCGCTTGCATTGCAGGGACCGATCGATTTCTACTGGCATAAGGGAACCACCCATGAGCACAGCGCTCTTCTCGGCGATGATTCTGATCATGACCACGGACATCACCATCATGCGGGATGTTCTGTTGATTGCGATCATGGCCATGACCATCATCACGCGGATCATTCCCTAAAACCGACGACTGGCGACGAGCCGCTGCACATACGCTCCAAGCAAAAAATGAAAGAGCTCGAGGCGGCAGCTCACCGCAAGACTGACGGCAACTCGTTATCACCTGGTCATGAGAAATACTTGCAAGAGGCGACCGAGGCTAAGCTGTGCCTGGCATATGAGCTGGATCCAGCCAACCACACCAATTATGCGAACTACCATTTCTTCCTTTCAATGAACATTGGTCGCAACGAAGGGGATCAATCCGCCGCCTTGGATTTGGCACAGAAAACACTCGGTTATTGCAAAGAGGACATGTTTGACCCGGCTTCATGGGTCACTGCATCCAGTGCAGCCTACAACATCGCCCAGCATATTTACGAAAATCACGATCAATATGAGATTTCCGACGCAAAGGCCAGTTTGGCTGAGATTGATTACTGCATGATGCAGTATGAACACATGCTGGATAAGGCGCGCACTGAGGGCCGAAGCGTATCGGCTTCACGATTAAGCCAGATGGATGAGAGGATTCACTTTCTTGCCAAGCTGCGCAAGGCACTCGGGGTCTACATGAAACGGGCCATGACAAACCACATGGCCACCCATACGCCCGGTAATCGATATTAGCCAAAACATGATATCCAC
>CAYXEC010000175.1:0-841 GCA_964463855.1 uncultured Verrucomicrobiales bacterium | reverse complement strand
CCACATCCACAGACGCCTCCGGGCATCCTGAGCAAGCACCTGTAGTTGCCGCTACTAACGGTAGCGCAGCGCCGGCGCAGGCCGTATCCGGCTTGGCTCAGGGCGGAGGTTTTCACCCCGGGATGAGCGGTGGAGAGATGTTGGGCTTGATATTTCACACCTGTGACGAGATGGGGGTGTCGGATGTTCAGATGCGCTCAAATTTGCCGGTTTATGTCGAGACCAACCGGGGAATGGAGTGTCTCCCACATCTGGGTGTGCTGTCTTCAGATGATGTCTACAAAATCTACTGTGAGCTGCTTACTAACAGGGAATCCGCAAGTCATGGTTTTGGCGAGGAAGGCAATGTGGATGACCGTGCTGAGAGGAAAATTGATGAAGCGGTCACCCAGTTCCGTGATGCGGCTGTGGACGACTTTTCCTGCAACGGTATTTTCATTCCTGCAACCGGCAAAACATCCGGACGCCTGCGTATCCAGGTGCATTTGAGTGCCAGTGGGCTGGGCATTACCTGTCGTATTCTCAATGACACCATTCCTGATTTGGGCGTCTTGGGCATTGACCCGGATACAGCGGAGATGCTGAGGCTGGCCGTTCAGCGCAGAGCCGGCTTGTGCCTGGTTACGGGCCCGACCGGCTCCGGTAAGTCAACAACCCTCGCTGCCATTATTGACTGGCTGCGGCGTAATCATCCCAAGCATATCGTCACGGTTGAGGATCCTGTAGAATATCAATACCCCACGGACATGGATGATCCCAACGTCCCTGGGCACAAAATCATGGCTCCAAGTATTGTCACCCAGCAAGAGGTCGGCCGTGATCTGGAATCCTATCGACAGGG
>CAYXEC010000174.1:0-2046 GCA_964463855.1 uncultured Verrucomicrobiales bacterium | reverse complement strand
TTTTAGAAAAGTCTGTATTTTGGAGCTAGAAACCGCATCAAACGGGAAAGTCATGATTGAAAATTAAACGTCTTGGACGGGTGTGATCAGTTTATACTTATTTGATGAAGCGCAACAATCGTCTAAACTCCATTACCCTCCCCCAAACCATTCCTCAGATATCTCACCTTTGCGTTTATCCGCGCGGCAAAAGCAACAACTCTTCTAATATTCCCTAATCCATCCAAATAAAAGCATAATTCCCCCCCCACTCTACAAACCCCTCCCCACTCCCGCAATGTGGAAAATACTCGAATTCAAACTTTTTTCTACCCCTCCTCTACAGGATAAATCAGGCGTGAATTAGCCCATCAAAAAAAGACCAAGCACAAGCCCGGTCTTTTCGTTCTATCAATGTTTTAGCATCAGTCTTACTCCACCACCTTGAACTCGGTTCTTCGATTGCGGGCCCGGCCCTCCTCGCTGTTGTTGTCGGCGACGGGCATGGTTTCGCCATAACCCTTGGAGCTGAGACGAGCGGCGGGGATGCCGTTTTGAGTGAGGAAGTCAACCACGGATTGAGCACGCTTTTGGGAGAGGACCAGGTTGGCCTCATCGCTACCCACGTTGTCGGTGTGACCGCCCAACTCGATTTTGACGGAAGGATTGAGTTGTAGGAATTCGACGAGCTTCATGAGCTCCACCTGGGACTGGGGCTTGAGCTCGAATTTGTCGGTATCGAAAAAGACATTGTTGAGGACCACCGAACTGCCGGCTTTGATCTTCTGCAAGGGAACCCTCAAGAAGTAGGGCTCCCCCTCCTTCACTCTCTTGAGGGAGAAGTTTTCGCTGTAAAAGAGGTAGTTGGGACGTGAAACGTTGAGGGCGTAATCCCGATTTACCGGAAGGCTTACTAGGAACTCACCGGTGACGGCATCGCTATAACTCTCGACGACCAATTCGCCGGTTTCCAAATCGATGAGCTCGAAACGGGCTTCCAACTGCTTAAAGGACAATTGATCAAACACTTCGCCCTTGGCATAAGTGACCGGAATGGGACGAGCCGCTTCGGGCAACACGAAGGAGTACAAATCGAGATCTCCGTATCCCCCCTCCCGGTCGGAAGCGAAGAAGGCGAGATTACCATCTGCCGCTACCAGCAAACTGTTCTCATCGTTGTGGGTGTTGATGGGATACCCAAGATTTTCGGGCTTTCCCCAGGTTCCATCTGCCTGCAGGCGGGAAACAAAGATGTCCAAGCCGCCCATGCCCGGGTGACCATTCGAGGAGAAGTAAAGGGTCTTGCCATCGGGGTGAATGAGGACGGACTCTTCATTTTCAGTCGTATTCACGAAGCCCTTGAGCTTTTCGGGTTTCTGCCAACTGCCGTACTCATCCAAACGAGATACCCAGATGTCCTGATCTTCGTAGCCGGTGCGACCGCGTCGTCCGCGCACAAAATACAGGGTTCGCCCATCGGCCGCAAAGGAAGGCTGGGAATCCCAGTAATAGGAATTCACCTTTTCCCCCAAATTCATGGGCAAGCTCCAGCGATTGCCGTTCTTCTGAGAAAAGAATAAATCGCAGGATCCCAATCCCTGACGACCCGACCCCCAGTCGCCATTGAGCTCGCAAGCCGTGAAAATAAGGACCTGTCCATCGGGTGAGAGGGTCGGCGCGCCTTCGTTCTGAGGAGTGTTGATCTCTCCCACCGGAATGCCCTTGCCCCAAACGCCATCCACATATTTGGCGGTGTAAAAATCTTCCTGCTTGCCGTCGAAGGCATTGCTGTCTTTCACCAAACGGGTGTAGAGCAAGGTCTGGCTATCGGCGGTGATGCAGGGATAATACTCTGCAGCTTCGGAATTAACCCCAGGACCGAGGTTCTGTGGATCGAAAGGCACCGGGTTCTTCAGGGCTTCAATGGCGAACTCGCAGGAGGCGATTCCCAGGGTGGTTCTGCTCTCCAGCTCCGGACTCATCCGGAAGGTCGTGAAGTTCTGAAAGGCATCCAGGGCTTGCCCGTAATGTCCTTGGAAGAGTTCTAGCTCGGCCAGGAAGTAATAG
>CAYXEC010000173.1:0-2089 GCA_964463855.1 uncultured Verrucomicrobiales bacterium | reverse complement strand
ACCGATCAAGCCAAGATTCCGCTGCCACCGATTGAAGGTGATGTGGAGTTCCAGAACCTCTCTTTTTCCTTTAATAAAGGGGCTGAGCCTGTTCTTAAGTCGGTGAATTTGCATGTGCCAAGTGGCACCTTTGTGGGAATTGTGGGGCAGAGCGGCAGTGGCAAGAGCACGTTGATGAAGCTGCTACCACGTCTCTATTCACCTGACAGCGGTCGAATCCTGATTGACCACTACGACATCAGCAAAGTAGAGCTTTACTCTTTACGCCGCCAGATTGGTATTGTTCCACAAGAACCCATTTTGTTTTCAGGCAGCGTTAGTGAGAACATCGCCCTGACCCGCCCTGATGCAGATAGCGAGGAGATCGTGCAAGCTGCTCGCTTGGCCTGTGCCCATGATTTCATCATGGAGTTGCCCAACGGCTACAGCTCATCTGTGGGTGAACGTGGTACGGCCCTTAGTGGTGGACAAAGGCAGCGTTTGGCGATAGCTCGAACCTTGCTTAATCAACCTAAGTTACTGGTAATGGATGAAGCAACCAGTGCTCTTGATTATGCGACAGAGCGCCAAGTATGTGACAATCTCATCGATTCATTGCATGATCGCACAGTGTTCTTCATTACTCATCGATTATCTACAATTAAACGAGCTAATCTGATCATCATGATGCATCAGGGTGCGATTGTTGAAACAGGCACACACGACGAACTCATGGCCATGCGTGGTCGATATTTTGCATTGTCTCGTCAACAGGAGGCAGAGTGATGAAATCTCGTCTTAATCCAGCCACCCTTTTTAAACAAGCGCAAACCGCACTGGAAACCGCTGTTGCAACCAAAGATCATGATGAGTCGGTGCTGAAGCAGAGCACTGTTTGGATGCGCTCAGTTACTTGGGCTTTGATTGGAACCACGGCTTTTGGGGTGGCCTGGCTCACGTTTGCCAAAACAGAGGAGATCGTGCAGGCCACTGGACGACTGCAACCCATCGGCTCCGTGAAGGACATCCAGCTACCTGTGGGTGGTGTGGCTAAGCAAATCCTTGTCAAGGATGGACAGCAGGTGAAGGCTGGTCAGCCACTCTTGCGTCTCGACACTGAAGCGAACCTCGCTCAGCAGCAGGGATTGCAGGCTAGTTTGCGCTTGAAGGAGGGGCAGCTCAACCTCAAACGGACAGAGCTCAGCCGCTACCTCGAGCTCAATGCTCAGGAAACCATGATCCTCCGAGACCGTCTTCGCTTAGATCTCCAAATTCTTGATAGATTTGAGCGGTTGCAGAAGCAAGGAGCTGCTGCTGAGCTCCAGTATTTGCAGCAAAAAAACAAAGTAGCAGAAACGCGTGGTCAGCTAGAATCAAGTCAGCTTGAGCGTTTGCGCCAGATGGCGATCCTCGGCCAGGCTGTAAATCAGCTAGCAAGTGAGATTGAATCCTTGCGCTCTCAACTGGCTCAAGCAAACCAAACATTGCGTTACCAGGTGATTACTGCTCCAGTGAATGGAGTCGTTTTCGATCTCAAACCGAAGGTGGTTGGTTTCTCGGCCCAGAGCACCGAAACCGTGATGAAAATCGTGCCGTTTGACAAGCTTGAGGCGCGGGTAGAAATCCCGAATGCTGATATTGGCTTTGTTCGCCTTGGGATGCCGGCTGAGATCAGCGTTGACTCCTTTCCGGCCACTGATTTTGGTGTGATTCAAGGAACCGTGCGCAAGATCGGATCCGATGCTCTGCCCCCGGATCCCGCTAAGCAACGTGATGACTACCGTTTCCCAGCTGACATACGCCTCTCGAGCCAGCAGCTTAAGCTGAAGAATGGCAAGCAGCTTCCTCTGCAGGTGGGTATGTCGATCGTAGCGAGCATCAAGCTACGAGAGGTCACATACTTGCAGTTGTTGTTGGGCGGTTTTCGCGACAAGGCTGATGCCCTGCGACGGATCTAGGTTAACCCTGCATCCCGTGTCAGCAATCAGGCACCAACTTTGCTTGAACCCCCACCTTTGCGCTAGCCCACGTGACACCCTCGCCCCCTCAAATCGCAGGGGACGACTGGGTTTTCGGCGCCGGCGCCGATACTGTGCCACGCTAGATGCCG
>CAYXEC010000172.1:1008-2097 GCA_964463855.1 uncultured Verrucomicrobiales bacterium | reverse complement strand
GAATACCACCGCCACACTGATGCCACAGGGGATGGATCATCTCTGCTGCGGCTCGTTGGGCCTGATGGTGCTGCTCCGCGAGCTGGCGCAAGGTCCTTGGCCAGTTGACAAATGCGTCCAACAATTGGCGTTGGATCAAGCCATACAGTTGCATAAGCAAGCACTCGATCGATGCAAGCAAACTGTGCCGCAGCTGCGCTGCTTTGGTACCCAGGAAGGCAATTTGGTGCTACCTGGATTCTTCACTGGATTAAGCGGAATGGCGAGGGCGCTGCTGGATGACAAGCGTTCGCTTATTGGTACACGGCGATTATTGAGCGCCGGTTTATTACCAAATTACTAAGGAAGATCTGGATATCCCACGCGGCTCAGGTATTGGCCCGCGCTCACGCCATCCTGGTGACACGAAGCTGAGGTTCGGTAATCATGGAGGTCAACTCACCCCGCCCACTCAAGGCGATCTCAGAAGAGCAACTCAAAGCCTTCTTAGAAGCCATCAAGGCTGATGCAGGTCTACAGGAGAAGCTGAAGGCGGCTACAGATGTGGTTACCGTTATCGCCCTTGCCAAAGACATGGGCTTTCCGATTTCTGTGGGTGATCTGGAGAGTCGGGCCTTAGGCGGTCTTGTCGAGACGGACTTGTAGGATGCGGAGTTGGAAGGCGTAGCAGGGGGATTTTACGTTGGGGATACTGAGTGTGGATACTGGCCAACAATTTGTTGGCCAGTATTCCCAAGAGAACTGATCCACCCCACCCCAAAAAAAACAAAGCCCTCGTCACCGCAGAGCCTTTATATTTCTTCAATAGCTCAAACACCCCCATCAGGCAATATCCAATGCCTGGCGCCACTTCAATTGTGGAGATCATTGCTGGACGGGTTATCCAGAGGTTCCCTAAAACTTGAAGTGCTAGTGGATCATTGTCCGCTAAATGGTTGTTCTGGGGAGCCCGTCGAGAAAGCAGTCAGCTCCAGCTAAAACGCGTTGCTCCATTTATTGATGGGCCTTTCCACTTGTGCACCTGATTGATCGACGCTCCGTTTGCACCGCTTCAGGTGCCCCAGGAGATCAAAACAGCTCACACCTGGA
>CAYXEC010000172.1:0-998 GCA_964463855.1 uncultured Verrucomicrobiales bacterium | reverse complement strand
CGCCAACGCCAGCAGCTTCGACCATCTACAGCCATTGGAATGTTGATTGGTTCATGTCCCCCGGACAATTTTCGGGGGTTTTTGCTTCGGTCTGATCGATGGATACTCAAAAGACCCGGGGGGGCGGGGATCGGGGCTCATAGCACTTACTGCTGCAAAGTTGGTCGGATGTTCAGGATAAATGTTTCGGATGAAGTCTGCAGCCGTCTCTTGGAGCAAATGTTAAGCTTTGGATCAACGGGTACTTTGCAGCCCACTTGCACTGTGCCACATCCCGCTTGAATTGTTTCGAGTTCTCCGGTGTTTAACTCAGTGATTTTGGAGTTCATGGGTGTTCGGCCTGTTGAGCATTTGGTGTGAGCTCGGAGGTGTGTTCCTCTCGATGTATCACCATCGCAGGTCAGACCGCTCAATACCAGATGAGGAGCGAGGGAGGCTTCAGGGAGTTTCTGCTGAACCCATCGCAGCAAAAGCCCCAGTGGTAGCTGTGGCGTGAGGAGATGTTGTAAGTCGGATCAGGAGAAGAGGTCTTCCAACGAGCGGACTACGGAGTGATCGGTGGCTAACTTTACGATTGACTTGATTGTCCCTTCATCGGGAATGATGGACGAACGCGGTCAACAATGTCACCAAAGAGGCCACCACCATGGACGGATCGGAAGTCATGATGGTTGATCTCGAGGACTTTGGTGTTCGCTGTTTGCGCTATTCTGATTTCATGAGGGGAAATCGTAAAGTTCGCGGCTTTGCCGATCGCCACCAGGGAAGCCACCTTTGGCCTCCCCTGAAGCCTGCAATCGGTCTTGACAGCTTGCCGGAGGGTTTTATTTAAACTTTTGGAGTTGTTTAAGGAGAGAAGTTGATGCGCTTCCAGTATCACTCAATATCAGCCTCTTATCAGCAGGATGATGCCTAACACCCACCGGTCACTGCTATAGCCACCACGCCAAGGAGGCATCTAAATGCGACTGAGGCTCAATGATGCTGAAACGATTGAT
>CAYXEC010000171.1:0-2099 GCA_964463855.1 uncultured Verrucomicrobiales bacterium | reverse complement strand
GTCGTCAGTTATAGCGATGCTGTTGGTCCGTCTGATCGGGATGATTACTATGTGTTTGAGATGCAATCTGCCGGTACTGCAAGGGTTTTGTTGACGGGGCTAGCTCAAGATGCAGACCTAGAGCTCTATGACAGTAACGGCCAATTGCTTCAGTTCTCGCGCTCAAGTAACACTGCTCCAGATCAAATCATCCGCAGCCTGAGTGCCGGTCGCTACTACGCCCGCGTCTATCCATTCGGCAGTGCACGCACAAACTATCGGATCGAGTTCAGTGCAACGGGTCAAGCAACGACACCCACTCCAACCCCTAATCCCTCACCCACGCCACCTGGCCCCGAGCCAACACCGGGAGATGCTGCAGGTAACACACGTGCGACGGCACGAGAAGTGGGCTCTTTATCGGATGTTGTCGTTAGTTTAAGCGATGCCGTTGGACCGACTGACCGCGATGACTATTACGCGTTTGAGATGCGAGCTGCCGGTACAGCAACGATTTTATTGACGGACTTAGCCCAAGATGCAGACCTAGAGCTTTACGATGGTAGAGGCCAGTTGCTGCAGTTCTCCCGCTCTAGCAATACAACACCTGATCAGATTATGCGCAATCTGAGTGCTGGTCGTTACTATGCACGCGTTTCCCCCTATGGGCAAGCAGCGACGAGCTATCGCATTGAATTTAGTGCAACAGGCCAGGGAGCTAGACGAATTCCCGTGCCGGTATATGTGGATTTCTGGAGTAGCGAACCAAGGTTTTCAGAGCTTTGGGCCTTTGAATCTCCTTCCGGCAAAGATGCAGAGGTTGTTTCAGCCTTTCGATCGTTTACCAACGGCCCTGCAGCGGGTATTTCAAATCTAAATCGAGGAGAGAATATCGTCGCTGTCATTGATACTGGAGTGCGCCTAACACATGAAGATCTTCAGGGCAACCTCTTGCCGGGTTATGACTTTTCGGGCGACGGCGATCCTGATCCCGTGGATACCCAAGGGCATGGCACGCATGTTGCGGGCACAATTGCTGCAGCTCCGAATGGAAAAGGCGTTATTGGCGCTAATCCAGTGGCAAAGATACTGCCAATCAAAGTATTCGCTGATGGCGCCACACAGACATCGAGCATTGACGTGATTGAGGGTATTAACTATGCCGTTGAGCAAGGTGCAAAAATCATTAATCTAAGCCTAGGCGGCTCCACTTATAATCAGGCATACTACAATGCCTTGGAGGCCGCAGGAGATGCAGGCGTACTAATTGTTGCTGCAGCGGGTAATAGTGGCACCGATAATGACGTGGCGCCCCATTATCCTGCTTCTTATGATCTCAGTAATATTATCTCGGTAGCGGCTTCTGACCAATCGGATCAGTTGGCTGGATTTTCGAATTATGGCAATAGCTCCGTTGATGTTATGGCACCTGGTGTCAGTATTCTTAGTTTGGGGAACACTGGCGATTCCTCGTACACAATGAAGCAGGGGACGTCGATGGCGACCCCACTTGTCTCGGGCATCATGAGCGCTTTCTGGGCGCGTAACCCTGGCTTCTCGCCGAGCGGGTTGCGTCAGAAGTTGATGAGTTCTGTTGATCCTCTGGGGACTAACTCTGTTGCTTCGGGTGGGCGTGTCAACATGGCCAAGCTATTTGGGATTACCTCTGCTCTATTCGATGAGATTACTGGCGTTGAAGCTGATCAAGAGAAGGGGTTGTCAAATGAATTCTCCTCCAGCCTGGTTGATACAAAGGCTTTTAGCGGCCCCGTTCCTGAGAGTCTATTGAAACATTCCACAGTCGAGGGGCTTGATGGAGAGCAGTTCGCTGTTGACGAGGTGATCGTCTTTATTGGGGGCTCTTCAGCTGTCGACCGATCACGAAATGCATCGGCGATTCGCAGTAAATTTCTTGACCAAAGAGGCTATGGTGCATGTCTTTCGCGCTTTGTTTCATTTGAAGCTCTTGGAGGCGGAATGGTTGCCCTCGGGTTGCAGGGTGATCCTGCTCAAAAGTTGGATGCTCTTGAGCGTATGCTGTTGACAGGTGTCATTGATTCTTTCGAGCTCCCCGCGATCGTCGAGTTGGTGTAATTAACGGTCATCGTAATTTTGCCAGG
>CAYXEC010000170.1:0-2195 GCA_964463855.1 uncultured Verrucomicrobiales bacterium | reverse complement strand
GAGGCTTGTCCGTTTCGTGGATGCCGGGCTTGAGAGCCGACAGCCATGCCCGTTTCTCATCTGGTACTGTTTGCTGCGACGCGTAGGCTTCGAATGGGTACAGCACATCCTCGATGGCGGACGGATCTTCCTGCAGGCGGTCGAATTCCCGCTCCACCAGCGAGGTGAAGATGAAGTCTTCCACCCACTTGGTGATCCCGTAGAGAAAAAACAGGTTAAAGAATGTGATGGCCACGGCCAGTCCACTCACCACTACAATTAAGCGGAATGTTATACTGTGGTTTGCAAGCTTCAGTTTTTCAACAGTTGAAATCCGACGCCGCGGATGGTTTTCAGACGGTCTTGCCCTTCCGGTTTATCGAGTTCCTGCCTGAGGACAAAAATATGCGTGCGCAGGGCATCGCTACCGGGAGGCTCTCCCTTCCACAAAGCAAGTTCCAGATCGCGGCGGCTCACAATATTGGGAGCTTTGCTGGCCAAAAAATGCAAGATGCGAAAGCCCATGGTCGTCAACTTGAGTTCCCGATTCTTGATTCGCGCCTTCATTTGACCACTGTCCAGCGTCAGATCCCCGTAGTTCAATATCTTGGAGCCAGTGGCATTCCAACTGCCTGCCCTGCGGAGTAGAGCCATAATGCGCGCTTCCACTTCAGGTAATGAGAAAGGCTTCACAAGGTAATCATCGGTTCCGGCGGCAAATCCCTTTAATCGGTCATCCAGGGTATCCGCTGCGGTAAGCATCAGGACTGGCGTGGTATCTTCCATGTCTTTGCGAAGCCGTTCGCACAAGCTGAGTCCGTCCAAGCCCGGTAAGTTGATGTCCAACAGGATCGCATCGAAGGCATCTTCCAAAAGTTCATTCAGGGCCAGTGCTCCATTAGGTGCATGGACGACTGCAAATCCCCGGGCTTCCAGAAAATCGATCATATTATCTGCCAGATCGAAATCATCTTCCACCAGAAGCAGCTTGGCAAAATTACTCATGGCCCCTGCTTATAGGGATATTTGCGTTTCTTGCAACATTGGCCTGCTGATCTATGCGAAGTGTAGAAACGTTTTTGAACTGGATTCGATTAGAACCGATACCCGATCTGAAGATTGATAGTTAAGCCGGAATAATCGAAGGAGACTTTTCGGGTCGGATCCATTTCGGAGGTCGCTGTAATGCCACCTCCGTCATAGTATCGGGCGTCCAATCCCAGCAACCATCGATCATTGAGATCCCAGTCCAAACCAGCCATCAACATCCATCCGGCGCCATCTCCATCAAAAGATTCTTCGATCCCGCCAACCGTTGCGTCCATGCTCACCTCCTGCAGCCACCCGTAGGTAATACCGAATCGAGGAGCCAACTTGGGCATGGATTCCAAGGTCGGTTTATACCAGAGATTTGGAGAGATCATGACTGAGGCCACATCCGTCTCAGCACCAGGTCCAAATAGCGCATCGGGCGCATCGCCTTCACCAGAGGACCGCCAGGTATATTCCAGCTCAAGAAGAAAGTTATTGGGAAAGTTGTATCCTATCGCACCTCCAAATGCAAAGCCGCTCCCGAAGTCCAGGTCCCCGGTTTTTGATTCGGCTGGTAAGGAAGTGGTCAGCGAAGTGGAGTCGGCTCTGTCAAACCCGAATATTGCCCGGGCCTCCCACGCTTGACGATTTGCTGTCTGGGTTTCCCGGGCATACGTTGGCCGAGTGCCGATCATGCCCAGCAGTATAAGAAGCGCGATGAATCCATGACGGGAGCCGCGGATAACGACCTCCGAAGCTGTATTGAATGCAGATGTGTGAGAAGTGATATTAGAATTGATTTTCATAATACCAGCCACTGTGCCGCACCCAACGTGAAATGAACGTTAACCGATCGTTAGAAGTTTATGAGTTCTATCTGGTTTATCCAACAGTGAATTGTGTTGCTGAAAGCGGCAGAGTCTCAGCAAATGCATCGTTTCCTTGCATAAAAAATGCGCCCATTCTCAAGGTAATGATTGAACCCGCGGCCGGAGGTTCTGGGCCTGGACTTCGATGCAATGTTGCACAATCAACTTTCGCAGTTCCGCGACTTTGTCAGGGCGGGCGGAGGCCAAGTCGGTGGTTTCCTTGGGATCGTCAACCAGGTTAAACAATTCTACCGATCCATCTTCGAGGGATTGGATCAATTTCCAATCTCCCTGGCGAACGGTGGATGTGGGAAA
>CAYXEC010000169.1:0-2198 GCA_964463855.1 uncultured Verrucomicrobiales bacterium | reverse complement strand
ATGCTCGCGCGAGACCCTGCCAACGCTTTGGTTGACCGGCAGTCCCGCTACCGCCTGCCCGCCGAGCTGATCCGGGACAACGCCTTATCCGTCAGCGGGCTTCTCGTCGATGAGATCGGTGGTAGTAGCGTCAAACCCTACCAGCCCGCCGGCTACTACCGCCACCTGAACTTCCCGCCCCGTAAATACGAGCAACACAACGACACCAGACAATGGCGCCGCGGCCTCTACGTTCACTGGCAACGCATGTTCCTGCACCCGATGATGAAAGCCCTGGATGCCCCCAGCCGCGAAGAATGCACCGCAGAGAGACCCCGCTCCAACACACCGAATGCCTCACTGGTATTACTCAATGATCCAACATTTGTGGAAGCCGCGCGCAACTTCGCCCAGCGCATCGTCAGCGAAGGTGGTGACTCCTTCGAGCAGCGCATTGACTTTGCCTACCAGCAGGCCCTGAACCGCGCCCCGGACGCGGAGGAAAAAGCCATCTTCCAGCAGCTCTTTGAAGACACCCGTACCCAGTATGACCAGGCTGAAAAGCAAGCCGGTCAGCTCAGCACCTCCGGCCTCAGCCCGGCCGCCAAGGACATCCAACCCGTTGAACTTGCCTCCTGGACCGCCGTTGCCCGTGGCCTGTTCAACCTCTACGAATTCACCTACCGGAACTAAATGACGATGAGCTTTAACCAAACAAGACGTACTTTTCTCGGCCAGGCCGGACTCGGCCTGGGCTCCGCGGCACTATCCTCCCTCATGGGTCTGAGGTCTGCCTCGGCAGCTTCGGATATTTACCCTTCTTCTCCTCACTTTGCGCCCAAGGCCAAGCGGGTCATCTTCCTCTGCATGGCGGGAGGCCCCTCGCATCTGGAGACCTTCGACTACAAGCCCGAGCTCGACAAACTGGACGGAAAGGCGATGCCGGAATCCTTCACCAAGGGCCAACCCATCGCCCAGCTGCAGGGCAAGGAGCTCAAGGTCCTCGGCCACCAGGCCAAGTTCCGCCCCCACGGCCAAAGTGGCCTGATGGTCAGTGACTACCTGCCTTGGACGGCGAAGATGGCGGATGACATCACCGTGATCAAATCCATGGTCACTGAGCAGATCAACCATGACCCGGCCCACACCTTCATGAATACGGGCACTGCCATCAGTGGCCGCCCTTCCATGGGCGCCTGGGTCAACTACGGCCTGGGCTCGCTCTCCCAAAATTTACCAGGCTTTGTCGTTCTCTCCAGTGTCGGCGGGCGCAACCCACAACCGATCGCATCCCGCCAGTGGTCTGCCGGCTTTCTCCCCAGCCGCTACCAAGGTGTCGAGTTCAACGCTGCGGGTGACCCCGTTCACTACCTCAGCCGTCCCAAAGGGGTCAGCATCAAGCAGCAGGACGAGCTGATCAAATCCATCATCCAGCTCGACAAGAAAAAGCTCGGCCAGATCCACGACCCCGAGATTGAGACCCGCATCGCCGCCTACGAGATGGCATTCCGGATGCAAACTTCCGTTCCTGAACTCATGGATATCTCCGATGAGCCACAGAGCACGCTTGAGATGTATGGCGCCACCCCGGGGGATGGCTCCTACGCGTCGAACTGCTTGCTCGCCCGCCGCCTTGCCGAGAAGGGCGTGCGCTTCATCCAGCTCTACCACCGCGGCTGGGATCACCACGGTGACCTCGATAAATACATGAAAGTCTGCTGTGATCTCACCGACAAGCCAACCTGGGCCCTGCTCAATGACCTCAAACAGCGCGGCATGCTTGAGGACACCCTCATTGTCTGGGGCGGTGAGTTTGGCCGCACTCCCATGTTCCAAGGTAGCAAAGGCGGCGCCGGACGCGATCACCACATCAAAGGCTTCTCCATGTGGATGGCGGGTGCTGGAATGAAACCCGGCATGAGCTACGGTGAGACCGACGAACTCGGCTACAGTGCCATCAAGGACGTCGTCCATGTGCGCGACCTGCACGCCACCATGCTCCACCAGCTGGGCCTCAACAGCAACCGCTTCACCTACCCCTTCCAAGGTCTCGACATGAAGCTCACCGGTGTTGAGCCCGCCAAAGTCATCAAGGGCATCCTCGCCTAATCGCCATCATCAACGCGGCTCCATTGATTCAATCACGGTTCCATCATTCTTGATAAAGATCGCCTCGACCTCGTTTTTATTCGCCCAGGCAAGACCTGCTTCACAGCCCA
>CAYXEC010000168.1:0-2255 GCA_964463855.1 uncultured Verrucomicrobiales bacterium | reverse complement strand
GGGAGGGCGGCATCAAGCAACCTTACTACATCAAAGCACCCGGTATTACCAAGGCACGCTCCAGCTGCTCCACCCCGGTGACGGGCACGGATTTCTTCCCCACCATGCTCGAGCTTGCCGGCCTGCCCATGCTTCCCGAGCAGCATATCGATGGCGTCAGCCTCGTGCCTCTTATGCAAGGCGGGAGCCTGGCGGAGCGTTCCCTGTTCTGGCACTACCCGCACTATGGCAATCAGGGCGGTGAACCCTGTGCCATCATTCGCAAGGGCGGCTGGAAGCTCATCCACTACTATGAGGACGGCCACGACGAGCTCTACCAACTTAGCGCTGACATCGGGGAACAAAAAGACCTCGCCACCAGCAAGCTGGAACTAGCCAAATCCCTACGCGCCGAGCTGGACAACTGGCTTCGGGAAACCGGGGCGTTGCTCCCCAAACAAGACCAGCGCTACAACCCCGTGGCGAAGCAAAAATACCGTGAGACCCACATCAAGCAACTCAAGACCCAGCTCGAAAGAAGTCACGCCCGCTATCTTGACGCGAACTACGTGCCCAACAAAAACTGGTGGGGATCCAAGCTCACTCAGGACTGACCGAAATTACGCAAGCCCCGAGCGCTCCAAGAGCGCGGCCTGCTCGGGATGCCGGCCCATGAAGTCGTGATAGAGCTCCTCTGCTGGAGCTGAGTTTCCCTTACTCAAAATATTCTCGCGGAAGGCGGCCCCCGTCTCCGGGTTGAGAATCCCCTCCTCCTGGAAGCGCGTGAAGGCATCCGCGTCAAGAACCTCGGCCCACTTGTAGGAGTAATAACCGGCAGCGTAACCCGTTGGCGATGAGAACAGGTGACTGAAACGCCGTGCCATGGTGGGTCCATCCGTGGCCAGAGGTGCTTTGTAATCAGCCAAAATCTCACGGTCCAGCTCGTCGAGATCCCTGCCGCGGAATTGATCCAACCCGGTATGCAGCTCCAGATCCAGTTTGCCCAGCGAGAGCTGGCGCATGAAGCCACTGGCACTCATGTAATTTCTCGCAGCCAGCATTTTTTCATAGAGCTCCTCCGGAATCGGTTCGCCGGTTTCATGATGACGGGCGAACAAATCCAGACTCTCTCGCTCCCAGCAGAAATTCTCCATGATCTGGGAGGGCAGCTCGACAAAGTCCCATGCCACGTTGGTGCCGGAGAGTGACTTGACCGTGACATCAGCGAGCAAGTGATGAAGGAGATGGCCAAACTCGTGGAAAATGGTCTCCACCTCGCGATGATCCATCAGTGCCGGTTTATCGCCAATCGGCTTGGTCATGTTACCCACCATCAGGCCGAGGTGCGGCTCGCGCGGCTGCCCATCGACCGGCGGCATGCCGGTTTCAAAATAGTTCATCCACGCTCCACCACGCTTGCTCTCACGCGGATGCCAGTCCGCGTAAAATGATCCCAGTAGTTCGCCGGTCGCGTTGTCATAGAGGTCATAAAAGCAGCACTCCGGGTGCCAGACTTCGATGTCCTCCCCGGTCTCGCGCTGCTCAATGCGGATGTTGTAGAGCTTGCTGACAATACCGAACATGCCCTCCATCACACTCGGTAGCGGAAAGTAAGGCCTCAACTCCTCCTCGTCATAATCATACTCTGCCTTGCGACGTTTCTCCGCCCAATAACTTACTTCCCACGGTTGCATCGGCCCGGGCTCCGTGCCTGTCTGCTGCGCTTTCCAAGCCTGCAGCTCGCCGGTGTCTTTTTGAAAGGCCTCCTTGATTTTATCGTGAAGATCCTCGGTGAACTTGAGTGCTGCCTCACCACTACGCGCCATACGCCGCTGCAGCGTGAGATCGGCAAAATTTTTGCAGCCCAGGAGCTCCGCTTTCTCCTGACGCAGCTCAAGAATCTCCCAGATGAGGGCGGTGTTATCAAAGTCGCCATCACGCCCGATGCTGCAGTTTGCCTCCCATATCTCGCGGCGCAGGTCGTCGTCATCCGCGTATTGCAACACCGGCCCCATGGACGGGTGTTGCAGGGTGAAACGCCATTTGCCCTCCTGCCCCTTGGCTGCCGCGTCAGCTGCTGCTGCCGCCTTGGCGGATTCGGGCAATCCCGCAAGCCGTGCCTCGTCATCGATGACCAGCTCCCAGGCATTGGTCGAGTCCAGGACGTTTTCGCTGAACTTCTGCGTGACTTCAGAAAGCCGTGACTGCAACTCAGCCACCCGGGCTTTTTCCCCCGCGGGAAGATTGGCGCCGGCCTGAATAAAGTCCGCGCAGGT
>CAYXEC010000167.1:0-2281 GCA_964463855.1 uncultured Verrucomicrobiales bacterium | reverse complement strand
GTCATCGATGGAATTGTGGTCGTAGTCCGAGTAGCAAGGAGTAAAGCGCGTGCCAGATGGAGGATCCTGTGAAGCCATTGACCGCTGGTGTGAATGGATGGGTTCCCCCGGGGCGGGCATCCATGAACTTACGGCAGGCGCGTGCGGCATTTGCCATGTGCTCAGCAGCGCGCTGGCGCACTCCTTCGGGCTCACCATCACCCCAGATTTCAGGGGAGAGGATCGCTTGATGACGTTCGTCTATATTGTCACAGATAGCCTGGCCGACGAGGTGGTTGGAGATGGCGTAGCAGTCCAGGCCGTGAGAGTTGAGTAATTGCCATTTGTCGGCAACATACTGGTCATCGGCAAGGGCGGCATCGACGTCGAAGTGATCGCCCCAGCAGGCGAGCTCGACGCCATCGTAGCCCATTTCCTTGATCTTGGGCAGGAGTTCAGCAAGGGAAAGGTCGGCCCATTGGCCGGTGAAGAGTGTGACAGGACGGGACATGGTTAATTATTGTTGGTTCGAAGTGTTCAGTTTTTATGTGGGGATTGGGTAAGGCCTACAAGGACATGAGATGCCTACGGCTAGTAATTATTTATAGTTTCCAGAGAGGGGATGACGAGCGAGTCTTGAGCAGGCTGGGTGAATTTCTCTTCGAGTTGGTTGAGTTGAAATTCGCCGGTTGCATGGGCGGCGCGCATTGCAGCGCCGAGGGACGCAGAGGCATTGATGCTCATACGCTGGACCTTGGCGTTGAAAACGTTGGCAATGGTTTGGCAGATACCTTGGTTTTGTGAGGCGCCGCCGGTGACATAGATTGTCGTGGGTGATTCGCCCATCCAGGCACTGTGGGCTTTCATGTCGAGAAATTGTTTGTCGAGCAGGCTACGAATGGGGCTTTGCTCCTGGCTCAGGGCAGCTTCACTGAACTGATCCCAAGTGATGTTTAACTCACTGCGAAGTTTTTCCAGTGCCAGAGCGCCCTCACTAAAGCAGATCAGGCTCATAAATTTACCACAGGGGTTGCCGAATACGTGACCAAATCCGCTTGGGTCCGTGACCGGCTTCTCCATGGCAGCAAAAAGGGTGTAGCTGGTGCCTAGGCTAATGACCATCTTGCCGGGAGAGGCGGCACCCATGCCAACGAGGCTACAGGGGTTGTCTCCCGACCAGAGGACTACTTTAGCTTCTGGATTGAATTGGTATTTATTAACGAAGTAAGGAGAAATATCACCTGCGATGGTGGCTGAGGGCTTAAGAGAGGGCAGTTTGGCAGCAAGGCCCTCAGCAGTAATACTGACGATCTCTGCATCCCAGTCTCCTGACTCGAGGTTCATGAGGTTCATGCCCGCGCCGTCACCGTGGTCGATGCTGACGGATTTTCCAGCCAGCACAGAAGCATGAAACGAGCTGTTGAGGTGAACCTCAGTGGTGTCTTGCCATGCATCCGGTGCAAGTTTCGAAAAACGGCGGATCTGGGGACCAGAGAAACGTTTGGCTGCGGTGGATCCTGTGCGCCGACACAGTTCCTCGTTACTACCAATCGCTGCAGCGATCTCCCCGCACTCCCGGGCGATGGAGCTGTCCATCCAGATCGGTGAGAGCGGTCGGCTGAGGCAGGGGGCCAGCTGGTCCTTAAGGTCGGCTGTGGCGTCCAAGGCTGCCAAGGCACTATTGAAATGCTCGTTGAGATAGACAGTGGCGTGTTGTTGGCCGGATCCGGAGACAGCTTCAATGCGAGACAAGTCGGCTCCGCTTTCAACCAGCTTTGTCATCAGCAGGTCAAGTGCCTCGACCCACATCAGTGGGTTGGAAAAAACCTCACCAGGCAGCTCACCATGGATAAACCCAGACGAGGTTTGGTAATGAGGTAGGTCAGCTTCGAAGTTGACTGATGCCTCGTGGGTGATGATGCCCTCGCGCGCATCTATGATGAGCGCTGAAAAGCTTTGAGTGGAGCAATCAAGGCCGAGGAACATGCTATCGATCTGGTAATGGGAGAAACGCCTTCCCTGCGATTTTACAGGGAAGGCGTTGATAGGTTGTTAGGGTAGATGAGTACGCAGTAGCTTAAAATTCATCAGCTTGAGCGATGGGTCTTTTCTCGCCGCCTGCAAGCTCGACCGGCTTATAGCCGCCCTTGGCCCTGAAGTAGAAGATCAGGAGCAGATAGATGACAGCCATGGTGCCTGGTATCAGGGAATCCACCTTTAGAGTGCGGCGGTTGCCTTCGATATCGGCAGCAACGACGGTTGCCTGAGCTTCCGTGCGATCATCGACTCCAGTATTTTTAGC
>CAYXEC010000166.1:0-2336 GCA_964463855.1 uncultured Verrucomicrobiales bacterium | reverse complement strand
GATGGAGTGCTGGTTCCGGCCAGCAGCCAGCCTGTTGATCACGTTGTCATAATGCGACGGTGTTTGCGGCGTGCTCGGGCCAAAGAGCCATGACACACGTGCCACCAGCGCCTGGTCGTTGGCAGCGAGAACGGCTTTCTCTCCCTCGCGCTTGCTCTTGCCGTAGACGTTAACCGGATCAGCAGGATCTGCCTCCGTTCTCATGCCCGGAAGCTCACCGGAGAAAACATAGTCCGTGCTGAAGTGGACCAGCTTGGCCGACTTGCCCTTGCATGCCTCCGCCATCTCCCGCGCAGCATCCACATTGACCCGCTGCGCCACTTCAGGCTTATCGAGACACTCCTCAAGACCTGTAATGGCCGCCGTGTTGATAAGGACATCAAAATCCACTTGGCCCAAAAAAGACCTGACCGCCCCGGGCACAGACAGGTCCATTTCCTGCCGGCTTGGGGCAATGAGCTCGATGTCCTGGTCACTGCCCCAGAGTGACAAAAAAGCCCCACCGAGTCGACCGGTGGAGCCTGTAAGTAGGACGCGCATCAAGTGCTACGGAAGCCGTGAGTAAAACTAACCGATATACATCTGCTCGCCAATTTCCTCCTCGAGGTCGGCAAACTCGTCAGTGGCAATACCCGCATCACGGATGTTGCGCAGTGTACGTTTTGACCCGCGATTGCTGTTGGGTCCGTTGACCTTGTCGACAACGATCTCGACAACCGAGGGAGCCAGGGCGGCAAGACCAAGCGCGGCAAGAGTCAGGGCCACAGGCCTGCGGGTATCCCGGTGCATGAGGTCGCCAAGGAATACACCAGCAGCCGCGCCCAACATGGCAGGTCCGAATGACGCGCTGGTTTCAATCCAGTTTTTTTCAGAGTGCTCTTGTGACATGCAGATATAGTAACCCCGTATTCGATGGAGAAAAGCGCAAATCCCCTTAAATATGGATTAATTTGCGCGTTTCTGCTTTTTTAGCGCGAGATTATCTCTCATCCTCTCAGCCATGAGTAACTCGACCACTCAAGCCTCTGACCAGTATGCCCTGATTCTCGCCGGCGGCAGCGGCACACGCTTTTGGCCACTGTCGAGAAACGCACGCCCCAAGCAATTACTCAATCTCTTTGGCGAGGCTACACTACTCAACCAGACCATCAGCCGGCTCGAGGGACTGATCCCCAGGGAGAACATTCTTATCCTCACCAACACGCTCCAGGAACAAGCCGTGCGTGAGGTTGCATCGGAAATACCGGCGGAGAATATTTTTGCGGAACCCGCCAAGAGGGACACGGCTCCGGCGGTGGCACTCGGCGTGGGGCTCATCACTGCCAGGAACCCCCATGCCACCATCATGGTCTTGCCCTCTGACCAACTCATCCAGGACACTGCCGCCTTCCAGTCCGTCATGCGTGATGCCATGAGCATCGCCGCCCACAATGCGGCACTGGTCACCGTCGGCATCAAGCCCACCTGGGCGTGCCCTGCCTTCGGTTATATCGAGCGTGGTGGGGAGGCCACCACCGACGGACCGGAAACGCAGCACCAACCCTACGAGGTCAAACGCTTCAGGGAAAAACCTGATCCCGAACTCGCGGCAGAGTTCCTCTCCCAGGGCAACTTCGCCTGGAATGCCGGCATGTTCATCTGGTCTGCGCGCACCGTCATTGATGAACTCTCCCGACACACCCCGGAACTTGCCGACTTCATCCGTGAGCTGGGTGCGTCAGGGGACATCGCGGAGACCGTTGCCAAAAAATTCCCCACCCTCACCCCCATCTCCATTGATTACGCGCTCATGGAAAAAGCCTCCCGGGTGCTCAACATCGAGGCCAGCTTTGACTGGGATGATGTCGGCTCGTGGATCTCGGTGGCCAAGTATCTCGAAACCCAGGGAGAGCAGAACCAGACCAATACCGAGCTCGCCGAGCTGGACTCGAAAAACAACATCGTTTTCAACGCGCGCGCCGGGAGCAAGGTCGCCCTGTTGGGTGTTGACGACCTTATTGTTGTCCAGACCGATGACGCCTTGCTCATCGCCAACCGGCACCAGGCGGATGCCATCAAAAACCTTGGCGCCCAACTTCCCGATGAACTGCTCTAGGCTCGCCATTGCCTGATCACATTACCGTTTCCTGTTTGAATCCTGACCATCCCATCCTTGCCATTGACCATGGTGATGCCCGCATCGGCATCGCCGCCACCGACGCTGCAGGAATCATGGCCCACCCCGTGGAGACCATTCAGGTCAGCGAGGTCGATCCGGTCGAGCGCATCGCCGATCTTGTGGCAGCGCGCCAGGTCAAACAAATCGTGCTGGGCCTACCTATCCGCATGGACGGCAG
>CAYXEC010000165.1:0-2346 GCA_964463855.1 uncultured Verrucomicrobiales bacterium | reverse complement strand
AGGCCACCAGCGTCAGCAACACCATCATACTGACCGTGGCCACCAGCGCAAAGCCTCGGGTCTGCGCACGAGCTGTTGTAACACCATTGAAAACAATGGTCTCACATGGTCGAACGGAGAAGTGCATCAACATGGATTCAAGACTTTCAGGTTGAGAAACCAGGAAGCAAGGGATGTATACACAATGTAGCTATAAAATCATGATACGCATAGTCCTTATTTTTTAGGATAGATACAATTATAGGTTCACAAGCACCACGTATACAGTGCGTTACCTATCCGACCTCGCAAAAAATGACGATAAATGATAAGTTATTGGCGAATTACAACCACCCCACCCGCAAAACTACATCGCTGCGTTGACCCGCCCTCGCAATCTACAGACTTCAAACTGTCGATGACCCCGCACCTCGTGTCGGGGAATACTTGAAACAATATAGCTACTCTGCGAACCAGAGTCTGCGCGCTGTGGGGTGCAGCACGATACCCTCAGGCGCCTTGAGCTTAGTTGCGGAAGCATTCGCCGGTTGCTTGACGTAAGCGTAGCCCAGCAGGTTCTCGTAACCGATATGCGGGCTGTATTGCTTGTAAATGACGCGGTTCTGATAGCGGTAATGCTCCGGATGATCCTTGGGCAAGGGGTTGGGGTATGGTTCGGAATCGGCAATGGCATAAATATTAGCTGAAACCACATACTTGCCACTGCGCTTGTCCTTGAGCAAAAAGACCGGAACCGTGCCTTTGGCCGGGAAGGCACACAAGCTACCGAGCTTCTCTGCGCCTTCGATTTTGTTGAGCATGATGCTCCCCTCCTTGTGCCAAAGCTGCTGATGCGCGTTTGCGGGAAAACTGATGCGCTTGAGATGGGCGTGTGCCGCGAGCTGGGCGGAGCGCTCACGCACCTGCTTGAAGCCCCCTGAAACCAGATACCAGCGGATCGAGACAGATCCCCCAGGTCCCATGCCGAACTGACCCGAGACCTCGGTAACTTGGTAATCACGCACGTCATCCCTACCGGCATCACCCCAGAGAATGAGATGCTTGCCGCCAAACTCCAGTTTACCCGGGCTGTCCTTGCCCGTGCCAAAAACAAAACCCAAGGCAGGCGAATCCTCCTTGGTCACGTCTTGCACCCAGGCTTCCCAGCCTGCCGTGTCATGAACATTTTTCTGGGGGACTCCACTCCAGTTCCACAAGCCGTCTTCCTTGGCCCAGCTGCCATCCGCTTTGGATACAACCGTGTTCGGCATGCTCGACTTGCGAATCCCACCCCATGGAGCACTGAAGTAGTCGAGCGGCTCGCCCTCGAACTGGTGCAAAACCTGGTTGACCTCCAATGCCCCGCCACCGATGTCGCGGAATGCGGTGTAGATCAATAATCCTGACCTCCAGACACAGGGCGTGTGCGCCTGCTGCATCCAGTTGACTAGGCGCAAGGTTTTTGTCTCCGGATCCCAGTGCTTGCCGAGGCATGGCGAGTAGAAGGCGGCTGACTTGCCGGTATCTCCTTCCGCTGCCCCCGGCGTGTAGATGCCGGCCTGATGGATGAAATACATCAGTGGCTCGGTGATCCGGTATTGGTCACGGTGCTTGGCCTGATACTTGTGGATGGGATCAATGATCTTCTCGTGGGTGGCCACCGCCTGCCAGACCTCGTCATTCCAGGGCGAGGCAACCCGCTGTGGAGGCACGGACTCACCGTAAGGCCCACGCAGGGAGTAGATGTGACCTCCCTTGCCGACACCCAGTTGCCAACCCTGCCCCTTGAAGGATGCCAGGAAAACCGCTTTCTCATCCACCTTGGGATTCCAGGTGGAACCACTGGGCACATAATCAAAGCTGCAGCTCGCCTCCCCCTTGCCTGAGGGAATGCCCGAACCCGGAAACAGGTCGAGTACGGATGCCTGATAGGATTCCTCTGCCCTCAGGGAGGGCATGCCCGCGAGGACAATCAGAACAGCACCGAGAATACTGAGAGTTTTAGGCAAGGATCCAAGAGGAGTGGAAAAGGAATAATCGACGCACGAGCAGCTTCTAGGGATAAACATGTTCTGGATGATATTTTGCGGGTTGTAAATTTGAGTAATTAATCGTCTCCGGTGTCCTTGAGCTCGACGTCATCGACCGGGCATTCGCGCTTGGTGCGTTTGAGCACGATGAGCAGCAAGACGACAAAGAGAGCAAACAACCCTGCAGTGACCAGCGGCTCACAGCGCACGATGTTATTGAGCGCGAAGAGCAAGGAACACACGGTGGCGATAACCAAGGCCCAGTCCAGCAAGACCTGGCCGACCGGGTGGGCGGTCTGGTAACCGGGGATCTCACGCGTGACCCTTTGCCAACCCG
>CAYXEC010000164.1:0-2389 GCA_964463855.1 uncultured Verrucomicrobiales bacterium | reverse complement strand
TGGCACCGCACAACCCGCAGGGGCCGGTGAGCACGGCGGCCTCGATTGAGCTCGGCTTTGCCACACCTTCCTACGTTATTTGTGAGAGCGTGCACAACGATGTTCCGTGGCGTGATGACGTGGTGCAGGAGGGCTTCAAAGTCGATCCTAAGACGCGAACAGTGCAGCCTAACACATTGCCGGGTCTTGGTGTGGAGCTTGATGAAAAAGAAATCGCCAAGCACCCCTTCAAGCAGGAGCAACTCCAGCGTGTGTTCTACTCCGACGGCGCGGTGGGTGACTGGTAAGAGAAAGCCAATAATTTTAATACGATTTACAATGGATAAGATCAAATCACTCGCCGGTGTTCTGCCGGTCATTCAGCTGCCCTTCCACGAGGACGAGTCGATCGACTGGGACACCCTTTCCCGCGAGATCGACTGGGCCTATGAAAATGGTGGCCAGGGTATCGTCGCTGCCATGGTCACCGAGATCCTCCGCTTGACGGATGCCGAGCGTGATGAGCTGGCAAGTCGGCTGGTCGAATACAATGGCGGGCGTGGTCCGGTGGTGATGAGCATCGGGGATGAGAGCACCGTGCAAGCAGTTCGCCACGCACGCGCTGCCGCGGACGCCGGCGTGGATGCACTGATGGCGATTCCGCCAGCAGCATCTCAAGCACTGCTGCCGGAAAAAATCCGTTATTATGAGACCATCATCGCGGCGACCGATTTGCCGGTGATTGTGCAAGATGCAAGTGGTTACGTCGGCGAGCCTTTGCCGATTGATTCCCAGGCCGATCTTTACACTCGTTTTGGGGAGCGTGTGCTCTTTAAGCCGGAAGCCCAGCCTCTCGGGCCAAATTTGAGTAAGCTTCGCGATGCAGGTGGCCCCGGCCTGAAGGTCTTTGAAGGCAGCGGCGGCATTGCCCTGCTTGACTCGTACCGCAGAGGGATTTTCGGCACGATGCCGGGTACTGAAATCGTCTGGGCTATCCGTGCCGAGTGGGATGCGCTGGAAGCTGGAGACCTGGCGAGGGCGACAGAACTGCAAGGCCTCATCGCACCGCTTATTTCCCTGCAACAGGGGCTCGATGGCTATCTGAGTGTGGAGAAAATGCTGCTGCAAAGGCAGGGAGTTTTTCCGAATCGTGTCATCCGTGGCCCGGTCGGCTTCACGCTTGATCCAGAGACGGAAGACGAGGCTGCCCGCCTCTTTGATCTTCTTTGCAAAGCCTGTGGAAGGAAGCCAATAACATGAAGCCCTCCGGACACGAATCGATCTCACCATGACTCGCCAAACCCGGTATCGCGGACTACGGGCACGCTTCGGCGTTGCTCGCTGGAACATCACGCCCGGTTTGGAAGTCTGTGTGAAAAACTGGGGGGCAACGGATCGCTGGTTTGCCAATGGAGTGCATCGCCCGCTCACCGGCACCGCACTGGCGGTTGCAGAAGGCAACGGTTCCCCGTTGATCCTGATCAGCCTTGATCTAGGCTGGTGGCGTGCGCGTGCTGATGTTGACCGCTTGCGCCTGGCCTTGTGCGAGGCCCTATCTCTAGCGGAGGAAAATCTCATTGTTCATCTCACCCACACGCACGCGGCCCCCTTGCTGGACTCCGAGCCACCGGCTGAGGCAAACCCGCAGGCAACCACCGGCTACTTGAACACGCTTCAGCAGGCATGTATCGTAGGGGCAAAAGAGGCGGTTGCCGACCTGCGGGAATCTTCGCTCCTTTTTCACCACGGTTCCTGCGAGCTGGCCATCCATCGCGACTTTCCTGACCCGGATGGCCCGGAGCGTTTTGTCACTGGTTGGAATCCGGAGGAAGCCGCGGACAGTGCGCTGGTCGTGGCCCGTGTTTTTGATGAGGACAACCGCACCCGCGCGACCTTGGTAAACTACGCCTGCCACCCAACCACACTGGCGTGGGAGAATGATCTGATTTCCCCGGATTTCCCGGGTGCGATGCGTGAACTGATTGAGGATGCCACCGGTGCCCCTTGCCTTTTTTTACAGGGTGCTTCCGGTGAGCTTGCTCCGGCCGAGCAGTATCTCGGTGATCCCGCCGTGGCAGACCGCCACGGCCGCGTGCTTGGACACGCTGCGATGAGTTTGCTGGAGATGCTGGCTCCGGGTATGAGTGCGATGGATTACGACGGAGCTCTCGAGTCAGGTGCGCCTCTGGCCTTGTGGTCACCAGCAAAGGGCGAACTTTCAGAAACAGTCAGCGCAAGTGCTCCTGGCATTGATCTACCCTTGAAGGATGATTTGCCCAGCCTCGCTGATATTCGTGAGCAGATGTCTGAGGCGGAGCCCGAGGGCTTTGCCTATGAGCGGTTGGTGCGCCAGCTCAGGGTCAGGGAGTCAGTGGGAGAGGGGACAAGCTGCCGAGAGAAAATCTGGAGT
>CAYXEC010000163.1:0-2455 GCA_964463855.1 uncultured Verrucomicrobiales bacterium | reverse complement strand
CTGGTTCCCATCGCTACTCCAAGGACAGCGTTCTCACTCATCGACATCGAACCGGCCAGGGCAGTGACCTCGCCATCGTTGACTACTTCGAACGGCACGTCTCCCCAGCGCTTCTTCAGATCAAAAAACACCCGCCTGATCCTGCTTTCAAAATCCTCCGGGGAAACCCCACGGAACAGCGAGGCAACGCGCACCTCGTTGTTGACATACACTCCTGCAGAGCTGCCACCGATGGCATCCACCCGGGGCAGGTGCGCGGCAGCTCGCTCCAACGAATCGTTGATGCCCTCGATGTGGTAATCAGGATCGGTTTCAAAATACGGGTTCCACTCCACCTCCTCCGAAAACACCACCTCTCCATCGATCACTGCAGCACACTTGCGGTCCGACCCACCCAAATCAAACCCAATACGGCAGCCATCGAGGTGACGACCCAGCGGCATGGCGCTCTCATTGGCCACGGGGATTTCGGCCATCTTGCAGGCCCGGATTTCCAGCGTGCCGCGATAGACTTTCTCACCAAAAAACTCGGCATCAAACGCACGTGCCCCGTCGGCAGAGTAGATGGCAGCGAGTTTGCCAACCAGCGGATCACATCCCGCGATAAGTACCGTGCAACCACCTCGCTGCCAAAACAGAAATTTAAGAACGCGCTCGAGGTAGCGCAGGGTCCGTGTTTCATGTTGCTCTTCAAGGGGAAGGATGCTCGTACGGAACACCGAACAGGTCTGGTCCGGACGAAGCAAAGCGATCGCCACCTCCTGCGTGACTTTCGACCGGACCACTTGATCCTGATACGCCCGGTTCCAGAGAACAGCTGGCTCAAAATCCGGGTCGAGTTCGGGCTTGATTCCGACTTTGTCATCTGTTGTCATGCTCATAGCTGATGCTGGTTTCAATAATTGCATTCTGCTGGAGGATACGTCAGCCTTAAAGGTTAAATAATTGCTATTTCTGACTTTTTTTTAACATTATTGACTTTTCTTCGTTTTCCATTCATGTTGTGCCTATGGATGAAGATCTGCTCAGAATGGCTGAACCGGCTGATTACTTTGCCGGTGTCGGCACGGCAGACCTCCCTGCGCCTCTGCAGGTGCTATTTTTTCTCCGTGAGACCAAAGCAAAACTCCAGCAGAACGCCATCCAGAACCGGTCTCACCACCGCTATGTACTGCTGTTCAATTTCGACACCGAGGGACATGTTCATGTTGACGGCGAGGTGCTGCCAATCAAGCCGGGGCAGGCCCTCTTGATTCTGCCCTACCAGTTTCACCATTTCAGCAAGTTGAAGTCAAAGAGCCTGCGCTGGCTGTTCTGTACGTTTGAGCTGGAAGAGCCCTCCCTGCTCGAGCAACTGCGTAACCGGGTGCTCGATACCAACAAAGAAGTGATGAGCTTGCTCGAGCAAGTGCTTCAAATTTGGCATACGCCATCCTCGGAGCTGCAAGAGCTGCGGTTGCAATCCGGCTTGCTCAGCCTGCTGCTCTCACTCAGAGAGCTCGGTGAGCAAAGTAGCTCCTGGCTTCTGCCTGAATCGGGTGAAAGTCTGCTGCGCTCGGTCAACCGACTGATGGACCAATGGCGTGGGCGCACGGTGAGCATTGCCGAAGTCGCGGACGCCATGGGTTATTCCGCTTCCCGGCTGCGTGTGATCTTCAAGCAGGCGGCGGGTGTCACTCTGGGCGCATACCTCAAGAACTACCGGCTTAATCGCGCCATGGCCTTGTTACGCACCTCGAGCCTGTCGATCTCGGAAATAGCCAATGAGGCCGGTTTTGCCTCGCCCCAGGCATTTAGCCGCAACTTTAAAAAAGAAACCGGGGCGACTCCCCGTAGTTACAGACTGCGGACCTAGATGCTTCCGCAAGCTATCATTCAAGCACTGCACATCATGACCAAATCGAATCAAATCCTTGTCTATACCATGCTGCTACTCGCCCCGGCTCTCCATGCCAAGCTGAGTACTGCCCAGATCTTCAGCAACCACATGGTCATCCAGCGTGACCTCGCCGCCCCGGTCTGGGGCTGGGATGATCCCGACAAAGAAATCACGGTTCATTTTGCCGGGCAAGAACACAAGGCCACAGCAGACAAAAAAGGACGCTGGCAGGTGAAGCTCCATCCACTTCCCGCTAACACCACGGGTCAGCCAATGACCATCAGCAGCTCGGCCGGTGAAACGATCACTTACCAAGACATCCTCATTGGCGACGTCTGGATTTGCTCGGGACAGTCCAATATGGAATGGTCCGTCAAACAGTCCCACAATCCCCAGGGAGAAATTTCCGCGGCCAATCACCCGCTCATCAGGCTCTTTGACGTGCAGGGCCATATCATCTCCAGCAGCCCACAACAACGCCTGCAGAGCCGGTCGATCTGGCAGCCTTGCAGTCCGAAGGCGGTGACCAACTTCAGTGCCGTGGGCTACTACTTCGGCAGGGAGCTGCAGCAGCAC
>CAYXEC010000162.1:0-2459 GCA_964463855.1 uncultured Verrucomicrobiales bacterium | reverse complement strand
GAGGCAGGCAGCTGGTAACCCGTAGCTGTCGGTGGCTGAGCATCTTGCTCCGAATCACCAAGATCACCACCGGCACCTCCCTTTGCCCCTTTGGCACTCTTGGCACTGTCATAACCCTTCGCCCCGCCCTTGGCTCCCAGGCCTGAGTCTCCACTCACCGCTCCATATTTATTGATGATCGCCTGCACCTCACCCAGGGAATCGGGGGCAACAGCAATGGCACATTGACCGATAATCCGGAACCTGCTTGGGGCCACTTCAATGGCGGCCTCCACTATTTCAACCACCATGGCAGTGTCTGCTTCTGAGGCAATGATCGCCGCCTTGACCACCTCACAGGCACAGTCTGGATTGTTGGCAATTTGCAGAGCCACGACTTCCAGAACTCGTTCAGGGTGCTCAGTAACATATTTTTTGACCGCTCTGTGGATTTCATTGCAGTTAGGGGCTTGGGATTGGATGGGAGCTTTGAGGTGAGGCCCACCATCCCGCTCGGCTTTCTCTTTCTCCTGGGCAGTGAGCGAGTTGACCACCACCACTCCAGGGGCAATGAAAGCGGCATAATCGCTGATCTCTTCAGCCCCGAGCTTCTCCAGGGTCATGGCACGAATGATCGTGTATTCCTTGATTTGAGGACTGCCCCCATTCAGGGAGGGCACGGAGGTGGTAAGAACCACACCTGCGGGCAAGCTGATATTGGTCGCTTTCGCAGGCAGAAGCGCAGTACTCGCCACCCCACGATCCGCACGGATAGTCCAAATTTTGTCACCCATGGTGTAGGTAGCAGGGCTTACCTTGGGTGGCACGGTGACGAAAAGGGAAGGAGAGGATTGGGCTTCAACTACGGCCGAGGCAGGGCGTGCACTTGCAGGCACCAATGTCAGAGCCAAACACGCTGAAACTACAATCAAAAGTAGGGCAGCTTGAAAATATGATCTGGGGGTCATGTCTGTGTGGTATTTAAATCAATAATCCATTCAATTTGAAGGTGTACGCTACACCAGGTCTGGAAAATCACCAGAAAATATAATTGGCATAGATACTGAATATCCAGTTTTCAAAGTCATTGAGCGTCTCGTTGCCAATCCGGGAATTGTTGTTTTGTGTACTGTTGCTGATGCTGGCACCCACACTCAGACCATTGTAGAAGCGGTAGCTGGTGCCGAGGCTGATGCGGAAGTAGTCACTGTCTCCACGGCCTCCTGCAGCATTGCTTGAGAAATAATCGTCATTTTCATAGCTGAGGCTCAGGTTGTGATTCCATTGGTCCGACTGGCGCCAATTGAGCGAGAGGGAGGCACCGGTGGCTATGTAACTGGTGTCGGCAATGCTATTGGAAGGCTTGTAGTCATGCCAGATGGCTGCGCGCATGCTGGTTCTGGAGCTGAGCTGGTGGCTGACACCTATGCGGTAGGTGATGGAATCATCACCGCTTCCAGAACCAGGACCATCAAATTCATACTTGGTCCAGCCTATGCTACCCGTGAATACCGTCTTGCCAGTGGCATTATAGGTTCCCGTGATGCCGGCGCTGTAGTTGTATCTGTCCTGGGTGTTTTCCACCCCACCCGCACTACCGCTGACATCACTGATCCCGTAACCCACGTAGGGGCCGACAGAAATTTTGCCGGTGACTTGGTAGGTCATGGAGGCGCGGACATCCCATGTGAAATCATCAAGGAGATCGCCATTGTTGCCGCCGGTGTTGCGATTTTCGTAGCTGTTGGATTCGCCTTGCGCGCTAAAGTTCAGGTTGGTCTTGCCCGTGAGCCGATGATTCACCCGGACACCACCATGGGCCCTGTCTCTTCCCACCAAGCCTCCATTGAGACGGTCGCTGCTCTGGGTCTGGTCATACCCCAGGTCAAAATTGACTGTGGTTTTAGGAAAGCGCAGCTGTGCATCATTATTGAATCTGAACCGAAACTGGTGATCCAGATCATTGAGATCTGAATTGTTGGAATACATGCGGTAGCTAGGCGTGTAAGAGATAGAGAGCGTTCTATCTTCCGAGCCCAGGCCCGGGGTGGTGAAGCTCAGCGTAGGGGCGATGCTAAATATAATGTCATCCTGCTCGTTGTCCTCGTTATCGAGGAAAATATTACTCTCATTGCTCACGCTCGCTCTTAGTGATAGATGAGTGTAGTCTTTCCAGCTGTCCGCATCTCTTGAAGTTCGGGGCAATGCCGTCTCAACGCCGTCCTGGGAGGTCTCAAAAAGATCACTGAAGTCAGAATCTGCATCTGCCCGTGGTGCTCTCGCCTCCTCGATGCTTTCCTCCGGGTTTTCAAACAGGTCATCTGGCAAAATCTCCACTTCTTGTGCACTGAGCCTCTGGCTGAGCATCAGGCAAAGTAAAATGGAAATAAGAAAAGTGGCGACCAATACCACAGGATTTGAACGGTGGGTCGTTCGTGTACAAACGGAGATCATGAAATCATGTATTTCTAATTTGAAGG
>CAYXEC010000161.1:0-2532 GCA_964463855.1 uncultured Verrucomicrobiales bacterium | reverse complement strand
TCATCGACACCTATCTCAAACAGTATCCGGGAATCAAAGATTACATGGATAACACCATCGAGTCTGCGAGACAGAATGGCTACGTCACCACATTGAGCGGTCGCAAATGCTGGATCCGCAACATTGACTCAAAAAATGGAACCATACGCAGTGGTGCCGAGCGTGCAGCCATCAACGCTCCCGTGCAGGGATCGGCCGCGGACATGATCAAAATGGCCATGATCAAGGTCGACAACTTACTCAGGAGTGAGAAATCAAAAACCAAGCTGATTTTGCAGGTTCATGACGAACTTCTCTTTGACCTGCATCTTAGTGAAGAGTCATCATTAACACCCAAAATCATCAACGCCATGGAGACGGCCATGACCCTTCCCCACAACATCCCTTGCAAAGTGGACACCGGCACCGGCACTAACTGGCTTCAGGCCCATTAAGCTGGCCACCATGCCCTGAGCAACTAAACCAACTCTTTGCGCTGCACTTCGATTTCCCCGAGAATCGTGTCCTGCCTGATTCTAAACTGATTCATTTTCATCAGCTCGAGGATGGCCAGGAAAGTCACGATCACCTCAGCCTTGGATGTGGCTTCCGCAAAAAGGGATGAAAATTGTACGCTACCCCCCGGTTGCATACTGCTGAGCATATACTCAATTTTGTCTGCCACGGTGAAGCGATCATCGATGATGTCTCCTAGATCCGTGGACTCCTCAAAACGCTTGAGCACGTTTTGGAAAGCACGGATGAGATCAAAAATGTTCACATCCGGGAGCGGTTCCTCCTCATCACTTGGAGGCGCGACTTTTTCAGGCACATGGGCAAAAAGGTCCTCTTGCTCGGTTTCCTTGCGTGATAAAAAACCAGCCGCGTCCTTGAACTTCTTGTATTCAATGAGCTGGCGAATCAACTCCCAGCGGGGATCGTCTTCCTCCATGTCTTCCTCTGGCGGCTGAACCGACTTGGGCAACAAGGTCCTGCTCTTGATATACATCAAGTTGGCAGCCATCACAATGAACTCGGACGCCAGATCGATGTTGAGCATCTTGAAGGTGTCGATGTAGTCGAGATACTGCTTGGTGATGCGCTCGATGGAAATCGCGTGGATATCCACCTCGTCTTTCTTGATAAGATAGAGCAAAAGATCCAGCGGGCCTTCAAAAATATCGAGTCTGACTTTATAATCGGCAGTTTCCACGTGCCCCACTCGATACGGCATAGGCTCAAGCCATGCGAGAAAATTCTTGCCCCCATTCAGATCAAAATCAGCCAAATCACTGATATCTACAGCACATATCAATAGCAGTGATTATATCTGCGTGTCCTGTGGTGATAACCCCTGTGATGGTGGCGGTTATCCTTGCCGGCCGAGTAGGCAACAGCTCCCAGCACGACAGCCCCAACAGCTACTGCTGCCGGATCAGCCGTCTGAATAGGTCTTCCAGCACTGTCATAGGAGGTGACACAGCTCGAAAACATAAGCCCCGTAACAATTGCTGCCACGGCCATTCTGATGCAGGAATGATTGATTTTCATGCCCTGTGGACGAATCACCTCGAGGTTTTATTCAAAAAAATCAAAATATTAGCCATCATTCCAACTCTGAGAAATCACCACTTGACTCCAGACTCATCCAGAACGATGGTGAAATTAGTGAAATTTTGTTTATGGCCAGCACTTTCTTTAATTGTCGGGCTCACAGCGAGCTGCACAAGCTCCCCCCCTGCCAACCTCGCTGACAGCGGCGAAGCGGGCAACAAGTCCAAAAAAGGCAGACCCGTCGTATGGCAAGGAGGGGAACCAGGCCCCACCGCAAAAAAAATCGTCGAGTTTGCAATTCTCAAAGAAGGCAAAAAAGTGGGTGACGGGGAATGCTGGGGACTGGCCAACCTGGCCTACCTACATGCTGGGATCAAACACCGGGGTGGATATGTCTGGGGCAGGCGCGTCAACTGGCAAACCGAGGGGGTGCGTCCCGGTGACGTTATTCAATTCAAGAATGCCCGCTACCCCTATTGCTACACGGACGAAAATCACACGGCCATTATTTTGAAGGTGGCCAATCGGCATGCGGTCAAGGTGGCTCATCAGCACTGGAATGGCATCTACCGTGTCACTACAACCAACATCCCCCTTCCCTACCTCCGCTCCGGACAGCAAACAGTCTACCGTTACGAACCATAGTTGCTCGATAGTTGGCACTTCAGGCAAATCTTCCCGCTCAGACGATCCCTTGGCGGCGCCTGTGAACAGATGCCAATGCCAAACCTCGAAAACCCCTGAAATCCCCTTGCGCTCCCTGTCAAAATGCAGTGCCATGGGATTGTTCCTGGAGAATTGCCCTAGCCATGGCAGAATACGTATTGACGAAGGAGGGTCTGGGAGAGGCCGCAGTGGAGCGCATCATGGATGCGCTCCAGGCCGCAGGGGCCCGTTTCTGCAGTGACACTTTTCGAAAAGATGCCCTGTCTTCGCTTGACCAGCTCGAACTCAAGGACAGGGTACGCCATCTGATCACCGTGATGAGCGTGCACCTGC
>CAYXEC010000160.1:0-2539 GCA_964463855.1 uncultured Verrucomicrobiales bacterium | reverse complement strand
GGACCCCACCAGCGTGGGCCCACTTTCACTCAATGGCGTGATGCGCACCATGGCGGAGGAGTTCTTCTCGAGTGGCACCGTGTTGTAGGATCCCTCCGTGTAGGCGATCACCTTGTCCTGCCAGAAGTCATACACCGCGCACTGGCCATTGAGGGGAAGTCCGGCCTTGGCAAAGTTCAGGTTGATGTGGCGTTTACCCTCCTTGGCGTTGTAGAGATTGTAGACAGCAAAGTTTCCAAATGGGCGCTCCGCAGTGAAACCAAAGATGCTGTTGTCAGCGGTCTCGCCGAGGGTGAGTAAGCGGGTGTCCTCGGTGTGGGATGGGCGCAGAATCTCGTAGTTGCGCCACATTGCGTCCACTCCTGGCGCATCAAGAGGGTCACTGACCATGGATGTTCCACCCACCAGGGCCACTGCATTATGCCAGGTGCGCCACATGCCCTCTCCCTCGGGCGTGCCACCGAGTGAGCGCGGCTTGCCGTCCACCTTGGTGCCCTTCGCGCTGACGTAGGCCACGTCCGGGTCATTCTGCCACCAGACGTTGTCATATATCTGGAAACGCAGCACGGACTTAAGGCACTTGCTGAAGTGGGCCGGGTGAGAGTCCGGGCCGACGCGCGCGGCATCAATGAAGCCGATCACCCCACGGGTCGGCTGGCCGAGGCAGGAGAGAATGTATATCTCCTCACCCGCAGCATCACGGTAAAGGGTGTAGAGGTCACGGAACACCTGCAGGCGGGTCTTGGTCGGGTCCACAAAGCGGGAGCCGATGCCGTTGAAGTCGATCTTGATGTAGCCATAGCCGCGCTCACGCGCATCGGAAATGATCTTATGCAAATACACCTTGGTTGCCGGGTGATCCGGGTTGACCCACTTCGCCCCCGCCGGGTGAAAGGGGTTGGCATTCATGAAGCTGGCAATGCCCTTGGCATTGGTTTGAATAGCATCGGGATGCTTTTCGATCCATGGGTGATCTGGGTTGATCATCAGCGGAGCAAACCAGACACCGGGAATGCAGCCCGCGTCACGGATTTCCTTGGCCACTGCAGCCACGCCCATGGGGAATTTCTTGTTGGCACTCCAGTCACCATCCATCTTCTGGTACCCGTCATCGATCTGGATGATTCCCTTGCCGAAAACATGGGGGTTATCCTTGATGGTCTTGGTGACGTTGAGCACGTGCTCCGCGGTGATCTTGGTGGTGAGGTCGTACCAGCTGCACCAGCCGTAGACCGGGCCGCGGTGAATGCGTGCCTTGTGCGTGGCCGCAACCCAGCGGGTCCAAACGTCCGTGGCGGTGGCAGTGGGCTCAAAACAAACGATCATCTCCTCGGAGCGGCGGCTCTCACCAGCACGGACAAGCACCCGGTCCATCTGGGCGTAGGCCTTGAGTTTCTGGTTTTTAACCTCAACACGGCAATGGGCCTCGGCAGGACCCACAGGACCCACCAGCACACTGCGTCCATCCTTGTGGGCGATGAGCACTACCTCATTGAAACCTCCATTGGTCTCAGCCAGAGAAAGCGCATCCGTATCCTGCATCAGAGGGGTTACGAGCCACTCGGCAGCATCCCCCATGGCGAGGGTCTTGATGTCGCCCGGGCTCTGGTCGAGCAGATCGATGTGGTTCAGATTGGCGTCCTTGTCACTGTAGTTGTGGAACACTCCCTGGAGAGTAAAGGCTCGCAGATTCTTGAGGCGCTTCAAGGTCAGGGTGTATTGGTAGGGAGAGCCATCTTGACCATAGGTCGCGCGAGTAACCACTGCCTCGCCAAAGGGGGTGTCAGCCGTGCTGGTCTGCACCTTGCCAATGAGCTTGCCGCCCTTGCTCCTGACCGCGTGGTTTTTGCCATCTGCGGTGAAAAAAGCGGAGGAAACCGCTTTGGAGGAGGCAAAGCCCGGGGCGTTGATGACAATTTCTCCAGATTCAGCCGAGAGGCTGACCCATTCACTATTCGTGTTTTGGGCACTTGCAGCAGTGCCGGCCAGGGCAAAAACAAGGGAAGAGAGAGCTGTAAGAATGGATTTGGATTTCATAATGGGTGTATTCAGATGGTAGTTGGTAAGTTTTCGCAGATGAGTCCGTTGGATCACCTTGCTGAACAATCTACCTGCGACAAGTGAATATACGCAGCCAATGCAATCTGGCTATCCCCCGTATGAGGGATTTTTTGGGCAAAGTAGTCGTTGATGGGAGCTATTCCCAGCTGTGAACAGTGGAAACAGACACCAGAAAGAGCCGATGCTAATGTTCGATATTTTTAGAAATGTAATATTTTATTACTCTCTCGGTGCGCGACACTCTCTCATGGCTGCCTGCCTCCGTTGGAATGGACGGGCCTCTTAGCCGTAGGCCTTGTTGATGTCCTGCATCACGCCCAGGATGGTGTTCCAGGTTTCCTGTTGCTCGAGCGTGCTGTTGGGGAACATGCAGCCGTCCCAGCACAGGTGCTTGATCTCAGGACGCTGATTGCCATTCTCATCAAGCAGCCAGTAGGAGGCGCACTTGACGATGTCGAGTTTACCATTGGGATCATCT
>CAYXEC010000159.1:0-2571 GCA_964463855.1 uncultured Verrucomicrobiales bacterium | reverse complement strand
AGCCCCTTTACTTTTTCAAACACCTTCAAGAAGTGGGTCGGGTGGCGCCCTTCAGAGCTGAGGTAGGGCTGACGGACTTGGTCGCTGCCGTCTTGCCTCTGGTATTCTCCTTGAGCGTCTTCACCATCCAACACAGCGGCAGCGGCACCATCAATTTCGGCGGCAATATGCGAGTGGCTGGCACGACATTTGTCACCATCGGAGGATCGACTAATTACATTTCCGGGTCTCTACTTGATCTCGGCACCCCTGTTTATGATGTCGCCGATGGCACGGATGATGTCGATCTGGAAGTGAGCAACAGTCACAACCACAGTTCAAAGTTCAAGTTGCTAGTCTCTGGCTAGTGAACCCACCGTGCTGAAATATTTCACCATTCACCATTCCGCCGCAGGCGGCCAACCCATCGTGCTGGAATTCCAAATTTCAAATTCACCATTCTCTACGTGCAGATCTGATATACAAATGTGTATAAAAAGGTGCATCAGTTAGCGTAATATCTATCCATGATCACCAAACTGATGAAATTCCCCCTGGCCCTGTTGCTGGCAAGTGGCGTGCTGAGCACTGCAGCGGTAGCCGGGACACCCAATCTCGTTCCTGATAAACCCGCCGAGTATTCGCCCCACTACTGGTGCACCTGGTATGTGCAGAACTACTGGCAGCAGCGCGGCGGAGAGATCATAGACTTCAACAAGCTCACCAACCCCGGTGCCCAGGAGGAGATGAACCATCACCATATCTTCAACGAGAAAGACGGCTGGGCGCATTACATGAAGCGGGGACGAGAGGACCTCACCTTCCTCATCGATCACGGCTGGCAGCTGAGGCAGAAAGATTGGAGCAAGCAGCCGGGGACCAATTACTTCAACTTCATCGCCGATCCTGCCGACTTTCCGCAATACGAGGCAATGACCCCGCCGGAGCAGATGAAGACCTTCAATAAAGAGCTCCAAGACCTCGGCTGGCGCGGCCTTGGCGTCTGGGTGCGTGGACAAGTGTCCCTCCCGGAAATGGAAACCTTTGTAAAGTGGTCCAAGCACGCCGGTGTTACCTACTGGAAGATTGACGGTGGCGACACCGAGCAGTTTCTCGCGATGCAGGCCAAGAACAAGCATTACCCCGAGATCATCATGGAGCACGCCCATGCCCCGGGCCACTTCAATGCCAACACTGATGTTCCCAATGCGCAGGAATACCCCTCCACTTTCGCAGCCGGGGAGAGCAATGCCGAGCGGACGCTGAGGAACTTGAAAAACACCGACGTCATCCGCGTCTACGATGTCGCTCCCCACCTCATTACCCCGACCACCATCCAGCGCATCAATGATATCCTACTGCAAACCAATGGGGACTCGTCCTATACTGCGATTATCAATACCCAAGATCTGCCCTACGCCTCCATGGCACTGGGCACGTCCATTGCCAGCAAGCGTCACCCCAACTACATGGAGCGCACCCTCAACGGGCGTGACCTGCACCACCAGCTCGAAGATGACCGCATGATGCAGTTTTGCATGAACGAGGTGGAACGCCTCGGCCGCTGGTCACGCATCGCCATGCCGATTCCGGTGGGAGTCGGCTCTTATCGCCGCTCGGAGCAATACCTGGTCGACCACTACACCCATGACAAATACAGCACTTGGAACCGCTCAACCTATGGCAAGAAGCTCTACCAAGGAGCCCCTGCCATCATGGCGCGCAATATGCCCCTTCCTACCGTCGAGGCTGATGCCGAAGGCAACGTCCCCTACGTCATGGCATCCACCTACCCGAATGGCGCCACCGCCATTGCCACCGAGCCGCGTGTTACCGACAAGCGCAAAGTCTGGTTCCCGCGTGCCGGAGTCACGGTGAAAATCCACGATGCCTCCAAGGTCATTGGTGTCGCGGGTCACTACGGTTCGCTCACTCTCGAATTCGCCGGTTCTCTGGACAGCGTCACCCATGTCTGGGCGCAGGACCTGCTCGATGTGAAGTCCGAGGACATCATCAGCAAAGTCAAAATCTCAGGCAACAAGCTCACCATCCCCGGCAAGTTGATCGACCGGATCGGCACCGCGGCCAAGGACGAGGGCGACCTCTCCGCCCCGGGCATGGTCATCCGCCTTGTGGGCAAGGACCTCCCCATCGCGGGAGATGATTATTTCCCCGAGCCCAAGCGCTACACCGTAGGCAAACCAGTCGCCCAGTCCGCAAGCCTGGAGAAGCACAAAGACTCTTATGGTGATCAGGAGGGCTACCGCCTCAAGGCAGTCAACGGCCAACAGATTGCCCTCAAGGCCCTCGACAAGCCCATCACCACTGGCAAGGCCACCATCACATGGAAGATGAAAGCCGTCAGCAGCCCGACCCAAAATGGTTTCCTCGTGCTCAGCAATGACGCCAAGGGTAAATCCTCTGTGGTGGCTGGTTCGTGGATCGCCTCCAACAACATCACCGTTTTTGAGAACACCTCAGACACCTGGTCCGGCAGTGACAAGAAGTGCAGCCCTGCCGAGGGCGAGCTCGACTGTAAGGCCGTGCTCGATATGGACGAGCGCAGTGTCACTCTCACCATCAATGGTGTCA
>CAYXEC010000158.1:0-2593 GCA_964463855.1 uncultured Verrucomicrobiales bacterium | reverse complement strand
ACCGAGCTCTACGACATCTCTGCTGACCCAGGCCAGAAAAAAAACGTCGCCGCCCAACACCCCGAAGTGGTCAAGGAAATGAGCACCGCTTACGACACCTGGTGGCACACCCTCACCCCCTATCTCCAAAACGAAGATCTACCATGGGTTGAGCCAGGCGAGTATCATATGCAGAAACGCTACCGCTCCCAGCTCAAGGAAAAAGGCATCCCCAACTGGGCACCTGAGCCACTTAATTAAAAGGCGGGAAAAAAAGCTGTCCCCACACGGGCTGATGGCTGATGAGGAATGAGGGGGAAAGCTGAAATGGAGACCTCATGAGCGGTCGCTACGCGACGAAAATAATGAATGATTCATATCCGTGGGTTAAAACCCACGGCTAACATGGGTTGTCGCTACGCGACAGTGGCTAGCGTCGCGTAGCGACTGATGATCCTAGCCGTGGGTTTTAACCCACGGATGGAGATAGGGGAAATTCTGCGTCGCGTAGCGACCGCTCATAACGTTCCCAATAGCCAGCCGCCGTGCAGCGGCAAACAAAGAACCAAGAACTAAGAACAGCCGCATCGCGGCTATCATTCACCATTCACTATTCCGCTTGTCCCGACGTTGATGCCCGCCGCCTCAGGCGGCCTCGCTTCAACTTAAACTGCCACGGAGTGGCCAATTTGAACTGAATCCGCCCTCGGCGGATTCACCTCTTCTCCACCACCACTGCATTGAGGCCCATGGCAAAATCCCCCGTCGCGTCTTTGGCCGAGGTGATTTTCACCGTGTAAAACTGCCCTCCCTTGGGCTTTGGAATTTCAATGGGGATGAGCAGAACCCCCGGGTCCTGAATGGGAGTCTGCAAATCCACCACCTCCCCGTTCGCCAGGGTCACCGCGATGTCAAAGGCCGCCCACTCCTGGAACACATAGAGTTTGACCAGCATGGGACCCTTGTGCTGCTTGGGCACCCGAAGACTGATGCTCCAGCCCTCCCCGGCCTTGGCATTGCCTGTCTTGGCCCCGGTCGCCGCCTTGGGCTCAAGCTCCTTGCCGCCTGTTTCAAACCAGACCGGCATCTTGCGGGCTGCCTCGCTAAACTTGCCTGCCGTTGTCGTGTTGAGGCGATAGGCGCGCGCCGGATTTTGATCCTTGGCTGCAGACACCTTCGCGCCCGTGTAGACCACCCAGTCCAGGATTTTCTCCCCCTCCAGACTGACAATGCCCGGATCGTCCTTCTTGCCGACGAGCTCAAGCTTATGCAGGTATGCCTTGGCCCCCTCGGGGATTACCACCTTGGAGAGATCCTGCTGCCTGGCTTCCTCTTCTCCGCCTCCGCTGGAAAACAGGAAGGTCAGGCCAACTGCCAGAACAACCACCACGACGAGGGATGCGATGACAATGATCATCGTTTTGTTCGAGCTGTCACTCGTCGCCAGAAAGTCACCACTGCCCTGCATGGCTTGGTTGCTGGCTGAGAGAGGAGGCGCGCCACCTCCGGAAATCGTCGCCACAGGCACGGGCTGCTGTTTCGCAGTGAGTGTCGCCACGGGAACGGCCTGGTTCTTGGTGGGTAACACTGCCGCCATGGGCAGCGTGGCCACCGGCACGGGCTTCTGGGCGAGGGAAACGGTCGGAATATTGCCTGAAGTGGCATCGGGGTCGACCACCTTGATGGCGTGGAGCAACTTGGCGGCCTCATCAATGGAAGCGGGTCGCCCGGCACGCTCACCGGCGCACATCTGCATCACCCAGTTGGCGAAGTCCGGATTCAAATGAGGCACGTAATTGGTCAGCTGCGGCAGCTCGCCGGCGAGATGCGCAGCAGCACACTCTTCGGGAGACTTTCCGGAGAACGGATGCCCGCCTGCAAGGGCGGTGTAGCAAAGTTGCCCAACCATAAACAGGTCCGCGCTCTCATCGGGCTCTGTGTCCTCACCATGGAGCTCCGGAGCCAGCAGTACCGGGTCCGCAATGTGAATATCCTCCCCCTTGACCATGGTGGCGAGCGTGTTCAACCCCAGATCCATGATCAGGTAGCGATAACCCCCCGTGGCCCGTGGCAGGCGCTTGATCGAACCGGTGTGCAGGGCGCCGTGGTAGACACCCGCCGCGTGAGCTGCGTGCAAGGCCTCGAGCACATCCGCTGCCATGCGGTAGGCACCTATTTCCCTGATCGGCCCCTGCTCCAGGCGCTGTGCAAGGGTCTCTCCCTCGATGAACTGGGTGACCATGGAGAATCCTGCATCGTCAATGGGAACGTCATAAACCGTCACGATATTGGGATGTTGGAACGCACAGAGCTTGCCCGCGTAGGTGCCCATTTCCTCCGCCCAGGAGTCAGAGCGCTCCATGCCCACGGCGGCATCGATGTGGCGGCAAACCACCTTGCGCCCTAACATGGTATCCTCCGCCAGATACATCCCACCCGCAGCATCCTTGCTGAGCAGGTTGATGATCTTGTAGCGTTCGGCCATGGCTGTGTGGATTATCTCTAATCCCAAGGGAAGTGAGTCTAGGATATGAAGCTAGGCGCAGAAAAAGGCAAGAAAGATTCTCCGGCATCAGCGCCGGGCTGGAAAATATCCTCCAATAAGGTGACTAGA
>CAYXEC010000157.1:0-2607 GCA_964463855.1 uncultured Verrucomicrobiales bacterium | reverse complement strand
AGTGAAGTCCTTATTGAAGCCCAGCAAGACCTTGGGTTGAGCTCCTCCAGGCGACAATCCTGAGCGCATCAGCCCGGGTAAAATCTGCTCGGTGCGACCATGCAGAAAAGAGGTGGCATTGTTCACTAAATCCGCAACCTCCACAGTGAGTTCATCACGAAAATCCCCCGTCGCTATGGGAGGCTGGTAGCCGATGGCGCCCATGGCATGAGCCCCTGCACAGGCAAGCTTTTGAAGAACACCAATGCTCGTCCACGGGATGCCCTTGTCGGCAAAAAACCGCTGCATCATCTGCTGCCCCCACCAGTCTGGCAGACTGTCGGCAAACAGACCAAAGAGCTGACCGAATTCAGGAGTCGGTGTGGTGACCGAGCCTTGTGTGGAATTGGGAAGATATACCGGGGATAGCTCGAGCCGCCTTGACTTCCAGTCTGCAGCATACTCAAAAAAGATGCGTCCGTCCGGCGACTCGGCGAGCTCACCGATGACTACACTCTCATAGCCGCCAAGATATTGAACCTCGATCCTCATCTTCTCTCGGGGAAACCGGCAGACTGATCCTGCCTCATCTCGTCTCTGGCGTCAGCTGCGAGCTGCTCTGCCACCCTTGCTGCCAATGCTCCGCGGTGGCGACGCTGAGGTGCCCGGCAACGCCCTGCCAGCTCCACTGCCTCCATAGACTGGTAGTTTCTCTGCCCCCTGAACAACTGGCGCAAGTCTCCGTCAAGACCCAGCACCACTGCCACCTTGGCGAGGCGCTGTAGTGAGCCCTTGCCCTGCTGCTCCATGAGCTTCAAGGTCGACAAACTGATCCCCGCGCGCTGTGCCAACTCATGCTGGGTCAGGCCCATGGCGAGACGCTGTTGGCGCATCCGCTGTCCTATTGCAAGGATCAGGGCACCGGGATTGCGCAGGTTAAAAGCTTCTATTTTGTCCATCAGGTGCCAATATGCGATGTGACAGCCAAAATATCAACCATTATGTCGGCATCTTTTTTGTGATTGTCATGCAGGAGCTTTCAAGCCAAGCACATGCCATGCAGATTCAATCGGCTCAATTTATGATCAGCTCGCCTGACCTCGCCAGCTGCCCCGAGTCCGAGCTTCCCGAGTTCGCCTTCATTGGCAGATCCAATGTGGGCAAGTCCTCCCTGATCAACACGCTTACCCGCAAGAAGGATCTTGCCCAGGTTTCCAGCACCCCGGGTCGCACCCGCCTCATCAACTTCTTTCTCATCAACAAGAAATGGTCCCTGGTGGACCTCCCCGGCTATGGCTACGCCAAGGCATCGGGACACCAGCGCAAAAAATTCCAGGATTTCGTCTCTGACTACCTTGTCAACCGACCCAATCTGAGTTGTGTCTTTGTTCTCATTGACTCACGCCTCTCACCACAAAAAATCGACCTTGAGTTCACCCAATGGCTCATAGAATGCGAGATCCCCTTCGTGCTTGTCTTCACGAAGACAGATAAGGTCAAGCCGGGAACCGTGCAGGGTAACATCGAGCTCTTCAGCGAAGCCATGGCTGAATACTGCGAGGGATTGCCGCGCACCTATACCTGCTCCGCCAAAACAGGTGATGGCAGCAAACAGATTCTGGGCTTCATTGATCAGGCCGTGCGCAATTTTTAGCGCACAATGCCGAAGGCCGAGAGAGCCTCGAGGATTTCCTCCCGTGCATTGCCCACCTCGGGCACGGGTTTGCCTGTCAACCGCCGTGCAGTACTTGTATAGACCTCGCTGGTTGCCATGAGGGCCTCCACAGGTACTTTGAATGAATCTCCGAGCACCGTCCGCTCATCCATGCGTTCTTTGTTGAGCAAGACGTCCGCATCAGGAACCGACTCACAGAGATACTTGCGGAACATCTCCTTGGAGTTTTCAACAATCCTGCCCTCGGCATATGCCTCGGCATCCCAGTAGCGCGATGAATCAGGAGTCCCCACCTCATCGATGTAAATCATGGAATAACCTTCCCCGGAAGCATTGGGAATATATCCAAATTCAAACTTGGTATCAACCAGGAGCTGGCCTGCTTGTTGCGCCTGCTCTGAGATGATCTTGAATCCCTCGGCGAGGAGTTTTTCATACTGGGCAACATCCTCAGCTGAGCGGAAGGCAAAGGCCTCGTAATTGGCAATGATCTGCTCACGCGTCACGTTGACGTCATCCTTCTCAGGAACCCCGGCAATGCCCGTAATGATTCCCTTGGTCGAGGGAGTGATGAGCAGCTCATCGAGCCTCTGGCCATTCTCAAGACCATCAGGCAGATTAATACCGCAAATACTGCGCCCACCATTGGCGTAGTCACGCCACATGCTACCGGTAATGTACTGGCGCGCAATGGCCTCAACCATGACGGGCGCCGCCTTCTGCACGATCCACACCAGTGGATGAGGTGACTCCAGGATGTGGTTGCCTGCCAGACCTGCCTTCTCAAATTCCTCAAACCAGTGCAGTGCCGAGGCATTAAGTGAGGCTCCCTTGCCAGGCACACCTTGCAATCCCTCCTCCCCCTGCCAGATAATCTCATAGGCAGAAATGCGATCACTGATCACCATCACACCCAGTTCCGTTCCCGGACTCACATGATACCCACGCTCCTG
>CAYXEC010000156.1:0-2616 GCA_964463855.1 uncultured Verrucomicrobiales bacterium | reverse complement strand
TAACCACGGCGCTTCAACTCATTGGCCAGCATATGATCGGCCGCGTGCACCATTTTGTCATCAAGCAGTCTCCTTACCTCAGGCAGCATACCACAGACATCAGGAAGCTCCTGAGTTATCACCATATGCCACAAATCCTCATGAGTGAGCATGACAGTCTCGTCATGAACAGCCCCATAGACCGCCGCCCCGATAGGCCCGTTACCCGATGGCAAGGCCTCCCTCCACTTGGCACCCCACCATGAGGAGGGATACTTCATCGACAATTTGTTTTTCATGCGTAAAAAATAAATACCACCCATCACAGGAAGGACATCCCTGTGATGCGGTGGAATATCAGCGCAGACTACACAAAAAAGCCCATCAATCAATGACTATATAGTAGGAGCAGGGAATTTTTAACATCCCTCGAAGTTGGTTTAACGAGTCAATGACAGATAGGAAAACACGCCATAATGGAGCCTGTTATTTTCTCACCATTGGGAATATGGGGCAACACTCAGTTGCGAGTTACGGTAGCGAGGATCATTACTCACTTCCACCCCTAGCCAGTCAGGTCTGGCAAAGTCCTCATCCTCGTCTGAAAGCTCTATCTCAGCCGTCACCAACCCCTCATTCAAGCCATCAAACACATCCACCTCCCACACATGATCTCCCGACGGGCAGTAGTAGCGCGTTTTCCTGACGATATTCCCTCCACAGAGATCGAGCAATTCCCGCGCCTCTTCTACGGGAATATCATACTCAAATTCAGCCCTGCGGATTCCAACGGCCTTACCTTTGATGGCGAGCACCGCCCTCTCATCCTCTAACCTCACCCGCACAGTGCAATCTGATTCACCGCTCAAATAGCCCTGAACCATCTTACAGCTTTCAAGTCTGGGGAATTCACCCACGACAAGAAACTTGCGTTCAATCTCTACTCCCATGGCATAAACTTGAATGATGCAGTGCCACAGGTGAAGTCCATAATGCATACAGACACAATGATCTTGTAGAGCAAGCGTGCCGGGATCAGGTTTCCTCACTTAGAACTTAAACTTTACGAGCCAATCTGCAACACACAGACAAAGTGACCCAAGCTGTGAAAACATCAGTAATCATGCCCTGCTTCAATGCAGAGGCAACACTGGCCCGTGCCGTGCAAAGCATTCGCGAGCAAACTTTCACCGACTGGGAGCTCATCATTGTCGACGACGGCTCTACTGACAGATCCCGGGCTATTGCTACCGGCATCGCATCCAAAGACAAACGCATCCAGCTCATCTGCCAGACGCACCAGGGAGTCGTGGCAGCAGCAAATGCGGGTTTTGCAGCATCATCAGGAACCTACATCGCGCGCATGGATGCGGATGATGCCTCCCATCCAACACGGCTGGAAAAACAGCTTGGGATTCTGAATGCACAACCCCAGCTAGACGTGGTATCATGTCTTGCTCACTTTGCCGGAGATTCCGAAACCGCAGGTGGCTATGCCCATCATGTAGAGTGGACCAATGACCACCTCAGTCCGGAACAGATCGCTCTCAACCGTTTCGTAGACCTCCCCTTCCCCCATCCCACCATCATGTATCGCAGGAAACTCGCCGAGAGGCTTGGAGATTATCGTGACGGCAACTTCCCGGAGGATTACGAGATGATGCTGAGATGGATCGATGCCGGGGCCATTGTCGGCAAAGTCCATGAAGTGCTCTATGACTGGCATGACCCACCAACACGTCTCTCACGCACAGACAGGCGCTATGACATGCAGGCGTTCCATCGCTGCAAGGCCCCTTATCTCGCGAGCGCCATCCGCAAGAGTGGACGTGATCAGCGCGAGCTCTGGATATGGGGAGCTGGGCGACCTGCCAGAAAATGCGCCAAGCCACTGGAAGCTGCCTGGAAACAAGCTACAGGATTCATCGATATTGACCCCGGCAAAATTGGTCGTGAGCTTCAGGGGCGTCCTGTGGTTGGTGCCGATAATCTACCCCCTGCAGGACAGTGCGTCATTGCGAGCTACGTTGGCACCAGAGGCGCAGGTGAGACCATTCGCGAGGCCTTGCTGGCAGCAGGCAGGGTAGAGGGTGAAGACTTCTGGATCTGCGCGTAGCCAGTGGCACATTCATTCACCGGTATTCTTTACCCAAAGGCTCATGTGGATGTGACCACGGCTACCCTCGAAGTCCCAGACCATGCCGGGCAAGCCACACTTAAAATCCCAGCGCCCGCCATCAATGCAGCGCTTGGCAGGCACCTCGTTATAAAAGGCGATCCGCGACTTTCCCCAGCCACCGCGCTTCTCATGGAGTTCATGAATCCTGTCACGAATAGCTGGCGTGAAAATACTCAACCTTTTCTCCCAGATATCCCTGAGCGCCTGCTGAGCTGAGTTGTTAAGAGCAGTGAATGCCGTGCCCTCACCATCAGGCATCGCCATACTGGCGATTCCCTTTTTAGTTTTGATCAGTGCCCGCTTGTCATCCAGGAGCTTCCATAGATCCAGCAAGGCCTCCTCGTCTTCTCTCCAGAGCGATGGAGGATTCGCCCCCAACAAGATCGGCCCAAACTCGCGCGCTTCTCCCTCTGCAAACTCGAGGTGCACAATAGTGAGGTGATGCTCCGCCAGACGGA
>CAYXEC010000155.1:0-2672 GCA_964463855.1 uncultured Verrucomicrobiales bacterium | reverse complement strand
CCTCTGGAAGTCACCACCGAGCGCATTGACCAGCTCATGGATGCGGCCAAGGCCAATGGCAAGACCCTTGCTGCCGTGCTCAACCGCCGCTTTCACCCGGGCATGGATGCGTTCAAAAAAGCAGCGGATGGAGGTCGCTTCGGCATTCTCGCCAGTGCCTCCGCCTACATCAAGTGGTATCGTGACCAAGCCTACTATGATTCCGCCGGCTGGCGTGGCACCTGGGCCCTCGACGGAGGCGGTGCCTTGATGAACCAGTCCATCCATACCGTGGACGCCCTGCTCTACCTCGCCGGCCCCGCCAAGCGCGTTACTGCCAACACCAGCTGCCTGGCGCACGAGCGCATCGAGGTTGAGGACCACTGCGTTGCCTTGATCGAGTTTGCCAATGGTGCGCGCGGAGTCATCGAAGCCTCCACCTGCACCTGGTCCAAGGATGGCCACCCCGCACGCGTCCAGCTCTCGGGCACGGAGGGTTCCGTCTTTCTCGCTGACGAGGCCTTTGAGATCTGGGACTTCAAAAACGAACAGGCCGAAGACGAGGAAATCCGCCGCACCTTGATGAAGGGTCAGGATACGGGCCTCGGTGCTAATGATCCCACCGCGATCAACACCTACCAGCACCAGCGCAACTTCGAGGAGGTGGTTCAGGCGATTGCCGAAAACCGCGAACCCAGCACCTCGGCCACGGAGGCCCGCAAGTCGGTGGAGCTCATCCAGGCCATTTACCAATCGGCTAAAAACGACGGCGTCTGGGTCGATTTATGATCGATCTTGGGCGTGACAACCCCCGCCCCGGCTAGAAAAGCATCCCGTAACACCCTAAAAAATAAGGGGTTATTTGCGGTATTTTTTACCGTTTTTTGACGTATATATAGCGTTGAAAATGAAATCCATGACCAGCCATACCCACAGGCTCTGTATCGGGCTGGGCATCTCTCTGCTCAGCCCCTGCCTCGCTGAGGAGCTGGATTTCAACCGTGACGTCCGTCCCATTCTTTCTGACAAGTGCTTCTTCTGCCACGGCCCTGATTCCAAGCACCGTGAAGCCGACCTCCGCCTCGACACCGCGGAAGGCGCTTACGCCAAGCTCAAGGAGTCAGGCAACTTTGCCATCATACCGGGTAAGCCCGAGCAAAGTGAATTCATGATCCGTATCCTCGACAAGGAGGAGCCGATGCCCCCGGAGAAATCGCACAAATCCCTCAAGCCCAAGGAAATCGCCATCCTCAAGCAATGGATCAAGGAAGGCGCCGTCTACGAAGACCCGTGGGCTTACGTGGCACCCGTCAAACACCCGGCCCCCAAGGTGAAGCAATCCGACTGGCCCGCCAACTGGGTGGATCACTTTGTACTGGCGCGTCTGGAGAAGAAGGGCCTGGCTCCATCCGCTGATGCCGACCCCGTCACCTTGGTTCGGCGGCTCTCTTTTGACCTGACCGGCCTGCCCCCGGAGCCCAAACTGGCCGCCGATTTCAAGGCAAGGAAAATCAGCTACGAGCAGCTGGTTGACTCCCTGATTGCCTCCCCGCACTTTGGCGAGCGCATGGCCATCTACTGGCTCGACCTGGTGCGCTTCGCGGACACCGTGGGCTACCACGGAGACCAGGACCACAACATCTCACCCTACCGGGACTACGTCATCAAGGCCTTCAACAACAACACCCCTTTTGATCAGTTCACCCGCGAGCAACTCGCCGGCGACCTCTTGCCCAACCCGACTACTTGGCAGAAAGTAGCATCGGGCTACAACCGCCTGCTGCAGACCTCGCACGAGGGTGGTATCCAGGCCAAGGAATACAATGCCATCTATGCCGCTGACCGGGTGCGTAATGTTTCGGAAGTCTGGATGGGTGCCACTGTCGGCTGTGCCCAGTGCCACGACCACAAATACGATCCCTACACCATCAAGGATCACTACACCATGGCTGCCTTCTTTGCCGATATCCACGACAAGGGCTACACCGGCAACACCCTGCCCACGATTCGACCACCAGAGATGGTCGTCTTCAGTCCTGAGCTTCAGTCCAAGGCAGACCAGCTTGAGGCGGAAATGGCCAAGATCGTGCCACGACCTGCTCAAGACCGACTCAGCCACTTAGAGCGGCTACGCAGCAAATGGACTGGCCAGTTAAAAGGGTTAAAAAATGCCAAGCAAAAAGCCGCTCTGCAGGCAAGGATCAGCGATGCCGAGCAGAAGATCGCTGCGATCGCTCCGCAAGATAAACTCAAGGCATACCACCACCTGCGCAAGCAACACCAGACACTCGCAAAGCAAGGCCGACGAACCATGATCACCGTCGCTGAGCAACCACGCACCATGCGCATCCTGCCCCGGGGCAACTGGCAGGATGATAGTGGGGAAATCGTCACCCCAGCCATTCCGGAATTCATGGGCAAGCTGGAACTCGCCAAAGGCCAGCGGGCCACGCGTCTGGACCTTGCCAACTGGCTGACCGATCCCACCAAGGGCAGCGGTGGCCTTACGGCACGAGTCATGGCCAACCGTTTCTGGTATCTCTTCTTTGGCCGCGGCATTTCCCCCTCCCTCTCCGACTTCGGCGGCCAAGGGCAGCCTCCGGTCAACCCCGAGCTGCTCGATGCTCTGGCTGTGGCCTTTTACGAATCCGGCTGGGATGTGAAAGCACTCGTGCGCCTGCTGGTCACCAGCC
>CAYXEC010000154.1:0-2743 GCA_964463855.1 uncultured Verrucomicrobiales bacterium | reverse complement strand
GATCAAACATTAATTTTTATAGCCCGCTTGAGTTGATGCCTGCCGCCCCACGGCATGCACCCTTCGGGCACAGTCGCCTTGCTCCTTGTCCATCTCGTTCCACTCGATTCTCCTGAAAGCTTCGCTTCCACACCGTCGCCCGCTCGTTAGCCCGCCTTCACGCCAACTCAATCAGCTACCACTTTTATCATGCAGAACTCACCTCTATGCACTGGCCATGAACAGCCGACATTGACCCGACGCTCCGCACTTGCTCGGCTGGGCGGTGGCTTGGGCTCACTTGCGCTCGGTAACCTGCTTACCGGGGAAGGTTTTGGTGCCAGCCAGGCGCCACCTCAGATTAGTCACTTTCACCCCAAGGCGAAGCGGGTCATTTACTTGTTCCAATCCGGCGGGCCGTCCCAGATGGATTTGTTTGATCACAAGCCCCTGCTGGTCAAGGAGACCGGTAAGGAGCTGCCGGACTCGGTGCGCGGTGGCCAGCGCCTTACGGGCATGTCGGGCAACCAAGCGACTCTGCCACTGGTCGGCACACCCTACCAGTTTGCCCAACACGGTGAGTCCGGCATGTGGATGAATGGCGAGTTGCTTCCCTACACCGCCGGCATTGCGGATGAAATCTCGCTGATCAACACCATGAAAACGGAGGCCATCAACCACGGCCCGGCTATCCAGTTTCTCCAGACCGGCTCGCAACTCTCCGGCCGGCCGGCGATAGGTTCGTGGATGGACTACGGGCTCGGCTCTCTCAATGAGAACCTGCCCTCCTTTGTAGTACTCATCACCAAGGGTAAGAGTGGCCAGCCATTGCAATCCCGCCTATGGGGCAGTGGATTTCTGCCCGGCAAGCACGATGGCGTGCGTTTCCGCTCGGAAAAGGATGCCGTGCTCTACCTCAACAACCCGCAGGGACAGACGGAAAAAGGCCGCCGCCTGATGCTTGACCGCCTGCGTGACCTGCACCGGGCCCAGCTTGCCGAGAGTGGTGACCTGGAGCTTGAGAACCGCATTTCCCAGTATGAGATGGCCTTCCGCATGCAGTCATCCATCCCGGAGGTGACCGACTTCAGCGATGAGCCGGATCATGTCTACAAGATGTATGGCGAGGACGCGCGCAAACCCGGCACCTACGCCGCCAACTGCCTGCTGGCACGCCGCCTTTGTGAGCGTGGGGTGCGCTTCATCCAGCTCTACCACCAGGGCTGGGACCAACACGGCCAGCTGCCCGAGAAACTGCCGATCCAAACCAAGGAGACCGACCAGGCCTCCGCTGCCCTGGTCATGGACTTGAAGCAGCGTGGCTTGCTGGAGGACACGATTGTCGTCTGGGGTGGTGAGTTTGGCCGTACTAATTACTGCCAGGGCACCTACAACCCGAAGAACTTCGGCCGTGATCACCACCCGCTGTGTTTCTCCACCTGGGTGGCCGGCGGCGGCTTCAAGGGTGGGGTGACCCACGGTGAGACCGACGACTACTGCTACAACATCGTCAAGGACCAGGTGCATGTGCATGACTTCCACGCCACTCTGCTCAACCAGCTCGGTGTTGATCACGAGCAGCTCACCTTCAAGTACCAGGGCCGTTATTTCCGCCTCACCGATGTGCACGGCCACATCGTGAAAAATATCGTGAAGTCCTGAGGGAAATGTGAATGATGGGGTGAGTATCCACTTCCACATCATGCACAAACATTGTCTGAATCCTGTCACGGTTGCGATTGTATTTCTGGGCACAGTCCATGCGGAAAAAAACTTCGGCGAGGACGCCGCGTTTCTTAAAAAACACAGTGACGCCCGGGTGCTGCAGCAAGGGGATGCGCGCATTATCGTCGTTCCCCAGTGGCAGGGCAGGGTGATGACCTCGACAGCTGCCGGGGACGTCGGGGACTCCTACGGCTGGATCAATTACGCCGCGGTGGAGAAGGGCATTCTGCCCGAGAACCGGCGTCAGGGCATTGACAAGCACATCCATATCTTTGGCGGCGAGGAGCGCCTCTGGTTGGGGCCCGAGGGTGGCCAGCATGCCATTTTCTTTGAGCCCCGGCAAAAGGACTACAGCTTTGCCAACTGGAAGACCCCGGCGCTGATTGACACCGAAGCCTTTGAGGTCATTGCGGCCAGTGAGAGCAAGATGTCACTGCGCAAGGAGGGCTCGGTGATCAATAACTCCGGTACGGCTTTTCAACTGCGGCTGGAGCGCACAGTGGAAGTCCTCAGTCCCGGCGACTTTGCCCGCAAGGTCGGCATTGAAGCTCCTGAGGGAGTGAAAAGCATCGCCTTTGAAACCACCAACACGCTGACCAACCGGGGCAAGCAGGCGTGGAATGAGCAAAGCGGCATGCTATCGATCTGGATGCTTGGCATGTATAAGCACGGGCCGTCGACCAATGTCGTCATTCCGCTCAAGCCCGGCGAGCACAAGGCGGTGAACACGGACTACTTCAGCGAGGTCGGCCCGGACCGTCTGAAAGTCAAAGACGAGCTCTTGTTTTTCAAGGTCGACGGCAAGTTCCGTTCCAAGATCGGCATCCCGCCCCAGCGCTGCCGTGACTACTGTGGCAGCTATGACCCGGATCGCAAAACACTCACCGTAGTGCAGTTCAACCTGCCTGCCAACGCGGCCAGCCTTCCCTACGTGCGCTCCCAGTGGGTGCAGCATGAGAACCCCTACCAGGGGGATGTGATCCACTCCTACAATGACGGGCCACCCGAGCCGGGGGCGGATCCGCTCGGGCCCTTTTAT
>CAYXEC010000153.1:0-2750 GCA_964463855.1 uncultured Verrucomicrobiales bacterium | reverse complement strand
TAGGATGTCCCGGGGGCGACGCCAAAGTAGCCGTTCTCGGGGTTGATGGCGTGCAGGGTGCCGTCTTCATGTGGCCACAGCCAGGCGATGTCATCGCCGATGATGGTGGTTTTCCAACCGGCATCCACGCAGTGCTTGGGGGGAACGAGCATGGCCAGGTTGGTCTTGCCGCAGGCTGAGGGGAAGGCGGCGGAAATATAGGTTTTTTCTCCCTCGGGGGATTCCAGGCCGAGGATGAGCATGTGCTCGGCCATCCAGTTGTGCTCGCGCGCGATGTTGGATGCAATACGCAGCGCCAGGCACTTCTTGCCCAGCAGGGCGTTACCGCCGTAGCCCGAGCCGTAGGACCAGATTTCGCGGGTCTCGGGGAAGTGGCAGATGTATTTGTCATCATTGCAGGGCCAGGGGATGTCCTCCACGCCCTCGGTGAGGGGCATGCCCACGGTGTGAGCACAGGGGATGAAGAAGGTGTGACCATGGCGTTTGCGCGGTGCGGCGCCACTTTTCTCGTCCTCAAGGCGCTTGAGTACCTCGGCCCCCATGTTGGCCATGATGCGCATGTTGACGACCACGTAGGCGGAATCGGTGATCTGCACGCCGATCTTGGCCAGAGGGGAGTCGATAGGCCCCATGCAGAAGGGGATGACATACATGGTGCGGCCCACCATGCAACCGTCGAACTTCTGGTGCATGGTTTCGAGCATCTCCCGCTGGTCCGCCCAGTTGTTGGTCGGGCCTACTTGATCCTCACGGCGCGTGCAGATGAACGTGCGGTCCTCAACGCGCGCCACGTCCCCGGGGGAGGAGCGTGCGAGGAAGGAATTCGGGCGTTTTTCCGGATTGAGGCGGGTGAAAGTGCCACTGTCACAGAGAAGCTGGGTAAGTTCGTCCCACTCGGCCTGGGAACCATCACACCAGCGGACATCGGCGGGTTTACAGAGCTGGGTCATTTTATCGACCCAGGTATTGAGTGCGGGGTGGGTAGTACTCATAGCACCTCCACTAAAGTGCAAGTGCCATGCCATGGCAATGGCATTCTGGGTCAGGATAGGGTGGACACCGAGGGTGTGCTAAGAAACCGATGAGCCTAGCGCTTTTTACCCGCTTTTTTGGCCGCTGCTTTTTTGCCGGCTTTGCGGGGCTCGAACTCAAAGGAGACTTTGCCGCTCTCCTGATCAAAGGTCAAATAAGCTGCGAAGGCACGTTTGGTGCGCTTGGAAATAAATCCAGACAGGAGTCTGGTCTTGCCTTTTTCGATGAGCTGGATGCCGTCTTCCTGGGGGATCTGACACTGAAGGATGGTGCGTGAAATGCGCACTCCCTCGGGGCTGTCCTTGGTGGTGATGGCGGGCACATACCAAGCCTTGGCTGTCTCATAGATTTTGACCTCCTGGCCCTTGGCGGTGGTGACCCTGGCAATGACTTGGTCCTCGGAGAGCTCATCGCGCTCGTTTTCCCCGTCATCAAAGACGAAACCGACTTTCCATTTTCCGAGTTTGCCGGTTTTGCTCTGCTCCTGCTTGAGCTCCAGCGCTGCGTCAAAGGGGCGGTTGAAGCGGGACTTGAATCCTTCCAGCGGACCGACAAATTTCTTTTCAAGAAGCTCGCGCGCTTCCTCCTCGCTCACCAGGCGCGAGGCGACATATTTGTTCATTCTGAAACCGCACTCCGGGTCGTAACACTCATAGGTGGCATCGGTGGTTTTGAGCTTGCTGGCCTGGCAGTTGGGGCAGGTGGCATCGAGGTCGTTAAAGGTCTTGTTTTTGAGCTCCGCAGTGTAGGTTTTGGCCCGGTTGACGATGTCTTCGGTGAAGTGGATGATTCCATTCATGAACTCTTCACGGCTGAGTTCACCGTGTTCCATCTGGCGGAGTTTGCTCTCCCAGTCTCCGGTCATGGATGGCGAGGCCAGGGCGCGAATGCCGAGTTCATCAGTGATTTCTATGAGCCGGAGTCCCCTGCGGGTGACGTGAAGTTCACGACCCTCACGTTCGATGTATTTCTGGCGCAGCAGGCCTTCAATAGTGGCGGCACGAGTTGCCGGAGTACCCAAGCCGCGCTCTGACATGGCCTCGCGCAGTTCCTCGTCATCGATGAGTTTGCCTGCACCCTCCATGGCTGAGAGCAGGGTGGCTTCATTGAAGCGAGCGGGCGGCTTGGTCTCGTCGTGTTTGACCTCAATGTCGGTGACTTGGGCTGATTCTCCCTCGGAGACGGAGCAGAGCTCGTCCTTGCCGGCCGCAACCCCAGGCTCTCGGCCGTAGACAGCCAGCCAACCGGGCTTGACGAGGATTTTACCTGTCGTCAAAAAAGCATCGGTAAGCTCAGGATGGCTGATGCGGGTGATGCGCCGGGTATTGAGAAACTCGGCGTGTGGGTAAAAAACAGCGAGGAAGCGTTTGGTGACCAGATCAAAGATTTTTGCCGCTGCTTCATCGAGTTTGACGAAGCGCCCGGTGGGAATGATGGCGAAGTGGTCGGAAATTTTAGCATTGTTGAAGATGCGCTTGCTCGGAATGACGAGTTTCTCATTGATGGCGTGCTTGGCGTGTTTGCCGAGCTCTCCGCCTTGCTCTGCAATCGAGCTGACAGTACCATGAACCTGACCGAGGTAATCCTCAGGAAGATAACGTGAGTCCGTCCGGGGGTAAGTGAGCATCTTGTATTTCTCGTAGAGGGCCTGGGCAACCTGCAGGGTGCGCTTGGCGGAGAAACCGTAGCGCGAGGATGCCTCACGCTGAAGGGTGGTG
>CAYXEC010000152.1:0-2760 GCA_964463855.1 uncultured Verrucomicrobiales bacterium | reverse complement strand
GGAGAGGGCATACTCAAAGTTCCATAAGGCACAAGTTGTCAAGAGAAGACAAGTATTGATGGCACACAAAATCAAGGAGAAACAAGACAAAAATCACCGTTCCGCATGGGTTTTACAGTCGAGAATCTAGAATCAATGCACGGCAGAGCCCCGTCCTCTGCTGCTGTCCAGAGGACGACAATGTAGTCCTTTCCGTGAGCTTCGCGCATGATATCATGTCCCCTGCTCCCCCCAACCCCGCGCAATATGTTTCCTTTCGTCTTGTGGACAAAAATACCTCGGCTTGTCTCCTAGATCAAGCCGCATTGCCCCAACATTAACACGCAGCCGCTGCCCTGTCAGCTGACTGGCTACCGTATAGGCCGTGCAAAGGCATAAAAATGGACATTTGGGTCAAAAAACCGGCCCAGGCTCTGCCCACCTGGATGATTTACTGACTGCAGCATGATCGAACGTCAGTCTGTTGGCCAGCACCAGCGTCCCCCACGATTCTTCTCTAAAATGAGTGATCCTGCTCTAGGCTGGCTGGTAATCGTGCGAAGGCACTCACGCGCACAAACACAGTGCAACGCATGCATAATTCACCTCCGTCTGCTTTGATTACCTTTGATATGCAATATGACGCACCATCTTGACCCACAATCCCGGCCGAAGGATCACGGGCGCTGCATTCGGCATCAGCAGCGCCAGAACGAAGAATCTCCGATTCCAACCTGGAAAATATGAGAAGCTTGGAGGGGGCGCCCTCACCTCCTGCTGCTGCCGGCAGCCAATCCTTGCTTTCTGCGTCCGATGACCTGGTTTTTTTGCCCTGTCCCCCCCGAGCGCGGCCCGTCGCGGGCCGCGAAATGGATTTCGACCTTCCATGGGAGATCGATTTGAATTTTCCGGCCCGCCTCGTTGTACAGACCTTCGGTTCGTTCATCATGGTCTGATGGTTTTCATGGCGAGGTAGATAGAGGAATCAGCCGAAGGCCATGTCCGACGCTACCCAGGATGAAAGAGCGCGAGTCTCAAGAGGCAAGCAACCAAGACTGGAGTCGACTCCCTCACCGGACAGCTCGCCGACGCCACCTCCCAGAAGGTCAGCTCGAAACACGACGGGAAGTACCCCTGCTGGCTCTGACCTCGGTCAGAGCAGCAGGGGGGGAACCGCCGCCTCCTCTCACCCCTCCAGACCACCAAACTTGCGACAGCAGCCCAAAGCTTCTGCCCGCATGGTCGAGGAGGGGGAAAACCCGGAGCCAACGAGGTCCAAGGCCTCCAAGCTCCGGGGGCAGGAGAGGAGTCAGAGCACTGGGATAGGCTCCGAGCAAAGATCCCGCGAGGGAACGAGTCGTGCTGGACAACTCAGGAAGTCCAATAGCACACCCCAGCCACGCCGAGGACGCTCACCACCAGCACCGTCGGACGCAGCACCCCGGCAGCAAGGCCAACAAGGCCAGCAACAAGCTGAACCCAACCCACCAATTCAAATCGATCAGTGGTTGTGGGTACAGCACCACAAGGACGCCGTGGGCAAGAACGACCAGCTCGTCGATGGCGACCATCACGCAGCGAGGGTCACCCAAGTGACCAACGCTGGAAAAATCCAAGTGAAATGGGCCATCGGCGGCGCAGCATTCTGCCCAGCAGATGAGCGGATCGACGACCCACTCACGGAACAAGAAAAGGACATCGTTTTCGATGGCCTCACCAGAGCAGATGGCCCGCACAACGGGAGATACGCACCCATGACAAAAGTGCGAACCTTCCTAACGGAGCCATCTAACCTCCAGGGATTCCCTGACAGCATTGTCACGAGGGATCGAGACAGCACAGGAGAGCGCTGCTTCAGCGCAATCCTCAACAACGGCAACGTCACAGCCTCGGACACGATCTTCCTTGCAAAAGGCGAGGCACTTCGATGGCTAGTGAGTTCACAAACCGCAAACTTTTCACCAGCGTGCATCTCCACCGGCAAAACAGTGGTCCAACCGGACCGTTTGCCCAGAGAAGTAATGCACGGTAAACAGGACCAAGCAGGACCATCCTACGCAAATTGCGTAGGCGCAACCCTCAGCTTGATGACGCACTTTGAGAAGGACAGGCAGGACCCAGTATACCAGAAACTCTGGTTGCTATTTCACCTCCTCCCAGCCCTTCTCCTCCGAAACCCCAGCCTACCAGGCAGGCCAGTCAATGTCAAGGACCTGAAAAAGAAGATCAAGGCAAACTGCGCCAAGTTCATGGACGGCGAATGGAAGCACCTCTACAACAAGGCAGCGGAAGCCTGCGCGATCCAACCTCGACCAGGCTACGCCCCCCCTGACGGCCCCGCCGAAGCACCCCTTCTCAACGAGGACGGCGTGCATGAAGCGAGTATGAAAGACAAGGTGAAGCGAGCAGAGCAGCAGGCAGAAGGCGGGAGCTTTACATCAGCTCGTCAAATTCTGTGCGGCGCAGGAATCAGCAAGGATGGGAACATGCTCCAGCAAATGCAAAGCAAATTCCCGCATGCTGACACGCCCCGTTTTCCACCGGTAGACCCCAAGATCATTTTCACAGACGATGACGCAGGCGACAAACTGCGAGACGAGGTCGAGAAGGCCACAGGCAGACAAGGCATGGCCCGACTCGCACGTCGGTCCCCCGCAGTGGCAGCGCAAGACCAGTGGCACATGAACCAGAGATGTATCATCTATCCGCTCCTCATCAACGAGAGCATCGGAGAGGGGGTACACCGCGTCTTCCTCAAGGACAGATTGGAAGGGTACCTCC
>CAYXEC010000151.1:0-2774 GCA_964463855.1 uncultured Verrucomicrobiales bacterium | reverse complement strand
GACGGTGTCGCCCCGAATGCCTCTGTCACACCGCTATCAAAGGACTTCCGGACAGATAGTTTTGGAAAGTCTCTCGGTGGAACTTATTCGGTGAATATTGAAATATCACCCAATAGTGTAGTGAACAATTGGTCCGTGAACATTCCTGCCGAGTATGACTGGATCACCGTCGATGTTGCCGAGGGCTCAGGTTCTGCTGTGATTCAAATCACCGTAGCTGAGAACCGCACCTTCTATGAACGTAGTGCGGTGATTCAAATCGCTGGATTTGATCACAGGATCACCCAGGGCAGAAGATGGTCCGACTAAGGCCACAGTGGTAAAAACTTCAACGGCAAATCCTCTCGAGTGGGGGTTTGCCGTTTTGCTTTTCCATCGCCAGGCTGCTGATGGGGCTCCTGCTATATGTGCTCCGGGATACCAATTTGAGCTGGAAGTCGTTTAGAGGTGGCATTAGCGGCCAAATAGAGCTACTGAAGGGCGCATCGAAACAGGGCTTGCTTCGCAGGCTTATTCATTTTTGCATACCACCATATGATCGATACCAAGAAACAGCTGGCGTCATTCCTGAGCTCGTGCGGGCAAGGCAATGGATCCCACCTCTGTGCTGTGGATACGGAGGCGGACAGCTTGCACCGCTACAGCGAGAGCCTGTGCCTGGTTCAGTTCAGTGACGGTGACCAGCATGCGCTCATTGACCCCCTGGCGATCGAGGATCTGAGTCCCTTGAGTGCTTATCTCAAGAATGCGACCTGCTGGATGCATGGTGCTGATTACGACATGCATATGCTCAAGACCCATCTCGGGGTCATCCCGACCACGGTCTATGACACCCAGATCGGGGCTCGTCTGCTGGGAGTCAGGAAATTTGGCTACGGGGATCTGGTGGCTCATTATATGGACGTGCAGCTTCAGAAAACCTCACAGAAGGCGGACTGGGCGAAGCGGCCCCTCACACCGGTCATGGAGGAATACGCGCTCAATGACGTGATTTACCTTCTTCCCATGGCGGAGGTAATTGTAGCCAAGCTCAAGGAAATGGGACGCTATGATTGGTTCACCGAGAGCTGTGAGGCTGCACAGCTCAAGGCGTCAGAGAAAAAACAGGAGCGGGAGGACAGGTGGCGCATCAAGGGCAGTGGCAAGCTTTCCCCGCAGGGGCTCAACTATCTGCGCGCGCTCTGGCTTTGGAGGGATGCCGAGGCGGCATCCTGGGACCGGCCACCCTTCATGGTGGCGGGAAACAAGCAGCTTCTGACCTGGGTGGGAGATCTTCTGGCAGGTAGCAAGCCGCATTTGCCCCGCCATTATCGCCCCGGACGGGTGAGGAATTTTCACAAGGCAGTCGCGCACGCAGAGGCCGTTGCAGAGGAGGACATGCCGCAGCGCGTGCGCGGGAAACGCCGCAGCAAGGAGCCGCAGTTTGAGGAGCGCCTGGAGGCCCTGATTGCTAAGCGTGACAAGGTCGCCGGGGAGCTGGACCTCGAGGGCTCCCTGATTGCCCCACGCGCGAATCTTGAGGCGCTGGCGGGTAGGCATGAGGGGGCTGAGCAATCCCTGTTGGAGTGGCAGAGAAATCTGCTTGGAATATAGGGTCCAGAGCCCTAGAATTGCGATTATCATTTATAGATCATGTCTGAATCATCAGAAAAAAACATGCTGCGCTTTGGTTGCCCCAGCTGTGAAACCCGTTTGGTCGTGGACCCATCTCTTGCCGGCAAGGAGGGGCCCTGTCCCTCCTGTGGGGAAATCATCATTGCCCCGCCCATTGCTGCCGCCACCAGCCTGGTGGCGAAAGCCGCTCCGCCGGTGGTTGTTAAACCCAGGGACGTCTCCAGAAAGCATGATGAGCCAGTGCCGCCGTCGGCACCTGCTTCTGATCAGCGGCAACGAATGAGGGGGCGGGGTGTGCAAGTGCCCGCTGTGGCCGCGAGCCCAGTGCGCTCGCCCGGCTCGCGCCAAGTTGCCTCCAAGACGCCTGTCTCGCAGACCTCTGTTTCGCAGCCCCAGGTCCAGTCAAATGATGTAAAAACTCTTCTCATCATCCTGCTGATCACGCTTTTGGTTGTGTGTGTTGCTCTCGGGATTTATTATTACATGACCATGGAGGGTTAATTGCGGGGGGTATTTCCACCCGTCCTCGCCGGCCTTGCGCGAGGGCTTCGTCTGCCAGCCGTTTTCCGGCAAAAAAAACTGCCTAAAGAGACGAAAGAAACTTGTCTCTAGCGTCGAAATTTTGGACATTGGCTTTGCCCATGTCAGATATTTCCGAAGAGCCCGAAAACGCCCCCAAAAACGCAGCAGAGAACGCAGAGACCAATGTTTCAGACGCTCAGGAATACGGAGCCTCACAGATCGACAAATTAGAGGGTCTGGAGGCGGTTCGCAAGCGCCCTGGCATGTATATCGGGGACCCTGATATACGGGGCTTGCACCATTGCGTGTTCGAGGTGCTTGACAACTCGATTGATGAGCATCTCGCCGGCTACTGCTCCATTATTAAAATCGGCCTGCACGTCGATGGCTCGGTATCCATCTCTGACGATGGTCGCGGCATTCCTGTTGAGGTGCATCCGAAGTTTGGCATCCCTGCTGTGGAGCTTGTGCTCACCAGTCTGCACGCCGGTGGCAAGTTTGGCCAGGGCGCCTACAAATACTCCGGGGGTCTGCATGGTGTGGGGGCTAAGTGTGTGAACGCTCTCTCAGACTGGTTCAAGGCGGAAGTCAGTCGTGAGGGCAAGGTGCACGCGATCACTTTTGAGCGAGGCAAGACC
>CAYXEC010000150.1:0-2787 GCA_964463855.1 uncultured Verrucomicrobiales bacterium | reverse complement strand
ATCAACCTGCGCTCCACACGCGCAGTGGACACCTACTTCCTCAAAGGAGGCGGGGAAGAAATCTGGGAGCCAAAATTCACCTTCCACGGCTTCCGCTACGTGCAGGTCACGGGCCTCAGGGAAAAGCCCGCTGCGGATGCCATCACGGGCATTGTGCTCTACTCGGATTCCCCCGAGGCGAGTGCCTTTGAATGCTCCAACCCCATGGTGAACCAGATCTACAGCAATATCGTCTGGGGCCAGCGCTCCAACTATCTGGAAGTGCCCACCGATTGCCCGCAGCGCGACGAGCGCCTTGGCTGGACGGGTGACACCCAGGTCTTTATCCGAACGGGATGCTACAACCAGGATGTGGCCGCTTACTTCACCAAGTGGATGGTGGACCTGATGGACACGCAGAACGGGCAGGGCCTGTTCGGTAACCAGGCTCCGGTATTCCACGGTCATGGTGCAGCCGCCTGGGCTTGTGCCGGCATCATCTGCCCATGGACGATATGGAAGGTTTATGGGGACACCCGTATCATTGAGAAAAATTACGATGCCATGGTCCGCTACATGGATGCCTGCGGCAAGGATGGCCTCGGCGGCAGGACAGCGCACACCTGGGGTGATTGGCTTGCTCCCGCAGGGCGTCCTCCCGGGGAGTTGATTTCTGCCGCTTACCATGCCTACACCACCAGCCTGATGGCGGACATGGCAGCGGCCCTTGGCAAGCTGGATGATGCCACCAAATACAACCATCGCTTTCAGGATATCCGCGCCCACTTCCAGAAGAGCTTTGTCAAAGCTGATGGCAAGATTGAGAGTGACCTGCAAACAGCCTACTGCATGGCCCTCTCTTTTGACCTGCTTAGCGATGCCCAGCGCAAGCAAGCTGAGGAGCATCTCGTTGCCCGGATCAAGAAGGATAACTACCATCTTTCCTCGGGATTTCTCGGAATCCCCATTCTGCTGCCTACCCTCACCGACATGGGGCGTAGTGACCTTGCTTATCGCATCATCCAGAACACGACCTATCCCAGCTGGGGCTATTCCATCGACCAGGGTGCCACCACTATCTGGGAGCGTTGGAACAGCTATAGCAAGGACCGGGGCTTTGGTGATGTGAAGATGAACTCCTTCAACCACTACTCCCTGGGTGCCTGTGGTGAGTGGATGTTTCGTAGTATGCTTGGCATTGAAAGCGATGGCGCCGGGTTCAAGAAAATCATCATGAAGCCTGAGTTTGGCGAGGGCATTACCTGGGCGAGAGGGCATTACGATTCCTTCAACGGCCGCATCAGCAGTGACTGGAAAGTCGCAAATGGTCAATTCAGCTGGGACATCACCGTGCCGGCCAATACCACGGCTGCTGTGTATATACCCGCGAAGAACGCAGCCAGTGTGACCGAATCAGGCACACCATTGGCAGGTTCTGCCGGCGTGCGCGTTCTGCGCGAGGAGGCGGACCGCGTGTTGCTGGAAGTCAACTCAGGGTCTTACGCCTTCAGCGCGCCCAGCCAATAAACGATGCTGGTGCCTGGTTCAGTTGGTCAGGGATTCCACTGGTCCGTGCGGAAGGGAATCGCGGGCAGACCCTCTTTGTTGTAGAGGTTCGCGTTGACCGGGTTGCCGCGGTAGGCATAGCGCACTGCCACAGGAGCGGGCACGGCAGGAGAGCTGAGCTTCACCGTGTTCCCTTCGATGACCGCATCCGCCCAGTGCCATTTCCGGTCAGCACCACAGATGGCGAAGCTGGCCAGTTGGACATCAGGAGTAGCAAGCACCGGTTGAAAAGGATCTTTCTTCTTGGCCACCATCAAGCCACCACCAATGTGGTTATAGTGTATGGTCGCGGTGCTGCCTTCAACCTTCATCTCCTTGAAAGTCGGGCCAGAGACCACGGTGTTTTTCTTGCCGTATACGTCACGCAGAGCCCAAAGAGCGAGTCGCTTGCCAACGTCTTGTTTGTTTTTCGGGTGGATGTCACTAGGGTGACCGATATCGATGGCGGAGGCGACTCCTGTGTGCGGGAGTTCCTGGATGCGATCCTGGGCCACGCGGATACGGGCAAAGCCATCACCTCCCTCGGGGTTGGTATTGTGCTGGTGAAACTGGGCCAGCTTGACCACATAGAAGTAAAAGGGAAAATCCGCGGGCTGTTGCCAGATCTCACGCCAGCCCTCCACGAGTGCTTTTAGCTTGGGAAGGTATTGAATGCCCTCGCCTGAGTTCGATTCCCCCTGATACCAAATTGCGCCGCGCACTCCATAGCCGACCAGGGGATGCACCATGGCGTTGTAGATCGAGCAGGGTTCATTGTGATTTTTAGGTCCCGGACTCTGGGGTGCGGGCGGAATGCTCCGGCCTTCTGCAACGCGTTGTTTGACAGTGGCGGCCCATTGACCGGCCTGCTGGGCGAAGCTTGACCACGCTGCCTTTCCAGAGGGAGTGGTGATCAACTGGGCGTCGACATTTTTTGAAAGGTTAGCCAGTTCAGGCTGCTTGCGGAATCCCACTGGCGGGGTCCAGGGCTCAACACGGGTGCCGCCCCAGTTGGTTCCGAGCAAACCGATCGGGACGCCACTTTGCTGTTGTAGTTCCCGGCCAAAGTAGTAGCCAACGGCGCTAAAGTTGGTCACGGCTTGCGGGCTGCATGGCTGCCATGAGGATGCGTGGATCAGGTGCGACTGCGGACTACCGGCGATGGTATGCCCTATGACGTCGAACAACCTGATCATCGGATGATTTGCCTGGGAGATTTCCTGCTGTGGGTTGTGGGACTGTTTGACGGACCATTCCATATTG
>CAYXEC010000149.1:2515-2822 GCA_964463855.1 uncultured Verrucomicrobiales bacterium | reverse complement strand
CACAGTCCTCGACGGTCTCGACAATGCCCCGCCCGAACAGATAGTGCCAGTGCCTGTTCATGGTCACCCTGGCGGTCAGCGGATTGTCCGCCTTGACCAGCCACTTGGCCAGATCCAGCCGGTTGTTGGTGGGTTGGGCATCTTTGCCGGCCAAAACGGCGGGTACTGCTGGAAATACCTTCTCGAGCTTGGAGGCGTAGTCGCCCCGGTCCAGGATGTGCGCGAAAGGCTTGCTGTTGGTGTTATCATCCATGATCAGGGAATGAGACCCCCGCCCCTCGATTTCTTTTTTCTCCTTGTCGAGTTG
>CAYXEC010000149.1:0-2505 GCA_964463855.1 uncultured Verrucomicrobiales bacterium | reverse complement strand
GAGTTGGGCAATGCGCTGCTGCTCGGCAGTTGGCTTGGCCGGCTGCTGAATGTCAAACTGCTGTCTCAGGGCTGTGAGCAATAGCTTGCTAGTGGGCGCATGTTGCAAACCTCTCTTCATGCTTTTGAAGGCAAGATCCTGCACCTCTCTTTGCTTGAGTGGCCGGCTGATGATGTGCAGCTCCTGGGCTGCGAGCTTGCCACGCAAAGTGGAATCGTTCGCAGCACGTGATCCAAGGGACAAGGGCACCAGTGTGCGGATGTCCTTGCCGGGATTGTTGCGGACATAGGTCAGGGGTGTCGGCTTACCATCCAGATACAGGGTCAGGCTGTTTTTGGCATTGGCTGGATCGTAGACAACCATCACATGATGCCACTGCTTGGGTTTGATCGGCTCCTTGCTCACGGCCTTGACTGCAATCTCTGGCCAACGCTCGATGACATGCGCGCCAATCTGCCCATTCTCAACCCATAAATCCCATCCCTGGTAATTGTCATTGGCGTCCATTCTAGCAATGATCGCCCCGTGGGGTTTATCCTCCAGATATATGTAGCCTCCGTAGGAGAAACCGTGCTTGCCATCATAGTTGGCATAGTCACCTATCTCTACCGCAGGCCGGTCACCTATCTCCAAGGCATGACCAAAAATCCCGGGCATGGTGCGGATTTCGGTATTGATGGCAATGGGTGCCTGCCTTGCGGTTCCCTCAAGGAGGTTATTGGTCGGGTTGATCAGCGGCAAATGGAGTTCCTGCCCGGGTACTGGTAGCTCGTCACCCGGAGGGGTCGGGTTTTTGAGCTGGGCAAGCCAGGCCTGATACTCCGCATTGCGCTGCTGATCACGCTTGGCCTTGCCCACCTGCACCGCCTTGTTGAGCTCCCCCACCTCCTTGTTGATAGCGTTGTAACGCGGCCTGTCTGCCGGGCGCGCGACAAAGATACTCGGAGGGTGATTGCTCTGATTGCGATCGAGCGCGGACATGGTGGTGTTACGGAAAAAGGCGGAAATTTGGTAGAACTCCTTCTGTGACACGGGGTCGAACTTGTGGTCATGGCACTCGGCACAGGCCACGGTAAGCCCTTGCCAGACACCGAAGGTGGTGCTCACCCGCTCAGTGGCATACATGGCATACACCTCCTCGGCAATGGAGCCCCCCTCGCCCGTGGTCGGCAGGCAGCGGTTAAACCCGGTAGCAAGCTTTTGCTCAAGGGTCGGAGAGGGAAGCAGGTCACCGCCCAGCTGCTCGATGGTAAACCGGTCAAAAGGCATGTTGTCGTTGAAGGCCTGCACGACCCAGTCCCGGTAGGGCCAGATGTCCCGGTAGTTGTCGATGTGGATGCCGTGCGTATCCGCATAGCGCGCAACATCGAGCCATAGCCTACCCTGCTCTTCACCGTAATTGGGCGACTTGAAGAGCTTGTCGAGCACCCCGTTGATGGCTTTGAGTGGATCCTCGGCATGGGCATCGACAAATGCCGCAACCTCCTCGGGGGTGGGCGGCAACCCGGTGAGATCAAAATGAATGCGCCGCAGCAGACGGTGCGCCGCCTGCTCGGGATTGGGCTCAAGTCCATGGGACTCCATCTGGGCCAGCACGAACCGGTCAATCGGGTTGGAGGCCCATTCCTTGTTGGAGGTCTCAGGTTCAGCCGGCTTTTCCGGTGGAATAAATGCCCAGTGCTCCTCATAGACAGCACCCTGTTCAATCCATTTCTCAATCAGGGCAATATCGCGTTTGGTCAGGGTGTGATGCGCCTCGGGTGGTGGCATCCTGACCTCGGGATCATCGGAGTTAATCAGCTCCACCAGGTAGGATTCGGCTGGCTTGCCCTTGATGATCACCGGCTTGCCATTCTCACGCGGCTCGAAGGCAAATTCCTCGCGGTCAATGCGCAGCGGCAGTTTCTTGGGCTCACGGGTGCTGGAGTCCGGCCCGTGGCAGTGGTAACACTTCTCGGAAATGACCGGCTGGATATGGCTGTTGAAAGTCACCGTCTCCGGCAGGGGCGAGTTGTCCTCCTTGACCACCACCTTTTCTTGCTCCTGATCGGATGCCTCATCTGCACTGGCTTCGGCCTCCTCTTGCTGGCTCGCCTTGTCACCGCAGGAGACCAGTGCCATGGAGACGAGAAACAGGATCGCAGGCAAATGCCGTAATGAATTTAAGCGATTGAAGATCAGCTGGATACGCGTCATGGAAATCATGGAAATCGTCGAAATCATCGAGGTTAACGCTATAACATACTCCTCAACGCAGGAAAACTATCATTTTTTTCCTGAATTTCCAGTCACCATTATCAGTGACGCGTGCCCGAAATTTCCATTACTCAGGAATTTCGTTGAGCGTGTAATAGGCATCCGGGTGCCAGAGTTCCCGGCCACTCGCTGAACGTAGCCCTGAGCTTGCAAGGTGGTGCACATGGCCTTTGACCAGCCCCTCGACCACCAGGCGGACGGTCTTGCCATCCGGAGATGCCTTGGCTGATTTGATGACCGGCGTAGCCT
>CAYXEC010000148.1:0-2852 GCA_964463855.1 uncultured Verrucomicrobiales bacterium | reverse complement strand
AGCGCGTAGGTGGAGATAAAGAGGAAGATGATGTCCACATCCTCGGTCTTGAACTGGTCCGCTGCCTCGCGGGCTTTTTCCGGGGAGTCCACCATGCCGGCATCGACGATGTCCGTGCCCATGGTGGCGATGCGGTCACGGATCTCGCCGTGGTAGCCGAGCAGGTTGTCGAGCAGGCCGTCAAACTGGGGCCAGTAGGTGTCGAGGCCGATGGAGAAGATGCCTGTTTTCATGATCGTGATTGGTTCGCTGTTAGTGCCCGCCACTGGAACCTTTGATGTAGGCAGCAACACCGATGATCACCGTGGAGAGAATCAGGGTGCCGAGCGCGGTGTAGAGCAGCTTGCGCGATTTTTCCGACGAGCCTTTCCACTCGCCAAGCTTCAAACCCCAGAGCGAGCTAAAGACAATGATGGATGCCATGTGCAGGGTCCAGCTGGAGAATTTGAAGTCCCCCATGTTGTTGTGGGCGATGGTGTAGAAGAAGAACTGCAGGTACCATATCAGCCCGGCCATGCCGCTGAAGAGGAAGTTGGAGCTGAGGGGTATGTCATCGTCGGGGGATTCGATCTCACGATTGTAGAGAGAAAGATACTCGTAGCCGGATTTGTTCTTCAGGTGCAGGAAGATGCACCAGAGGAAGTTGGTGGTGAGCCCACCAGCCATGACGATGATCAGGATGGGCAGGCCCGACCAGTGGGAGATGGTTCCCTGCTCGATGGACTGTTTGCCGATGGGTTCGCCTGCATCAATGGCAAAGGCCATGAAGGCGCTCATGATGCCGGCAAAGGTGGCGATCATGACCCCCTTGGGGAAGTTGAACTCCTGGATGGTCTTTCGCTTTTCTACCTCACTGAGGCCTCTTTCCTTTTCCATGCCAGCGCGGCCGGCGATGGCAATGCCAATGACCGCGACCAGAACCCCCAGCAGGACAATTTTACCATCCGTGGGTGTCCAGATGTCGGAAATGAAGGTCCCTTTCCGGATCGGGGGTATGAGCGTGCCAAACACCGTACAGAAGCCCAGGGCAATGGCGTTGCCCAGGCCAACCCCCAGATAGCGGATCGAGAGGCCGAAGGTGAGGCCTCCCACGCCCCAGCAGAGACCGCCGAGGTAGGTGTTGCGCAGGGTCTCGGAGTCCGTGGCCTTGATCGCCTCAAAGGGGGCGGTGGTCAGAATCAGGGCAAAGATGGTGGGAGCAAGCAGCCAGGAGACCATGCCGTTGGTCAGCCAGTAGGTCTCCCAGGACCAGTTGCGGACTTTTTTAAAGGGCACGTAAAACGAACCGGCGGCAAGTCCGCCGATCCAGTGCAGAATGACTCCGAAGAAGGCGCTGATCATTGTAGAGTTCTAAGTTCGAGTTTCGAGTTCGAGTTCAGAGTTCCCGCCGACTATGTCGGGGTGCCTACGGCAAAGTTGAGAGTTCGAGTTCTTAGAGCGTGTGCGGAGTGTCGTGCTCCACGGCGTGGGTGGAGACCTCGGTTGGGCGGAACAGGGTCTCACGCAGGGTGCGGGAGACAAACCAGATGACCATGCCGATGGTCATGAGCAAGGTGACCTGTTCGGTTTTCAAGGTGCCGGCAAGTAGCAGGATGGAAGGCACAAGTGTGAGTGCCAGGCCGATCCAGGAGAGGATGTTGAGAATGGTTTTCATGATGTGGAATCGTTGGGTTGATGGTTGCGAGAGGTGGTCTTAGGCGTGCTTTTTACCGGAGAAGATCAGGAACAGAATGCCGCAGGCGATCCAGCAGGGCAGCGGGAAGAACCAGGCGGCAATGCCCTGGGTCTGGATCAGGTAAACCGCAGCTCCCACGGGGAGCAGCCAGGCAAAGAGCACGGCGAGGTTGAAGGGGCTGCTGGCAGTGGCATTGTGCAGCTTGGCGGCATCACCCTTGCGGTGGAAGTGCCAGTCAAAGAAGATGACCGCTCCCATGGGGGCGAGGATGGTCCCGTAGAGGCCGACGAAGGTCAGCAGCTTCCAGGCGAATGCCGGGAAAATACCGGCGATGGTGGCGATGATACCGGCACTGAGGGTAACCCAGAAGCGGTTTGATCCGGGGATCATGGCCTGGAAGGCGAGTCCGGCACGGTAGATGGTGGGGTTGGCGGTGGTCCAGCCGGCGACGATCACACAGATGATTCCGGCAAGGCCGACCACATTATTGGCCATGGGGCCGGGAACGGGATTGGTCTCGCCCGTCATCTTGATCTGGGCAGCGAGCATGAGTGCCGCGGCGATCCATGCCATGAAGTGGCCGACATACATGCCCGCTGAGCTCGCCCAGCCGTAGGAGGCTTTTTTAGCGAAGCGGAACACGGAGAGGTCTGCCATGCCCACGTGCATTGCCGCGTTGCAGAACCAGGCAAAGAACATCACACTCCAGAAGCCCATGCTGGACTCAGAGGATCCGCCTTGTGCCGTCAGGATGGACTGGCTCCAGACGGCTTCCAGCCCCTCCCAGTCAGACACGCCGAGTTGCTTGAGGGCGACCAGGCCACAGGCGAGGAACACGAGCACCATCCAGGGTGAGGCGATGTTGGCGAACTTGGCCACCGTTTCGTAACCAAGGGCGGCAACCACGGCAATGACCGCACCCACCGCCAGCACAATGAGCACGAAGGAGGTGCTGTTGGGGTAGACGTCCTCGAGCGCGGGCATCGGCATGTCGAAGGGAATGCCCACGGCAGTTGCCGAGACAGTGATCATGGCCCCGGCGAGGAAGCAGAACAGGATGCCGTTGGCGAGGTTGTAGGCCACCTGCTTTTCGCGGCGGCGGTTGGTTTCGGCCAGCGCCCGCTCCATCGAGCCGGTGGTGCGATCGGCATAGAGCACAACGCGGCCATCGACGTTG
>CAYXEC010000147.1:0-2874 GCA_964463855.1 uncultured Verrucomicrobiales bacterium | reverse complement strand
GTTTGTTTGGCTTGGGTTACCGGAACTTGTTTCTGGTCGAGCTTGCCGCCCCCATACTGGTGACTGTCCTGGTAGTGGAAGGAGGTGACGGTGATTTTGGCATCGCTGGGTTTGGCCACGGGTAAAGTGGTGGTCAGTTCGAAACTGGTTTTGGTGAGTTTGATCTGCTCCACGTCAAAGGGGGTCTTGCCGGTGAAGCTCAGCCGCTGGATGCCCTCGGAGGGTTTGCCCCAGCCGCGCACGGTCTGGCCGACGTAGAGCTGCTTGCCATCGGGTGACCACTCAAGGCGATTGTTGCCAGTCCTGAGTCCCGAGCCGTTGATGAAATGAGTACAGCTGCCTTGTAGTTTGCCCCCTACTTCGTCGAGCATGATGCGCGAAATGCGATCGCCGGCGTTGTCGGCGATGATGAGCTGTCCCGGGAAGATGCCAAAAGCCGCCGGGATTTCCGCGGGCTCGGCACAGGAGCGGTTCATTTCCGCATGAGGCAGAAGCACAGCTGCCGGGGTGCGCATGGCGTCGAGTTTTTTCTGGGGAAGATTGAGTGGGTCCTGATCCCTGGGGAAATCCTTGTCCCAGACGAGAGCGGAGGGGTGGCCATAGAAGTTGCCTTTCTCAACGAGGTAGAGTGGCGAGGTGGCGCGGAAGTCCCCCTGGTTGTCACCGCACCAGAGCCGGCCCTTGGAATCGCGGAGGATGCCATTGTGCATGCGGAATCCACTGGCATAGGGAGTGAGCTCACCATCTTTGTAATGCATCACCCAGCCTTTCCATTGCACGGCGGAGTAGTTGCGGCCGCGGCGCCCGGTCTTGGAATACTTGCCAAGGGTTTTCCAGAAGGTGGGGCCGTTGTGGGAGGCGGTGCCCGCGGCAATAAAATAACCCCCCTCGCCGTCCGGGCAGAGGCCGTTGGTTTCATGGTAGTTGCCACTGAGACCGATCTCGTTGTTGAGGTTGTTGTAGGTGTCGGCACTGCCGTCGCCGTCGGTGTCAATGACCTCGGTGAACTCAGCCATCTGGGTGACGAGCAGGTGGCCGGGTGCGGGAGCCTCCATGCCCAGCGCGTTGTGAAAGCCGGAGGCGAAGAGCTTCCAGTTGGGAACTTGCCCTGCGAGCTCTCGGCCGTTGTAGGCTTTCAAGTCTTCGGCATCTAACAAAAAAATGTCGTTGCGCCGGGTGGCGACGTAGAAATTGCCGTCCGGGTCAAAGGCGAGCGCCCCCACCTCGGGTGCAGTGTCCCCGGGCAGGGGAATGGTTTCGACCTTGAGATAGGCGTGCGCTGGCAGGCAGCCGAGCAGGACGATGGCAAGACTGCGCAGGGAAGAGTGGTGCGGATTAGTCATGGATTTTTGAGAATGATTTGATGTAGAGCACCAGCGAGTTGATCTCGTCCTTGTTCATGGGAAACTGCGGCATGAAGTTGGCCTGGTAACCCGGAGCGATTTGGGCGTTGGGCTTGGCGATGGACTCGTAGAGGTAGTTGTCATCAGCAGTGATTTCCTTCTCGCCGAAAGCGCGTTTGCTGCCGAAGAGTCCTTGCATGGTGGGGCCATGGTTTTCGCTGCCGTCGGTGGAGTGGCAGGTGGCACAGGAGTATGCGGTGAAGAGGTGTTCGCCGCGTGCGAAGGTGACGCCTTTGAACTCCTGCTCTTTCTTTTTGCTGAATTGGGCCACGGCCGGGTCCGGCTGGATGGTGACAATGAGATGATTGGCGGCCTTTTGCTCAACCTGGTGCATGGTGGAGGCTTTGTAGCTCAGCTTGGCATCTCCCTCGGCACGGTATTCGACGCGTAGTGAGCCATCGGCACTTTCCGGAATGGTGGTGATGGCTGTACTGATCACAGCGTTGTTAGCACTCCAGCGAAAGGTGGGCAGGTGGTTTTTGCGTGTGTGGCCGAGGTATTTGGGCATGCCGACGGGTTTGCCGTTGATGTGAATGGGGTGATAACCCTTGGTCATATAGGTGAGCACACCGTCAAGCTTGGGCACATAGCCAAAACCCGTGCGATTGCCACGCTCGCCTCCTCCCCAGTAGGGTGCCATGTCCAGGAAACCGTCTTTCCAGGCGTAGAGCAGGCGGCACTCGGTGGTGTCCCAGACGTAGGAGAGCTCACGGCCGTGGTTGACGGCGATAGCGGCGGGTATGCCGTCGATAGGTTGGTAGGTGCCCTTGGTGTCCTTGCCCGAACGGGGTGAATACTTGGGGCTGGGGGCCGCCTTGCCGTGGTTGCCGAGCACAGCATCCTCAAGGCCGGGGTCGGGCACATAGGTGCGCAGGATCAGGGGTTTTTCCAAGGTGCCGCCGGGGTGGACGTCGTAGCCAACAGTGGCGATGGGAGCGGAGGGGGCGGGTTGTTTAGCCGCAGCCTTGCCCTGCGCCATGACACAGGGGCAGAGTATGAACAGGGAAAGGATTTTTGTCAGTTGATCCATGATGGGTTGTTGTTAGATGCTCATGGCATTGAAGCCACCGTCGACGATCATCTCGTGTCCAGTAATGAAGCTGCCGGCTTTATGCGATGCGAGCAGGAGGGTGGCGCCGATGAGTTCCTCGGGCTTGCCGAAGCGTTTGGCCGGAGTCTTCTCCAATATGGAACTTACGCGCGATTCATCAAGGACCTTGCGGTTTTGTTCAGCCGGGAAAAAGCCCGGGACCAGGGTGTTGACCCGGATCCCATGCTCCGCCCACTCGCGGGCGAGGTTGCGTGAGAGGTTGTGCACGGCAGCCTTGGTGGCGGAGTAGGTGAAGACCCGCGACAAGGGGTTGAGGCCAGAGATGGATCCCAGGTTGATGATGGAGGCGGGCTCACCACGATCGATGAAATGCTCACCAAAGACTTGGCAGGCTTGCATGGTAGCGGTGAAGTTGATGTC
>CAYXEC010000146.1:0-2953 GCA_964463855.1 uncultured Verrucomicrobiales bacterium | reverse complement strand
ATGTAGCTATCCATGGATAGCTCGAGCTATCAGAGGAATAGCTCGGGGATAGCTACACAAATGCTACCAGGTGCTCTGATAGCTCCTGATAGCACCCCGTCTATCAGATATAGCTATCCGATAGCTACCTTCCGCGGCAGTGTGACGCTGGAGGACCGCCCCCGGCGCCAAGAACTCGCCCAAGGCCTCCGTTGCCGCCAAAAACGCCGCCTCGCCGTGCCCCTCATCTGCGGAGCGGGAAAGGTGGTCAGGCAACAAGTTATCCTCAGAAGCGAGCCAGTAGGTGGACACGACACAGCCCGCCTTCAATTGCAAATAGAAGATGTCACGGCAGATGTCATTGAGCCGTGTCGCCTTCGATCGGCCTTTGGCCATTGACAATTGATACGCACTGTTATCGATGCCCCAAGAAATGATCTTGCCCTGCCAGCCCGAGCTGCGCTCGGCCACCGCCCTGCGCACGACATCGCCCTCCAATGCATCGATGACGTTCCGGCTGGCTGCAGATCCGTATTCAAAAAAGTCGTAGAAGCCGTCAGACACGACGTACCCACCGCCCGTGAACTTTCGGCTCTTGCTGGCATCGCCCAACCCGCTGGGGCCCTGCGCAAAACCGTCGTACGAATAGTAACCACGGCCCTGGCAAAAACACAGCAAGTCATGCACCAACAAATAGTCTTGGCGCTCTGCCCTCGACGTCCGCCTCCGCTGCCCGCCATGGATCAGCTTGGCCATCATCGCAAAGCAATTCGCCAAGAAGCACCGTGCGCCCGGCGGCAAAACCATCACACCGCGTTCCATTTTTCCGGCCATCTCCTGCCGGTCACGCAAAGTGAGGGTGGGGGACTCGCCACAGCGCAACAGATCCGCAAGATACCCGTGCAGCTTCACCTCCTCCAACGAGCGCGTGAGGCTGCGGGAATCCCAGATAAAACCGATCATATGATTGTCCTGGGCGCCCTTGCGATCCTTGGACCATTTGAACGTCACCCCAGTCGTCTCAGCCGCCCACGACTGAAAGCCACTGACCTCTGTATCCAGCTCCGGCTTGACAGGGCCAATGATCCCACAATCGTCGACATAGATCGCAATCGGAAGAGTGAGCACCATCTCGCTCCTGCCCATCTGTACCACAACCTTCACAAAAAAGATGTAGAAGGTTCCCGGCATACCACTCGTCCCAAAATCCCCAAACAAATGCACACACGTAGTTTGCTGATCATCGTCGTCGTTTAAATAAAAACGAAACAACATGAAGAACCACAGCCACGGGGCGAGCGGCAAAAGCAAGAAAGCATCCTCCACGTCCGAAACATACATGAAGTAATCTTGCTTGAGCAACCACGCCACTTCAGCATAGGTCTTCAAGGCATACCGCAAATGTTCCATGCACGTCGCCTTGTTGAGACCGGTCTTGCGATGGTCATCTGTAGGCCGCATGATGGGATTGGTTGGATCAGGAGAGTCCTTCTTCGCAACTGCACCCATCGGGAACAAAAAGTAAGTATCAACCCCTGCTGCCTTCAAGGCAGCTTCCACAACACTCCACGCACCCAATGCCAAGGTCTTGCCCTTCTTCAACCGCGACTGAATAGCCTTGGTCACAGACGAGCGAGCATCCTCCGCCGATTTGTAATTCGAGAACACGCGCTTGCCATACAATTGCTCTCGTTGCACACCACAATCAAACCCATACCTGAGGCCACGCTCCACAAATTCAGCATGCCTCGTATGCACATACCCACGCGACACAGCCCTGCGCATGCAAGTCAAGAACGAATCATATTTGATCGTGCACCCTGGAAGAGCACACGCATTCTCGGTCTCCACCAATCGCTGCAATCTGAACAAATCATCCAAGGCCCCTGCTCCAGTGCTGTGCGCCAACTCACTTGCGCTTGTTTGGATTGTCGCATTCACCGCGCTTGTGCCCAGGAGTACCAGCACTATTGAGGCAATGCTTCCAGCGCCCCTGCTCGTCCTTCTCTTCGAGCTCCTTGTCGCACGCATGCCGAAATTTGCATTTGCGCGGGGACTCCAAAACATTTGGGCCATGCTTGGTACCCAAATTAAAGCAGGCACAGCCCCTAGAAGATTTCTTATTGCCAGAAATATCCTTCTCTGCAACCTGGCCACCAAGCGCACTCGTCCCTGGGTTCCCCCCGTGCGAACGAAAAAAGGCTGCGTCGTAGACATCTTTGGCCTTGGCCTCTGCGGCCTTGCGTACAGCATCGATGCCACCCATCTTGCTTCGCACGTTGCCAATCTGCAGCTCGCCGGCTGATGCTTCCACATGCATCAGGTACTGCACAATGATCTCAAAGGCAACCGGCCAATCATATTGTTTTTCAGCCATGGGGTGGAATGCAACCTCGTCCACGAATGCTGACAAGGTCAAACACGGTGCCACCGATGTCGCCTGGCACAGCAGAATCCACATGTTCAGCAATCTGACCATCTGCTCCAGTGATTTGGGACGCTGAAGAGAAGCCATCATCTGCTTGGACTTGCTCTGCGTCGCATCATCATCACCTGCGGGCAGGCATATATCATCTTTCACCTTGCTGGCGTCACGGCAAATCCGCTCCGAAAGCATGGCCAATAAATACAGCAGCGCGGAACTGTTGGTCTCATCCTCACGCCTGCTCTCAACAAGTACAGAGGTCTTCTGCAAATCTCTGGCCAGCTGCTTCCACTCATCACGCTCATCCTTTTTCTGCGTGTATGTGGGATCTGTGCCATCCGGAAGGACCACCTTCGAAGCCATCGACTGAGCATGATCAATGGCATCATCTTTTGCCCATTGCCCCGTACGCACGGCCTTTTGAATGTCATACACTGATTTTCCATCCGGGTTAAAAGGGGTAGCACCTGCATTGCTGCGTTGCGCCAGAGCCACAATGACAGAAAGCTTGTCCCTGCTCAAAAGCCTTGAGACCCACAAAGGCACAAT
>CAYXEC010000145.1:0-3032 GCA_964463855.1 uncultured Verrucomicrobiales bacterium | reverse complement strand
GTTTGATCTGCGCGATCTTGGGGCTGACCATCATCAGGGCGGAGGCGGGGCACCGATCGGCGCCCTCAAGGGCTGGGTGTCCAAAAGCAACCCCGACCTCATTTTGCTCATGATTGGTATCAACGGTATCAGCAAGGATAGCCCGGCCAGAATCCGCGGGCTGGTGGAAACCATCGTGACTGATCAACCCGATGCCCATCTGATTGTAGCACAGATTACACCCTACGTGGATACTCAGGTGGACAAGAACAAGCTGGTCTATGATTACAACGTCTACATTCGCGACACCCTTGTTCCCGAGTTCGCGAACAAAGGGCACAAGCTCAGCACGGTTGACATGTATTCACTGTTCCTCACAGACCCTAAAGACTACGGGTCCCCAGTCGCTGCAGGTATGCACTCTAACAACTTCAATCACCCCTTCAATAAAGAGTATGATCTCATGGCGGACCGCTGGTTCGCTGCGATTGAAGCACTCAAGCTTAAGGAGCGCACAGGCCTCGATCAAAAGATCACACCGGAGCAGATCGGCTGGCAGTGTTTTCCACTCAAGCCGGACAAGACCCTGGAGTATAAGACGGTCACTGGAAAAGACGGAGCAGCTGTTAAACTTAAGCTACAGGTTTTTCTCCCAGAAGGATGGCAGGCATCTGATCAACGACCAGCGGCGGTCTTTTTCCACGGGGGCGGATGGCATGGCGGCGGGCCGGATCATTATTATCCCCAGAGCCGCTATGTTGCTTTGCGTGGCATGGTGGGCATCTCGGTGGAATACCGGACTATCAATCGCTTTGGCACTTCGCCAAGGGAGTGCGTTAAGGACGGCAAGTCTGCCATGCGCTGGGTCAAGACTCATGCCGCCAAGTTGGGCATCGATCCCGACCGGATCGTGGCTGGTGGTGGATCGGCCGGCGGGCATATTGCCGCGGCAACCGCTTCATTACCTACCTTTGATGAAGAGGGCGAAGACACCTCAGTGAGCTGTATTCCCAAGGCACTCCTGCTTTTTAACCCCGTCTTTGACAATGGCCCGGAGGGCTTCATGCACAAACTAGTACAGCCCTACTGGAAAGAAATTTCCCCCATTGATCACATTGATGCCCAGACTCCACCAGCGATGGTGCTGCTGGGAACCGAGGACACCTATATACCGGTAGAGACTGCCAAACGCTTTGAACGGCTGATGAAGGAAAACGGCCGCCGCTGCGACTTGCACATCTACGAGGGCAAAGAACATGGCTGGTATAACCTCTGGGTCAGTCGGGAGGACATGGCAGAGAGCCTGATCCGCATGGATCGTTTTCTATGCTCACTTGGCTACCTCGATGGAGAACCAGTAATCGTTACCTCAAAACACTTACCCCTTGAGGGGAAGCGTCCCAAGCACCAGACTAAGAAAGTAATATCACAATGAACACAATCATCACAGCTGCCATTCTAATGCTGATGGCAGGAACATCTCTGCTCACGGCAAATCAACCCGCAAGCATCGATCAACAGACCCTGGAGAAGTGGTCGGCCCCTTTTCGTGGCTGGCATTACCATCCCGACCATATCATTCCTGCCAAGCCGGGGATCAAGGGCTTCGAGGACGTCAAGATGGTCGATGTGCCCACGGTCTTCCAGCTGCCGGGGAACAAGAAATGGTATATGACCTTCATCGGCTTTGACGGCAAAGGTTATCAGTCGTTTGTGGCCGAGAGCGATGATCTGCTCAACTGGGGCAACATGCGCCTTGCCATGGGCTACGGGCCGAAAGGTTCTTTTGATTATGGGGGCGCGGTGCTGGGTGCCTATCTCTACGAAGACTACGGCATCAAGTCACCGCGAACACTCAAGAAGCGGAACGGGAAATACTGGTCACTTTACGGAGCTTATGCGAAACAGGGGGGCTATGAGATTGATCCGGGCTATGAAGGTGTAGCCTCCAGCGTGGACGGCATGAAGTGGAGCCGTGCCAAGGATGAGTATATTCTTTCGATTCATGAACCCGATGTCGGCGAATGGGAGAAAGACTGTATCTATATGCCCTGGTTAGTGGAGCATGAAGGTAGGTTCTATAATTTCTACAATGCCAAGAAGATGCCCGAATGGATCGAGCAAATCGGGCTGGCCACCTCAAGCGATCTGATGGATTGGAAACGCTACAAGCAAAACCCTGTCCTCCGTGTGCGGCCGGGCGGCTACGACGAGAAATTCTGTGCGGACGGCAAGGTGTTTCGCGATGGCGATCACTGGGTGATGTTCTATTTCGGGGTTAACCGCCACGCCCATATCATGGCGGCCTACTCCCGTGACCTCATTCACTGGGTTGCCGATCCTGAGCCACTCTACAAAGCCGGAGGACACCCCAATGGCTTGGACAAAAAACATGCCCACAAAATCTCCCTCGTCTGGAACCCGAAAAACGAAACCTACTACATGTTCTACAACGCGGTGGGAGACAAGGGTCGAGGTATTGGCTTGATCACCAGCAAGCCGCTGACTGACTAAAATCCTGGGCGGCACGAAATGAAAATGATGATAACAGGACGTATGATTAGCAGGTCGATTCTGTTCACGATTGCGAGCGCTTTCCAGACAAGCGGTCAAGCCGCGGATGTGCCGGATAAGTTCACCCCGGAGCAAATCGGCTGGCAAAGCTTCCCGCTCCAGCCGGATAAGACCCTGGAATATAAGACCGTCACCGGTAAAGACGGAGTGCCGGTTAACTTGAAGCTGCAGGCAAAGCAACCCGCAAGCATCGATCAACAGACCATCCAGATCGCGCCGATGACGGCCATAAAGAGGAATTAGAGCGGCTCAATAAGCGTCTGTGGCCTCGGCACCGTCAAGTACCGCGGCCGTGGAGCCGACACCGAGGCGGTCCACGCCTTGCTCCAGGTAGGCAACGGCCTCGTCCCAGGTGCGGATGCCCCCGGATGCCTTGACCTGCATTTTACCTGCCACGGTTTTGAGCATCACATCAATAGCTTCGGGAGTCGCCGATCCCGGCCCAAAGCCGGTTGAGGTTTTGACAAAATCAGCACCAG
>CAYXEC010000144.1:0-3048 GCA_964463855.1 uncultured Verrucomicrobiales bacterium | reverse complement strand
ATGGAGGCGTAGGGCTCAGCGGTGATGGAGTGGAGCGCTTGGTTGACCTGGGCAACGGTGGGCAGTTGCAAGAAAGCCGAATAAACGGTGACAAAATCTGGGCTAACGAGTGCGGCCTTGGCTTGATTGGTGGTGTAGCCGCTGGGTGCACCTGTGGAAGAAGGGATCGACTCGCCACCCGTGATGCCAGCGTTGGCGGCTGAGAATACGGATGTCATGCCCGCATCAATCGCTTTGGCTTTGGCGATGTTGTTGGCGCTGGCAGCGCTGGCGCCTGAGTTACCTCCGGAGTTCACCGCTTTATTGCATGCGGCGCTGTTACCGGTGTTAGCCGTGCACTGCTTCTGGCTTTGCGTCGTGGTTTGGGTGATGGTGGAGGTGATGGCACCACCGATTTGCTTAACTTTATTGATGGTGCCTTGCCCGTGCTTACTGTCGGTTTTGAGCACTGGGCCACCGCTACCTGTGGCGCCACCTGGTGTTGTGCCTGGGCCTGGAGTGGCTGCATTTTGAACCCAACCGAACTGCAGTTTGGTTGGGTCATAGGCGGGAGAACCGTTGAGCTGATTAAAATCAGCCGATTGCCCGCGAACGAAGTGATAACCAGCTCCGAGAACCACAGAGGAGCTATCGGCATTGGCAGTGGAGCTGCCGGGGTAAGCGACGCCTGGATTTGTGGCAATACCTGTGTAAACAGCACCTGGCGTTGGCAGCTCAGAGCCGTTGGGTTTGATCAGAACTGTGCCGGCAAGATCAACGACTTTTCCGTTGTTGATCTGCAGTAAGTCGCCGCTGCCCGATGCGCCAACTTCTAGTTCAAGCTTCCCAGTTGCCGTTTGTGTGTAGTTACCATCAATGGTGAGAGTGCCGATGGAGTTGCCAGGAGAAACCGTGCCATCGTTGATGACGTTGCCTTTGATTGTTCCTATCCCTGAAGCAATGCCTCTGTCTGTGATTCTGATGATGCCATTGCTGTTCTTTCTGGCGGTATCGAAATCAATCCGACCAACTGAAAATTGGTCGGTGTTAATTGCTACTGGCCTGTCGATGACGAGATCGGGATCGGATGTCTTTCGCTGGCTTTGGCCTCCATGAACCGAATTTAGTTCAACGCTGGAGGTTCCCGCAAATGTTAGGGTCCTCGCATTGGAGGATGAGCTCGTGAGGGTCACGGGCTCAACATCGGTACCATAGCCATCAAAGTAGCTTGGGATTTGCGGGTTGTTTGGGTCATCTCTGCCGATTAATCTTCCTTTTATCTCTCCCGTGTCAAAGATAGAGATTGTTTCCGGTCTGTTGAGTATCAGTGAAGACGTCTCGTCGACGTTGAGGGTTTTCGTGGATGTGGTGCCGATGATTCCATTGACTACGTTTGAGCTGCTCGCTATGGTGGGGGTGAAGATTATTTTGGAATTGGTATCGACAATTATTGAATCAGTCGCAATTGACCCGTTTGTGAACACTCTGCTATTGCCTCCTGCCTTTAATGCTCCCTGTATTTCATTCTTATTTATCCCAAAAGTCAGGCTGCCTCCGCCGGAGACCGTGGCTTGGTCTAGCTTGTTGGGGCCCAGCAAGCTTAGTGATTCGCCAGTAACAGTTAGAAGGCTGAGGTTGGTCTCGCCAAGAACTTTGAGATGTTCAAATTTTGCACCCTTCTTCTCATATGTAAAATTTCCGCCGCCGGTCAGTATCGCTACTCGTTGTTTTTCTCCTGTGATGAGTTATTGAGCGTTGAAACTTTCAATATTGCACTACCGCTGATCTCTACATCTCCTCCACCAGAAAGAGAACGAATTGTGTCGGAATTTGAAGCGATATACTTGGCTCCTGGGCTTACAATAACACTTGACGCGTCATCAAGAGTTCCTTTCACTTCAAGGGATCCATTTGTGATGCGAGTTATTCCGGTATAGGTGTTAGATCCACTCATCAAAAGTTTTCCGCCAGGCAGATCGATTTCCAGTCCTCCTGTGCCAGTTACTGGAAAATCGATTTCTCCTCCTGCTCCATTGGCGACTGATTCAATCTTGGCCGAGATCTCTACGTCATCGGCTGTTAGGGTTATGCAATTGCTTACGGGTCTTTTGTTAAATGTAGTCCACTGGTTGACTTTCCCGCTTGTTGACAGGTCGAAATTGGGGCTACTCAGTTGGATCGTGTATGGGTCTGGGGGGTAGCCTAAGCTCGGGCTGGTTGCTAGGCTGAGATTGAATGGGGTATTGTTGTACGTATTGTATAGGATGTTGTTCACTCCTGAGTATTGAGATTCGCTCACGGGGGTGCCGCCACAGGTTTGGACAGGGGGTATCCCCTGTGCTTTGCCATGACTTGTGCTGGCTATGCTGCCGATGATTGATGCACATGAAAGTAATGTGAATAGTCCTTTGTGGTTAATCTCATTGAGTGTTGCGTTTATTTGCTCGACTTTCGCGGGCTTTTGGGTCACGGCTGCTTCTCTGAAATTTCTGCAAAACTAATCACCAGGCAGTGAGGTGTCTGTTATTTGTTCCAAATGCGACAGGTTGCGGTTCTCTCTTGTGGCTCTTAGCAACGTTTGCCGAGGCGTTTCGGCAAAGAACGTCTTGTAGAGGTTCGCAGTGCGCCCACTGGCCGGTAAGCCTGCTCTTTCCAGGCAGGTTTTAACCGTTGCCCGCTCTGCTGCGCCCTTCGCTAGCATCATTCGCCTTGCCGCATGCAACCGCAGTAGTCGTGCCTGCTCAAGCGGTGTTCGCTGTCGTTCTTGCTGATACGCCCGCTGCAGTGTGCGCAGATGCACGCCCACGCCCGATGCCATGTCTTCCGCGCTGAAGGCTGTGGCCAGGTGTTCGCCAACCCATCGATCTGCTGCTTCGATCAGCTCCAGGCGCCTGGCGGTTGGGATCGTGATCAGTGGCGCAGCGGGATTGGATGGCGCTAGCAGCTCCTTCAGGTTGTCTTGCAGGTCGTACGCGAGCTGATGGCGGGCCTGATCGCTGTTGCGCGTTGCCCCATACAGCTCGAGCGTTTGAGCGATCACGGCTTTGCCCTTTGGCGTGCCCCGCTTCA
>CAYXEC010000143.1:0-3182 GCA_964463855.1 uncultured Verrucomicrobiales bacterium | reverse complement strand
GGAACATTCATGATTTGCGTCGCGTAGCGACCGCTTACAACCAAGAACGAAGAACAGCCGCGCCTGCACCTCAACCCATCGGGGCAAGAGAGACACACGCCCCTGCCGGAATTCAACATTCCAAATTCCGCCGCCGCCAGGTGGGTGGCACCCATAAATGCTGATTCTCACATACTCGATCAAGAGCAATCAGACGCTAAGAGCGCATCACACAAAAAGAGGATGGATATTATTTTAAAAAATGATATTGTTTAATAAATAATTAAATAAATTGTATTAAATATAAAGCGATCATAAGCAAATTCGCCTTTGCGCTGCATTACTCCAAACCCCTCCATAAAACCTAACAAAACTCCACACTCATAACTAACCAGCAAACTTAGCCATGAAACTCATATCACACCACAATCCCCTCATGCGTATTCTGCCAGCCCTCTTCTTGCCTGCAGGGTTGCTATGTTCAGGCACAGCCCAGGCAGCCACTGAAACCTGGGATGGTGGGCACAGCTCAGCAAACGCATGGTTTGCCAATCTTAACTGGGCTGACGATACCGCTCCGGTTGATGGTGATGATCTGGTCTTTACGGGCACGACCAGGCTGAACCATCTAGCCTACGGTAACTGGGGCGGTGATAGTGACGCTCAAATCAACAGCATTACCTTTGACGTGGCGGCTGGGGCCTTCGTCATCGGCGATGCGGGCGGGGGCACTTACAAAATGCTCGGAGACATCACCAATGACTCCACAAATCTGCAGACGCTCAATTTTCCCATACAGCTCAATACTGATGTGACTGCAAATGCTGCATCCGGAGACATCACCATTGGAGGTGTCATCAGCGAAGACGGGTCAGCCCGCTCACTGATCAAATCCGGATCCAACACACTGAGCCTCACCGGAGCTAACACCTACACCGGGACCACCGACATCAATGCCGGCAGACTGCAGCTCGGTGATGGCGGCACTAGCGGCTCGCTTTCCACCAGTAGTGCCATCGACATAGCAAGTGGTGCGGCTTTCACGGTCAACCGCACGGATACCGTCACACAGGGAACGGATTTCAGCTCAGCCGCCATCACAGGCGCAGGTTATGTGGCGAATGATGGTGACGGCACCTTGATCCTCGACCGTGCCAACAGCCACACCGGTGAAACCCGGATCGGGCGCGATAATACGGGCGAAGAATCCGCTACAAGGGTTCTGCAGGTCACTCACAGCGATGCCCTTGGAACTGGGCGACTGGGTTTCTACAAAAGTGGAACCTTTGAGCTGGGAGCGGATGCCCTGGCCATCACCAATAATGTCTTCAGCGGCAACTACAGCGCCGATGGCAATGACAAGATCATCAAGCTCGACCTGACAGGCACCAACTCCGGCACCATGTCCGGCAACATCGATACCCGTGGCAGTATTTTTGAAGGATTCCAAATGAATGTGGGCGCTGACGACACCCTCACACTCAGTGGCAATATCTACAACGGTGGCGGTGGCGGGTCAGGCATTACCAAAATCGGCGATGGCACACTCATCCTCTCTGGCACGAATACCTACAACGGTGATACCAGAGTCAAAGCTGGCACCTTGAAACTCTCCGGGGGCAGTGCCATCGAGGATGAGCGGAATGTCTTTGTGGATACCAGCGGCACGCTGGACCTCAACGACAGCAATGAAACTATCCACAAGCTAACCGGGTCAGGCACGGTCGACAACACCGCTGCCGGGACTGCAACGCTGATCGTGGGTAGTAGCGGTGGTGATGCAACGTTCGAGGGCACGATCACAGATACTGGCGCCGCGCTGAAATTCAGAAAGATAGGCTCAGGAACGCAGACCTTGACAGCTGCCAGTTCATATCAAGATGGCACCGACATCTACGAGGGAACCATCGTTGCCAACGATTCTGCAGCGCTAGGCACGGGACAAATTTATATGGGAGTCACCAACGGCGTCACCCAGACTCTTGCCATTGGTGCAGGCGGTTTGAACATTGCCAATAACTTCTTCCTGCAAAACAGCAACTCCACTCATGAGATCAAATTTGATGTGGACGGGTCCAATGCTTCTACCTTGTCGGGTAATATGACTAATCAGGTGGACTATGCTGGCAAGTGGGACGTTATTGTTGGCGCGGATGACACCCTGACCCTGAGTGGCAACCTCTCGAGTGGAAGTGCCGGAAATTCCGGATTGGACAAGGATGGTGCTGGAACATTGGTGCTCTCCGGGGCAAACACCTACAAAGGCGCTACCAGAGTGAATGAGGGAACCCTCTCCCTCGCCACGGGCTATTCGCACAGTGGCACCGGGGCATACAGATTGAATGGCGGCACGCTCAAGATTGCCGATGGTGTCAACATCAGTACTCACGCGATGACCATCAACTCGGGAGGCGTTATCAGCCCCGGCAACTCGCCTGGAACGGCCATCACAGGCAGCCAGACCTGGAATGACGGAGGTGCTTACCTCTGGGAAATCAACGACAGTGGCGGCACCAAGGGAGCCGATCCCGGTTGGGACTGGCTCGACATCACCGGCACCCTCGACCTGACTAACCTCACGGCAGGTGGTTTCACTATTGATATCACCTCCTTGACACCAAGCAACGACCCTGGTTTAGCTGCAGGCTTTGACTACTCTGGCCTTGCATACGGTGATCCCTTTGGCACGACCTTCATCATCGCATCAGCAGATACCATCTCCGGTTTCGATTCCAGCCTTTTTACCCTGGATGACTCAGCCTTTGTCAACGGCAAGCTCGAATGGAGTATTAGCGAAATCGGGACGGATCTGGTCCTCAGTGCTGTCTTCGTCCCCGAGCCAAGCTCGACTGCTCTGCTCGGCCTTGGCGGCCTTGCCCTGATGCTGCGCCGCAAGCGCAGCTGATTCCTGATGAAGGATGAGCAATAAGCGATAGCCGCGCCGCTTTAACTTTGCCACAGGCACCCCGACACGGTCGGCGGCAACTCTTCACTTAAACTTGCAAAAGCCTCGACAATGGTCGGGGCTTTTTCTTTGGCGCCTTGGCGGCCTCGCTCTGATGCTGCGCCGCAAGCGGAGCTGATGAGCGATGAAGCATGAGCGATTAAAAAGGAACAAACCACCGACGTTGTCGGGGTGCCTCCGGCAGAACCAAGAACGAGGAACCAAGAACGAGGAACCAAGAACAGCCGCGCAGCGGCTA
>CAYXEC010000142.1:0-3192 GCA_964463855.1 uncultured Verrucomicrobiales bacterium | reverse complement strand
ATGTTGTTTGGCTCCCTGAAACGGAAGTAAGGGCTGGGCATTCTCTCAAAATGTTGCTCCATCTGCTCATGGTAAGACGGGCTCAGTATTTTGCGGCAGCGCTCCAGAAGCCTGTTTTTGCTCTCTGTCAATGTCGACTTGAATTGCTCCTTGCCCTCATGGAGCCAGAGGCGTGTGGCATTATAGAGCTGAAGCATCAGCGTTTCCTTCCATGGCGACCAGGCTTCATTGTTCGTGCCATTGGAATCAGCCCAGGTAAAGAGCAGCAGGGCATCGAGGTTACGCCTGTCCTTGATGATGTGGGCGAATTCCTCAATGACGGAAATATCAGTGAGGTCGCGGCTTGTCGCGTAGCGCCAAAATGTCAGGTGGTTGGCGACCAGAAACTTGATCATTGCCCGGCGCCCACTGCGGATTTGCAGACGGCGGCATACCTTGTCTGCGAGCATGGTGGATCCGTCAATGTGTTCTCGCACATTTTCAGCGCGCCCTGAATCGTGAAGAAGAATGGCCAGATAGAGGGCGTATGGGTCCTGAATGTCATGAAGTAACTGACGGTAAAGTTTGCGTCCTGGATCCTGTTCGTCGGGCTTGTCGGTGAGGCTATCAAGCATGTCGATACAGCGCAAGGTGTGCTCATCCGCGGTGTAGCGGTGAAAAAACTCATGCTGCACGAGGCAATCCATCGCTCCGAATTCGGGCAGGTAGCTGTCCAAGACCTTGGTCCTGTGCATGAGGCGCAGGATGCGCGCCACCTCGCCCTTGCGCTCCAGAATAGCGCGGAACGTTTCCCTGTTTTTGGCGTTGTAGCGGAATGCCTGATCAATGGATTTTTTGGCAATGTGCAGGTACTTGCGTGCTTCCGGGCTCAGATCAAGGCCTTTCAGCTGACAGTGCTGGAACAAGCGCATGACCCGGTTAGGGTCCTCCTCAAGAACGTCCTTGTTCTCGAGGAAAATACGCCCATTGCGCGCGATGAAGCCATCGAATTTCTCAGTCTTGGCCTTCTTCTTTGTGAAGGGAAGTTTCTGGAGGAGTCCGGTGTCAGGGCTATCCTGATTTTCGATTTCAAAGTATTCCATCAATGACGTGCTATGAGTGTAGATGGCTCGCGTGTGACGGTAGTAGTCACGCATGAATGCCTCACAGCGCCGGAGGATGGTTTTCTGCGGGTATTTGAAATTGGTGGCAACGACACCCTGCAGCCTCAAGGTAAGCGTGTCCGTGCAGCGGCCACCCTCGTAATGAAGCTCGTTGCGCACACGCTGCAGAAAGTCATAACCCTCATTGAGCTGTCGGCAGGTGCTGTTGGTGATGATCTTCGCTTCAACGAGCTCTTCCAGAGTGGTGAAGCCGCGTTTCACACGTGCCACCCAAAGCACGTTTTGGTAGTCTCGAAGGCCGCCGCAGCTCTCTTTGACATGAGGTTCCTGGAGGAAGACGGTGTGGGAGTATTTACTGTGCCTCTGGCGCAGGTCATTGCGACGCAGGTCGAAAAATGCCTGCTGGCCCTTCTTAACACACTCTTTTTCGAAGCGGGCTTGAAAGGTGTTAAAGAGTGTTTTGTTGCCCACGATAAAGCGGGCATCCATGAGTGCGGTCTTGCTGATCTGGTCCTTGCGTGCCTCGCTAATGCACTCGGCAATCGATCGGCACGCATGACCTACTTTGAATCCTGCGTCCCATAAAATGTAGAGTATTTCCTCGATGGTGGTCGATATGCTTTTGGGGAGTTTGTTAGATGCGCGTGGTAGCAAAAAGAGCAAATCCAGATCCGATCCCGGATTGAGCGTGCTGCGGCCGTAGCCGCCCTGGGCTACAAGGGCTACCTTCGGGGTGGAGCCATCGTGACGTTTGATGGCGGCCTTGAACATGACCTCCAAAACAGCATCGAGTAAAGCTGCTCGTGCGGATGCAATCTCAAGACCTCCCGCTCCATTGCGATGACGCTCGAGGATGGCCTTTTCCTCTTCCTTGATGAAAGCCATGACCAGGGTGGCACTCTTGCTGGTCGCAAGATGTCCCTGGGTAATGGCGCTGAGTTCGCTCTTGGCTCTCTCTTTTGGATTATGACTGGTATCGGGTGATGGCACGGGCACGGGCAAGGCTGTTGTGGGTATGCCCGATGATGGTGCAGATCAACAGGGTGTGCAATTTTTAAGAGCCCTAAATGTGGCTGTATGGTGAGGATCCCGCGATGACGTCACGGAAGAGAGTTGAGCCCTCTTACTCCACCCGGATGTTCACCGAGCGTCCGTGGGCATCCAGTCCCTCGACTCGGGCGAAGGTCTCGACCGTAGGTAGGGATTTCTTGAGTGCCTTTTGATCCATGCGCACAATGCTGGCGCGGCGCTGAAACTGATCAGCACGGAGGCCGGAGAAAGATTTTCCAGAGCCGCCTGTGGGCAGGGTGTGGCTGGGGCCAGCGAGGAAGTCGCCGACGGCAACGGCAGCCAAGGGGCCGACATAAATAGCACCGGCTGTGCGGATTTTATCCAGCCACTGGTTCTCGTTTTCAACGACGAGTGAGAGGTGCTCGGGAGCGAAGGCGTTGCAGATATCGACGGCTTCTTGAAGGTTTTTAGTGAGTAGGCAGAAGGTGCCTTTTTTGAGCACGTCGCGGAGGTATTTCTCCCGGCTGAGAGTGGAGACCTGTTTTTGGATTTCCTGCTGCACCTGATCCAGCAGGCGTTTGGAGTTGGTGATGAATCCTACCACGCTGTCACCACCGTGTTCCGCCTGGGCCAGCATGTCCGCAGCGATAAATACCGGGTTGGCTGACTTGTCGGCGACAATGAGCACCTCACTGGGCCCGGGGAGGAGGTCAATACTGACAGCACCGACGAGCTGGCGCTTGGCCTCCACGACAAAAACATTGCCGGGGCCGAAGATTTTCTCCACAGGCCTGATGGATTTTGTTCCCAGCGCCATGGCGGCAATTCCCTGGGCTCCACCTACCTTGATAATTTCCGTGGCGCCACTTTCCACCAAGGCATAGAGTAGGGCGGGATTGATCTTGCCGTCGGGGCCAGCAGGGGTGGCAGCGAGGATTTCCGGGACACCGGCAGCTTGGCCAAAGGCGGCTGTCATCAGGGCGGAGGAAACCAGCGGAGCCTTGCCGCCCGGCACATAGACACCGACGCGGTCATAGGGCGTAAAACGTTCGCCGACCTCCACACCCTCGCAGTTTTT
>CAYXEC010000141.1:0-3201 GCA_964463855.1 uncultured Verrucomicrobiales bacterium | reverse complement strand
CCCACCGCGCCGCATCACGACAGGCCCTGCCTTGCACATCGCTGTTACTCCTGGCCCTGCTCTTGATGGCTTGTGTCTCGCTCGCGGCCGACCTCACCGGGCAAAAACAAATCACCCGGCTTGAGCAAGAGCTCGCAGGCATTGATTCCAAGCTTAAACAACTTGCCAACTACCACCCGCGCAGTGGCATCGGGGTCGGAGGCTTCCGGTCAAAACGATACAATAACCCCAATCAGCGGGAGTGGATCGAGATCGACCTGGGTGGGAGCCACCGGATCGACGAGCTCATCCTTGTTCCGGAAATCTGGCGCGATACCGACACCAGACTTCATGCCGATGGATTCCCCGAGGAGTTCCGCATCGTTGCCGGCAAGGCCGGGGACAGGGAGGGCAAAGTCATCGCCAGCTACACCCGGGAGGACAAGCTCCTACCGCGCATTGCCCCCCTCGTTGTTCCCTGCGGGGGTGTCGAAGCCTCCTGGATACGCCTCGAGGCCACCGTGCTTGGGCCCCGCGCCTGGGATGAGGGCTACGCCCTGCATCTCTTTGAGATACTTGTTTTCAGTGGCTTGAACAATGTTGCCCTGCACCAGCCCGTGAGGGCCTCATCGCAAATTGCGCAGGGACCGGGCAAATATGACAAGGCATTCATCGTCGATGGTTTTCTGCCCTATTTGATGGATGCCGCCAATGGCGAGAGGAGCCATGCATTCCTGGCTGAGTGTGCCCCCGCAGCAAGCGGGCACATTGTCATTGACCTCGGCAAGCCCCATTCCCTCGACCAGCTGCATCTGCACGCCATCGACCTGAGTGACACCATCCCGCAGAAGTGGTTCAGCAACTTCGCAACACCCCGTCACCTGATCGTCGAGGGTGGCAATGACCCGGACTTCGGGGACGCCCGCATGCTCGCGGAATTCAGGGTGGAATCCGTATTTGATATGGGACCCATCATGATGGAGAAATTTCCCGCCCATACCTGCCGCTATGTGCGCCTGCGCGTCATCGAGCCCGGCCCCGCGGTCGCATCACCAGCGGGCGCCGCGACCCTGAGTAACGTCGGCTTTGCCGAGCTTGCCTTGTTTTCGCATGGAGTGAACGTGGCAAACGGAGCAACTACTGTCGGCAGCTATCAACTCAAGGCGGCCCGCTCCTACGCGGCACTCACCGACGGGCGGAATTTTTACGGTGACATTCTGCCGATCCGTGACTGGCTTGGGCAACTTGCCCTGCGCCATGAGCTCGAGACCGCGCGCCCGGGAGTGGTCCTGCGTCTGGCCGAGCTACACGATGATCAGGCCAAACTGCTCAACCGTCTCATCATTCTCGCCATTGCATTGGCCGCAGGCATTGTTTTCTCCCTCCTCTCAGCGCGCATCATCAGGATCAGGCAGATCCACCGCATCCGGGAACGCCTCTCCGCTGATTTGCACGATGAGCTCGGAGCCAACCTCCAGACCATTGGCCTGCTCAGTGACCTGGCTCTGGACAGCCGTGAGGATGAGCAAGCCTTCGCCGACATTCACCGCCGGATCAGGTCTGAGTCCGAACGCTCCGGTGCCGAGGTCCGCAGCTCCATGGATCTGCTCTCCGTGGAGGGCTTCTGCATGAACCTGGAGCAGGACATGCGCCGCGCCGCGCGCAGAATCATGGCAAAGCTCGGCCATGAGCTCGTCATCGAGGGCGAGTCCTGGCTTAAGAAATTGAAACCCCGCATCCGGGTGGACTTGTTTCTGTTTTTCAAAGAGTGCCTGGTCAACATCAGCCGACACTCCGGGGCAACCGCCTTCAGCTCCCAACTCAGCGCAGACTCAGGGGGAGTCACCCTTAGCATCCAGGACAACGGTATTGGCATCGATACTCAACAAGAGGGCCTGATCCCGAAGTCCCTTGAGCGACGTGCCCGCCTGCTCGGCGCCAGCATCTCTGTGGCAAGCCCCGCCGAGGGGGGTACTCTTATAACACTCACCATTCCGGCCAGACGACGGGGAGGGCTGGGAATCTTCAAATCCATCTACCAATGAACAAGAACATCAACATCATCATGGTCGAAGACCATCCGGAGTATCGGGAAATTGTCGAAATGGCCATCTCCCGGCAAGACGGCATAGAGCTCACCGAGCAGTTCGGAACGGCTGAGCGGGCCCTCGAACACCTGCGTCAACTTGATGAGCATGACGACATGCCTGATGTGATCTTGCTCGACCTCAACCTGCCCGGCATGGACGGGCTCGAAGCCCTCGAGCTCATGGCAACGGAAGCTCCCGCCGCCAAGATCGTTGCCCTGACCCAGTCTGACCACGAGGAGGACATTCTCAAGGCGATTAGCCGGGGGGCGTCCGGATACCTGCTGAAGTCCTCCACCGTCCAGCAGCTCATTGAGAGCATCAACATGGTCATGGAGGGTGGCGCCTCCCTCGATGCCAGGATTGCCGGATTTGTCATGGCGTCACTGAAGGCAAGGCTGCCGCACCAGGAACTGGAGAAAATGCTCACTGCGCGTGAAATCGAGATACTCGGCCTCATGGCCGAGGGGATGGTCAAAAAGCAAATTTCCGAGAAGCTGGGCATCAGTGTCACCACCGTCATCAGCCACGTGGGCAACATCTACGACAAACTCGAGGCCAGCAACGCCCCCTCCGCCATCGCCAGGGGCTACAAGCTGGGTATCCTCAAGTTGGATGAGTAGCCGCCGTAGGCGGCTGTTCTTGGTTCTGCCTCCGGCACCCCGACATCGTCGGCGGCTGGTTCCTGGTTCTTGGTTGTCGCCGCAGGCGCACTCTCCACTTAAACTTAAACTGGCCACGCCGTGGCCTACTTCAACTGCCGCGCAGCGGTATCCTAAAATATCCTAAAAAATGAGGATGGATTTCTTAGTCTCTCTGTGTTATAAATATATTGACTTATACATCAATTTTATTTAAATTATATTAACTATTAACCTCCACATCGTTCTCAGGCCCAGATGCTGCGCCGCCTAACAGCGGCTTCAACGAGGAACCAAGAACCAGATACTCTCAACACCACATACATATCCTCATGAAAACCAAAATCCCACACCTCACCTTCGCAGCACTCTTGACCACGTCCCTGGCTTCCCAGGCAGAGGTGCTCTATCAGAGCGACTTCACCGGCACGACACTCAGTAGCGCAGGCCTCACAAAATCTGCTGGTGCGGCCGGCGGCTCATGGGCAATCAAC
>CAYXEC010000140.1:0-3255 GCA_964463855.1 uncultured Verrucomicrobiales bacterium | reverse complement strand
AGCTCGGCGTGTAGGAGATGGAGAGCGTTCTGTCCTCCGAACCCAGGCCCGGAGTGGTGAAGCTCAATGTCGGAGCTATGCTAAAGATGATGTCATCCTGCTCGTTGTCCTCGTTATCAAGAAATATGTTGCTCTCGCCACTCACACTCGCCCTGAGAGAGAGGTGAGTGTAGTCCTTCCAACTATCTGCGTCTCTGGAAGTGCGTGGAAGCGCATATTCAACACCGTCTTGAGACGTGTCAAAGAGGTCACTGAAATCAGAGTTCGCCTCTGCCCGTGGCTCTCTGGCCTCTTCAATGCTTTCCTGGGGATTTTCAAAGAGATCATCCGGCAAGATCTCCACGTCCTGCGCGCTGAGCTTTTGGCTCGAGGCGATACTCAGTGCTATGGAAACAAAAAGAGTGGCGACCAATGCCACAGGATTTGAACGAAGCGGCGTTCGTGTACAAACGGAGATCATGAAATCATGTATTTCTAATTTGAAGGGGGCAGGCAGGGTGAAGTTGAAGGAGATAAATCACCTTCTTCGAGAATTCTAATTAATAAAATCAACATGGTCAATGCTTTAGATTTGTTTGAATATACTGATATTCAAGGCCCGCATCGCGCAGAATAGTATCTTGATACGCTCTGTGGCTCATGGAGACAGCCTCGGATCGAACCGGGCCACAAAAGCAGGCTTGCGCAAGGCTCAGACCTTATGCAAACTAAGCAGCGTGGAAAGTGGCACCTCGGAGAGCACCCCAAATGTGAAGAGCGGGCGAAATTCCGCAAAGACCAGGGGCAAACAAGTGGCTCCGGTCAGCATACTGGGCAAAGGTCGAAATTTTATGCAACTCACCGGCGGTCTGATACTTATCGTGTCCGTCTTTTTGGGTCCACTGCTGGCGGGGTCCTATTATGAGCCGTGGCGATGGCCTCTTATTTGGACGAGCTCGGCGGCTGCCTTGCTACTCATTTTAAGCGGCCGCTCGCTTGCCCATGGTGGCCTGACATTATTGGTTTTGCTGGCACTGATATCTCTCCAAGGTGTGTGGATGTGGTTCAACGCATGGGGTGTTTTCTACTCGTCCCAGCAATATTACGATCCCGCGAGCCTCCCATGGCGTGTCGAGACCCTGACTAATCAACCCTTTCCCGGCCTACCGGGAACCACGGACAGGGCGGAAGCCTTTGACAGACTCAGCTACATTCTGCCCTGCCTTGGGCTGATATGGGGTGTCAGGCAACTGGTCATCTCCCGCCCATCATGGTGCCAACTGATCGCCAAATCCATTTTCTGGTCCGGAGTTACCATCGGCCTCATTGGCATTGCCCAACGCTCAACGGGGACATCCTCGATTCTCTGGCTCAGCGCGCTTGAGCAGGGTCTGATCACCAAGCATTTTTTTGCCACCTACCGCAGCCCCGGCATTGCCGCTTGTTTTCTGAATGTGGCACTGGCAATGGGTCTGCCATCTGTGCTCAATGCACTGCGCGATGACATCGAGGTGAAGGGGTTCCGGGCATATTACCCCATGGCATACCTGCTGATGAACACCGCTGGCGTTATCATTCTCACCTGTGCCGTGATTACGGCAGGGTCCAAAGCAGGCATGGCTCTGGGTGTCGTTACCCTGTTTCTCTTCTCGTTTCTCAACCGGCGTTCCATCGGCAAGGCCCTGCGCGACTCAACGAGCCAGATGTTTTTCGGCAACAAACCCATTGAGCGCAATATTTTCATCGGCGCGATCATTTGCATTACCGTGCTGCTGATACTGACTTTTGCCGGACTGATGTCCGAGCGCTGGAGTGCCGCCCACACGGCCAACTACTCCTCGATGACGGGCAGGATACAGGCCATCGAGGTAATGCTCAAAATGATGAGCGATGATGGCTGGGGAGCGCTGGGCATGGGGCCCGGATCATTCTACCCCCTGTTCCCCTATTATTCCGCCAAGATCGATACAATCATCACCGGTATATGGGTCTACGCACACAATGACTATCTGCAAACCCTCGTTGAATGGGGCTCTTTTGGTGCGGGATTATTTGCAGCATGCATCGCCGGTGGCTGCCTGATTCTTGCGCGTGAGATACTCTTTCACCGCAAGGTCCACAGCAAGAGACGCTTCATCCATCTGCGCTGCTACCTCATTGCCATGGTGATTTTTCTTGTGCACGCCACGATTGAATTCCCCTTCCAAATTGAGTCTCTCGCCGTCATTTTCTCCATCATGCTTGGTGTAGCCTGGGCAGCTCCCAGCTTGCGCGGCAGGGAAATCAGGGAAAAGGACAGGTATGGACGAAGCCGTGAACCCAGACGACACAGACACAGGAGACACTCGAGGAGATCCCGTTCTAAAAGAGATCGTCACAGTGGCGACTCGGAAAGCCCTAGCCCTGAGGGCCCTGAGCTTCCTTGACGATCCGTCCTGTGCCCTCGTGCTCAAAGGCAAGCCATGTGGATCCGGCGGGAATGAGACCGGGAAACTTGTCCGGCCACTCGACCACGACTACCGCATCATCGTCGAGATATTCATCCCATCCTATGCGCAGCACTTCTTGCTCCGAGTCCATTCGATAGAAGTCAAAGTGATACAGAGGCAAGCGTCCACCCCGGTACTCATGCACCAGGGTAAAGGTGGGGCTGGTGACTTCCAGGCTGTATCCCAACCCCGCTGCAAGGCCCTTGGTGAAATGAGTTTTGCCGGCACCCAGCCCTCCCTGCAAAGCAAGGACACTCCCTGCTTGCAGAGCATGGGCCATCTCGCGACCCAGGGCGATCATGGCCTCGGGAGAATCCACCCTCATATCGAAACTTTCAGTCTGCCCCATGTTTTTGACATATGAATCCTTGGCCGCACTATCGGGCTCAATTGGCAGTGTTATCGCCCCCAAACCCGTGCATGGCAAACTCAATCACATCGCTGAGCATCCGCTCGCGGTCGATTTCTCCCACCCCCTCTTCACTGCCACTGCTAAGCTGCATGGCGATTTTACCCAGGCCATGGAAATAAACCACCGCACCCGAGGCGAAAACGATGTGTTTGACGATTTGCTCCGGTGCAAGGTCCGGGTAATGAATCATAAGCGCTGCAACAAAAGCCTTGAAGGCCTCGGTATAGAGCTCCCTGCTTGCTGAAGGGATGGAATAGTCACTCTCAATGAAATAGCGAGCCACAAGACGAAGCATCAACCCTGACTCTACCCCGCATTCCTCCGGCATGACCAGGGGCCTCACCAAGGCCTCCATGATGGTCACGAGGGGTACTT
>CAYXEC010000139.1:0-3283 GCA_964463855.1 uncultured Verrucomicrobiales bacterium | reverse complement strand
CCGATGTCCATTCTCGAGGCATGGGCTTACGAGCTGCCAGTCATCATGACCGAGCATTGCAATTTGCCGGAGGGCTTTGATGCTGATGCTGCCGTGCGTATTGAAACGGATGTGGAGAGTATGTCTCAGGGTTTTCTAGCGCTGATGGAGACCCCCAATGAAGAATTGATGCAAATGGCTTGCAGAGGATTGGCCCTGGTGAAAGACAGGTTTACATGGCCAAAAATTGCCGAGCAAATGAGTGAGCTCTATACATGGGTGACCAAAGGAAGCCGTGATGCAGAAAGACCGGATTTTGTTCAGTCCGTGTGACCTTGTTTAGGTGACAGAGTTCATGAAGTTGCCCAAGTCAAAAACTGCGATCACTCTTGCCTCTCTGGCATGTGTCTTGGCTTTGGTATTTTTGTGGTGGATAGGCTGGGGGTCCTGGCCGAATCCCGAGAAGAAGGCGTTGCCGTGGGAACCAGATGCCATTGTGCTCTTAGGTGGGGGTAACGAGGAAAGGCCACGAGAGGCGTATCGCTTGCACAAGCTTCATCCCGAGGCGGTGTTGATCGTAACCGGGGACAACGGCTTGATGCTCCAGCCCCTGATCAACGCAGGTGTATCTGAAGAAAGAATTCGTCATGAGCAAGATGCCACCTCCACGGTGGAAAACGCGCAATTCACTGATCCGATCTTAGATGAGCTTGATGCCAAGCGGGTGGTGTTGGTGACGAACTGGTTCCACGCACCGAGAGCGTTGGCAGTGTTCAGAAAGCATCAGCTGGAGCGGGAATTCGTAGCTGCCTTTGAGCCCAAGCCGGAGAAATTCAGTAACTGGCATCGCTACGCGTCCCGGAGAGAGCGAATTGCAGCTTTGGTCTATGTCGTGCAACACCAGATCTGGTCGTTTTAGCGACTTCGTCGCTGTTCCTCGTTCTTGGTTGGCTGCCGCATATCTCGTGCTAAAATCTGATCGCAGCATTTCTGCATTCACTGTTCAAAATTCACTATTCTAAACCGTGCCCATTCTCACCCAACATGATGCGGATCACCCGGACGCCCTGATGCGGCCCATGCAGAGCTTTGGCAGTAAGTTGAAGCGGGGCATCTGGCTGATCGTATGGGCGGTATTGTGCCGGCCGACACCGAATCAGTTTCACCGCTGGAGATGTTTTGTCTTGAGGCTTTTTGGTGCCAAGCTGGGCAAAAACAATTTCATCTACCCAAGTGCGAAAATCTGGGCACCGTGGTTGCTGGAAACGGGTGATGTGGCAACCATTGCCTCCAGGGCCTATGTCTACAACGTTGGGGGCATGTTCATTGGTCATCATGCGATCATCTCGGAGGATGCCTATCTCTGCGGAGCCACTCATGACCATCAGGACCCTGATTTTCCCTTGATCAGCAAAAAGGTCGAGATTGGTCCCTACGCATGGATTTGTGTACGCGCGATTGTGTTGCCTGGTGTCGCCTGTGGCGAGGGGGCAGTGTTGGGTGCTGGAGGAGTTCGCTCCAAGGACATGGAGGCGTGGACGGTCTATGCCGGCAATCCGGCACGCGAGGTGGGCCAGCGTAATGTCATTGCTGAGGCCGCAAGCGGCAGTTGATCCGCCTGTTGCGGAAGTTCCCGCCGACCGTGTCGGGGTGCCTGCGCAGAGTTGCTAGTTCGAGTTGAAGTGGTTGCCTCACACAATCGCGGGGTTTGGCTGCAAATACTAAGATGATGCCTGAGGGTAAGAGAACAAACCTGGTTTTTGACCTTTGTGTGGTGGGCAGTGGCCCAGCCGGGATGATGGTGGCACTGGAGTATGCGCGCAATCATCCTGACAGGGAGGTATTACTCGCCGAGTTTGGTGCCGTTGATGGTACGGGCAAGAATTCCCTGGATGACAGTATCAAGAACCTCAATCCGGCGAATCATCATGATCCTTATGAGTGCACGAACAAAGGTCTCGGGGGCTCCTCCCTGACCTGGGGAGGTCGCTGTGTGATGTACGATGCGATTGATTTTGAGGACCGTGAGATCATTGAAGGTGAATGCACCTGGGGGCCGGACATGCTGGATGCAGTCCGGCCTTACTTGTCCAAGGCAGCGGAGTATTTTGAATGTGGCAGCGGCCCGTTCAATACAGACGACATGCCGGCATGGCGGGACAAGAGAATCGCCGAGGGTTTCAAGCAGGGTGATGTACTGGACAGCCCGGTGGAGCGATGGAGCATGCCGACCCGCTTCGGAGCGCGCTATCGTGAGGAGCTAGCGGCACTGGACAACGTGACCTTGCTCTGTGGCGTCGAGGCACGGGACTTTGGTGAGCCCAACGAAAACGGAAATATCGAGACCCTGTCCTTTCGAGAGGTGGCAGGGCAGGGGGAGAAGGTGGTCCGTGCCAAGGCTTTTGTGGTGGCTGCTGGAACCCAGGAGTCAACGCGGCTACTGCTGCGTAATCCGGGTGTGTTCAAAGATCTCGGGCAAGTTCCAGATGCCCTGGGGAAATACTACCAGGGGCATGTCTCAGGCAAGATTGCCAGTGTGCGCTTTTACGGAGACCCGGCAAAGACGGATTACAGCTTTCAGCGTGATGATGAGGGCTGTTACTTCCGCCGGCGCTTCCAGTTGTCCGGGGAGATCATCCAGCGTGAGGACCTGCTCAACACGGCCATCTGGCTCGATAACCCGCTCTATCATGACCCCAGCCACCGAAGCGGGGCGATGTCTGTGATGTATCTGGCGATGATTACGCCGATTTTAGGCAAGCGGCTGGCACCTCCGGCCATTGCCAACTCTGTGACCAAGGGCAAGGTGACCGGGGTATGGAGCCACCTCTGGAATGTCCTCTGTGGTTTGCCCGGTTCCCTGTGGAATCCGGCTTCGGTTTTTTTCCGCAGGTATTGTCTCAAGCGCAAACTCCCGGGCATTTGTCTTTTCAGCAAGGCGAACAAGTATGCGCTGCATTTCCATGCGGAGCAGGTTCCGGATGAGAGCAACAGGATGGTGCTTGGCCCCGATGGAGAGACTTTGGAGATTCACTATCACCTGACGGAGCGTGACATCGATTCCGTGATCCGTTCTCACCAGCTTCTTGACCGCTGGCTCAAACAATGCGGCTGTGGGCAGCTGGAGTATTGGTTTTCCAAGGAGGAGCTGGCCGATGCCATTCGTGCCATGTCACGCGATGGCATTCACCAGAGTGGCACGACTCGCATCGCGGATTCACCTGAGCGCGGTGTGCTCGACCAGAACCTAAAGGTCTTTGGCACGAGCAACCTCTATGTCTGCAGCAGCTCGGCCTTCCCGACA
>CAYXEC010000138.1:0-3317 GCA_964463855.1 uncultured Verrucomicrobiales bacterium | reverse complement strand
AATAAACCACCGCACCCGAGGCGAAAACGATGTGTTTGACAATGCGCTCAGGCGCAAGCTCCGGGTAATGAGTCATCAGCGCCCGGACAAAAGCCTGAAAAGCCTCGGTGTAGAGTTCCCTGCTGGCAGACGGGATGGAATAGTCACTCTCTATCAGGTAGCGTGCCACGAGGCGAAGCATCAGCCCTGATTGCACGCCACACTCTTCCGGCATGACCAGGGGCCTCACCAAGGCCTCCATGATGGTCACGAGGGGTACTTTTTCAACTCCCCCATGCCTGGTGATCGCCTGCTCGAGGAGCTGCAAGCGGTAGCTGTTGATCGGGTTCATGCAGCGTTTCACGGTCTCCTGGATAAGCCCCTCCTTACCCCCGAAGTGATAGCTGATACTGGCCAGGTTGACCCCGGCAGCATGGGTCACATCACGCACAGACACATCCTCAAAGCCACGGGTGCCGTAAAGCTCCCACGCGGCCTCCAATATCTGTTCCCTCGTACTCATTCAGCATCCAGTCTAGAGACTGGTCGCCAGCATCGTCAATATCAAACGATCGTATGAACGCACTCCTGACTTTTCATTTTCAGCCAGCTGTGACCATCTTGATGCATGGCAACGCGCATCGATTTTTTTCACCAGGATTGCCTCGAGGGCATGAAGGCGATGCCGTCCGGATCAGTCGATCTGGTGGTGACCTCCCCCCCCTACAATCTGGGCATCAAATACGACACCTATAAAGACGAGGCGGAGCGCTGTGCATTCATTGACTGGTGCATGCAGTGGGCCACAGAGCTCAAGCGCGTCATGCATGTGGATGCCTCTTTTTTTCTCAATCTGGGAGCTGCTCCGCAAAACCCCTTGCTGCCGCACCAGCTACTGCTGGCCCTGACCGGTGCCGAGTCAGATCCGCTCTTTGTGCTTCAGAACACCTTTCACTGGGTCAAATCCATTTCAGTGGAAACCCGGGCGGGAGAGACCGTAAGTGCCGGGCACTTCAAACCGATCAACAGCCACCGCTACGTCAATGACTGCCATGAGTATGTTTTTCACCTCAGCAAATCAGGACAGGTTGCGCTCGACCGCCGGGCTGGGGGGGTTCCCTATGCGGACAAATCCAACATAGCTCGCTGGGGGCATACCGAGGGCAAGGACATGAGGTGCCGGGGCAACAACTGGTTCATCCCCTATGACACCATCAAAAACCGCAGCAAGGACCGCCCCCACCCTGCGACCTTCCCCATCGGCCTCGCCGAACAGTGTATCCGCATTCATGGCAACGCGAGCACAACCAGAATACTGGACCCCTTCAATGGCATCGGCTCCTCTGCCATTGCAGCACACCGCATGCAGGTGGCATCCTACACGGGATTCGACATCGACGAGGGCTACCTCAATGTCGCTCGCGAGCGGCTTGCCCGGGAACAGGCCGGAGCAACAGAGTCCTGCTAACCGAGCGCCGCCATGATGAACCCCGTAGCCCACAAAAGCCCTACGCTGGCGCTGGCACCCATGCAGGACGTCACCAACCTGCCCTTCATGCGTGTCATGCAGCAATACGGGGGTCCCGACTACTACGTGACGGAGTATTTCCGGGTCCATGCGGACTACACCTTGGAGAAAAAGATCCTGCGTAGCATCACGGAGAATGAAACGGGGCGCCCGGTCTTTGCCCAGCTCATCGGTCAGGACATTGAGGCACTGGTGCGCGTTGCCCGGGAACTGCAGGCCTATCCTATTGCGGGTATCGATCTCAATCTTGGCTGCCCCGCACCGGTGGTCTGCCGCAAGGATGCCGGTGGAGGCCTGCTGCGCAAACCTGGGCAGATGGAGCGCATCATCGCCTCGCTACGGGATGCCATTGCCGGCAAGTTCACGCTCAAAACACGAGTCGGCTACTCCAGTCACGAGGAGTTTCCCGGGCTCCTGGAGGTCTTCAAAAGACATGCCATCGACACACTCACCATTCACGGCCGCACGGTGACCGAGCGCTACCAGACCCCGATTCATACCGAGTGCATCCGCATGGCCGTGGAGCAGATGCACTGCCCGGTGGTTGCCAATGGCAATGTGGTGGATGTCCACACAGGGCTGGGAGCAATGCGCAGAACCGGGGCCCATGGCCTGATGGTCGGGCGCGGTGCGATCCGCAATCCATGGATTTTCGATCAGCTCCGGGCTGCATTCACAGAACAGGAAATCCCCCTGCCGACTCGTGCTGACCTGCTCCGCTACATCGAAAACCTCTACCATGAAGTTGCCCGCCACACGGAGGATTTTGAGCCGGCAAGGCACGTGCAACGCATGAAGAAATACATGCTCTACATCGCGCAGGGCATCGACGAGGCCTTCGAGCACCAGATCCGCCGGGTTAATACTGCTGAGCACTTCCACGAGATCTGCCGGGAAGTCCTCAATGACGACGAGCCACTACCCGACCGGCCTCCGGAGAAATCCAAGCTCTTCTGCGGCTTCGATGCGTTGCGTTGAAATCCATCCTGTGATAGTCTCCTGCCCGTGCCATCGAGTTCATTAGAGACACCGCTGATACGGGTTCGCAACCTGCACCAGAGTTTTGGCACCAATCGTGTTTTGCGGGGTGTCGATGTCGACATCTTCCGCGGTGAAACCGTCTGCCTGATGGGAACCTCGGGTGGAGGCAAAACCGTTCTGGTCAAGCACATGCTCGGTCTGTTGAGACCCAGACAGGGCACAGTCGAAATAAACGGGGTGGATATCTCCCGCCTGGGAGAGCGCGAGCTTGCGCCCATTCGCAAAAAAATCGGCATGATGTTTCAAAACGGCGCCCTGTTCGACTCCCTCAATGTCGCCCAGAACATCGCCTTTCCCCTGCTCGAAGAGGGGATCACAGACCCGGGGGAACTGGACCGGCGTATTGCCGAAGTGCTCGAGATCGTGCGCCTCCCGGGTCAGGAGCAAAAGATGCCCGCAGACCTCTCCGGCGGCATGCTCAAGCGCGTTGCCCTGGCACGCGCCATCGTTGTTCATCCTCAATGCGTCTGCTACGATGAACCCCACGCTGGCCTGGACCCGGTCACTGCCTCCAGAATCGACAAGCTCATCAAGTGCCTGCAACAGGATTATGGCATCACCAACATTGTGATCACCCACGAGCTGCGCAGTGCACTGCGCATCGCGGACCGTATTATCTTCATGCGCGACGGCAAGGCATACTGGCAAGGCAGTCCTGCTGAGATGAAAGCCAGTGAGGACATTGTATTGAGAGACTTTATGGCAGGCTCCGACAGTCATGACAACGGCTGGCAAGAGTAGTGAGTGCAGGCTTCATTAAAGTGAAACT
>CAYXEC010000137.1:0-3388 GCA_964463855.1 uncultured Verrucomicrobiales bacterium | reverse complement strand
ATGTGACATCGGACTTGCCTGCCCGTGGTTCTGCCACACCGAGACCGCCTGAGCTCGTTGATCCGTCAATATTGGTTCCCGTCCACACCAAGCTGGTGCCGCCGATGACCCCCTGCTCAGTAATGTTTAACGAGGGTTTTGCGTTAGTAGTCCACAAAGTTGTGTAATCCGCTGCGAACAGATCGCCGTTTAGGAGATAGATGGGGACCCCCGTGCCCGTTGTGCTCGTGTTAGTGAGAGCATTGACTGAATCTGTAGACCCTATTGCCGTCCATGTGGTCGTTTGCTCCACGGTGCCCTCAATGACGGCTAGGTCGGGGTTGAGGGCAGCGGCTGCGGTTACGTGTGCATTATAGGTAGAGATGTCGGACGATGTCGCTGCAATCGTGGTTGAGGTGACGAACACAATCCGGTACTGGTCGCCGTGGCTGAGGCCTGAGGGCATTGTGATCACCGCGGCCTGGGAAGCCATGGTTGTTGCGAATACCCCTGAAATGAGGAGTGCTAGGATTTTTTTTGTTTTCATAATGTTTGTTAGGTTTGAGGCCGCTGCGCGGCTGTGCTTGGTTCCTGGTTCTGGGTTGGCCGCTGCGCGGCTATCGCTCATTAATTAAGATAAATTAAATAAAACTTATGTATTGATTAGCATATTTATAACAAAGTCCGGCAAAAAAAACAATCCTCATTTTTTAGAGTACAGCCCCGCCAGGCGGGGCAGTTCGAGTTGAGAGTTCGAGTTGCAAGTCATTAAGCTCGCGCAAAGGCGCCAGCCGCCGGTGGCGGAGACTTGAAGATGCAAGACTCCAAGATACAAGATCTTTAGTAAAGATGCTGGCTTAGCCTGCCCATCAACAAGCTTGGAAATCTTTGCGTCAGCCGCAGGCGGATGGCGGCTTGGCGTGCCAATAAGAAGATCTCACGCACAGACGCAAAGGCGCTAAGCTGGGTAGTGAATTCATTTAAAACACAGATGGCACCGATGATCACAGATGTTCCTCCGCTAGTAACTCGAACTGGCAACTCGAACTGCCGCATCGCGGCTATTTCAGCTTTCTTTCCCGGGCTGGGTCGGGTTAAGGATACCCTTGCGGTAAGCCTCACCAATGGCGGCGGGGGCGTTGGCAACATCGAGTTTTTCGTAGATGTGTTTGATGTGGTAGGCCACCGTGGTGATGCTGACGCCGAGGCGCTGCGCGATTTCTTTTTGCAGCAGCCCCTCGCTTAGCAGGGTGAGCACCTCTGTCTCACGTTCTGACAGGGCTTTGCCGGCTGTCTTCACGGCTGGCTGGTTGCGAAGTTGGTTCACCAGATAGCGGGCGATCTCGGGGGTGAGGGCCGCGCCTCCGGAGACAACGGCCCTGATGCCATCCAGGATTTGATTGAGAGTCGATGATTTCAGCAAGTAGCCTGAGGCACCTTCGTCAAGGGCTCGGCGCACTTCGGTATCTTTGTCGGACTGGGTGAGCACGATGATCTCCGCTGTGGGTGTGTAGTCGCGGATCCAGTGGATCATTTCGAGGCCCTGCATGCCGGGTAGTTTCAAATCGAGCAAGATAATGTCTGGGGCGATCTCAGATGGTGGCTGCAGGCTGCGCAGAGCGACTTCCGCAGTGCCGAAGGATCCGTCCAGCTCCATATCGGCTGTTTGTTCGAGCGCGCTGGTGATCGTCTCCCGGTAACCGGGGTGATCTTCGATTAGCATGACTTTGATGGTTTGACTCATAATATGGATAACTGGAATGATTGAAATGATAGCGGTGCTGAAGCTTGCTCAGAGGGTTGGTGGCCGTGCGGGGCTGGGTATATCGGTATGTTTTTGCCATGGCCACCACGGGCGCCACCGAGGCCACGGGCGCCATCGGCTGCCGACCTTGAGTATGATGCGCGTGCCCCCTGTTTCGGCTTGGCTGGTTCTAACCCGGGCGTTGAGCAGGCGCGCTCGGCGTCTGATCGACCTGGGCACGATCTCTGACTTATCCTTGAGACCCTCGCCATTATCGGTGATGCTGAGGGTAAGACCACGGTGGCTGAGCTGCAGCTCGATACGCACCTGAGTAGCGTGTGCGTGGCGTAAAATATTGATCAGACATTCCTTGTGGAAGAGTAGGATGTCCGTTATTTGCTGTTGTGAAAAACGCGGCGGCTGTTTTTCTCCGACCACGGAAAATTCATAATCAATGTCCGCGAGTAGCTTGCCTGTGGCTCGCTCCATGGTCACGGCCAGATCAGCGTTGGCGGACTCCGCCTCCAAGGTGTAAATCACGGCGCGCGTGGAGACAGCGCTTCGATCGGAGTAAAGCCGTATCCTGTCCAGGAGAGCGGGTAGCCGCTCAGGAGTGTGCAGGGCCTGCTTCGACAAATCGCTGAGCAAACCGATGGTGTGCAAGTCAGCACCGAGCTCATCGTGCAGGTCGGCAGCAATACGTTGTCTATAGCGGTTGAGCTGCCGGCTGCGCAGCAAGCGCCCGCCCAGGTAAGTGATGATCAACCCGGCGGCAAGTAGGGCGACGATCCAGGCCAGGTGGCGCAGCTTGGCCTCTTGCTGATAGTAGCGCCGTGCTAGCTCGGTAGCGAGAGCAGGCCGCTGCCGCTTGAGCTCATGCCCCAGAGCCAGCTGCTCCAGCCACTGGCGCAGAGGTGGAATCCGGCCATACGCATTGGATCCATCTGTGAGCAGCTTGTGGTTGTTTGTATGTGCAGAGGGTGGGCCTACTTCGACTGGCTTGCCCAGCGCTACGTTTTTGCCTTTGGAAAAAACCTCAATCTCAGCAAAGCGAATAATCCGAGGAAATCTTCCAGGCTGATTGGCTTCCACAACTTTCAGGCGGACATATCGGTGCACAGAATTTGGCAAAGCTCTCATCAAGACAGGGCCGATATCGTAGATCGATTGCTTGCGGAACTCGAGCAGCTTGACCTTGTCTGAAAAATCGGCTTGATTGGCTCCTTCTATGATAAAATGATCTGGAAAGCCAAAACCTTCCGGCACGGGTGCTGGAGCTAGGTTGCCCATATTTTCGGCGTGCAGGTGAATACGATTCAAGGGGTAAGCAGCTCCCAGATCAATGCCGATCCAGGGCTGGTCGCCGGGCTTGCCATGATATCTAAAAGAATTAGCCTTGTTTCCGCTACCGGAATCCATCTGGTAGGGCATAAAACCGTCCGTCAGATACTGCAGGCTACGTGAGAGGCCTTCCTGCTTGCCGACGCTTGAGGAGCTGACTTTTTTATTCAAGGCCACATTCTCTGTGCCATCGAAAACGAGTAGCTCGGAGAACTGAACATTGAAGCGGTCATCATATTTCCGTTTTGACATCACAGAGACTTCCAGCCGCACCCATGATGCTGTGGTATTGCAGGATACCGCCAGAGGAGCTTGGCGAGGGTT
>CAYXEC010000136.1:0-3399 GCA_964463855.1 uncultured Verrucomicrobiales bacterium | reverse complement strand
ATGCGGATGCCAACCCCCGCGGTAACAGGGAGCCAAGGGAGGCGCTCAAGCGTTTGGAACATGCCGTTACATGTTGGAACAAACGGAAGCTGGATTGGGCCGTGTCCCTCGGGGACAACATCGACTGGGATGATATCGACTACTCCAAGTTCCCCCAGCAGACGCTCAGCACCGGGCCCGCGGAATGGAAGCACACCAAACAGGTGCTGGCGGTATGGAACAAGCTGAAGTTTGACAAGCACATGGTCCTGGGCAACCACGACTATTACGTGCCCTACAAGGATGCCGACGGCCTCTCCAAGCCGGCCAGTGTCCTGCGTGCCTTTGGTTACCAGGACAAGGCCTACTATCACTTTGGTCACAAGGGTTATCGCTTTGTGATTCTTGACGGGGATGTCAGTCCTTACAATTTCGACGTTGAAACTCCTGAATACAAGGTCGCCAAAGCCTATTACGACACGTTCAAGGGAAAACAAAAGACCCCTTGGAACGCGGCTATTTCTAACAAGCAACTGGTCTGGCTGGCAGGGGTACTTGACCAGGCCCTCAAGGACAGGGAGCCGGTGGTGTTAATGTGTCACTATCCCATTCATCAACCCATCGGGGGGCACCACCTGTTTAACGCCGAGCAGGTGGTGGCACTGCTGGACACTTATCCCAATGTGGTCATGTGGCTCCACGGTCACACACACAAGGGAGGCTACGTGCAGATGGGTAAGCGTCATCACCTCAACCTCAAGGGCATGCAGGAGGAGGATGACAGCTGGTACCAGATCGATTTCTCGCCGGAGATAATCAAGGTCTACCAGGCGGAAAACCTTGAGACTCCTGTGTATGAGCTCAAGGTTTCCTGGCCTGTGTCAAAGGAAGCGAGTAAATGATGACTCGGGGAGAAGGCTCGCCGGGATTAAGGCAGCACCTGCTTCTTCTTTTGCATCTCCAGCACTGAGTTCAGCTGGACCTCACCACCACGCTCGACCATCGTCGGATACATGTCATCCCACCAAGTGTCGAAAGCGGCGGCCATGGCTTTGACGCGTTCCGGCTCGCTCTCTGAGAGATCGTTGCTGCAGCCGGGATCCTTGCTGGTGTCAAAAAGCACCCATTGGTCTGCCGGGCTGACTCCCCAGTGGAACTGGCCATTCTCACGAGTATAGTTGGCTGATTTTCCGCCCTTCTCAATGGAGCGCAGTGTGTTGCACTGCATGCCAAAGACCTCGGTATTGCACTCAGGATCATGGCAGGGGTGACTGCGGGCGAGCAGGTAGTTGCCCTGGCGCACGCCGGCCATCTTGTACTTGTGCTGAACGGCCATGCCGCTGGGCCAGCGGGCCACGTGCTGGTAGAGCATGCGGTCGTCGTGCCATGAAACGGGTTTGTCATCCTCTGACTCCAGCAGGGGAACCAGGCTGAATCCCTCAAGCTGCGGTTTGAGCTCCGCGGGGATCTCGGCTCCTGCCAGCTCGCAGAGGGTGGGCAGCACATCGAGGTGAGCGGTGAGGTTGTCGAGTTTTTTGGGCTTCCAGGTGCCGGGCCAGCGCCAGAAGGACATCGCGCGGCTGCCACCGTGCCAGATGGTGCACTTGCTGCCGCGCATGTTGGCGTTGTAGACATCGAGACCGACAGTGACACCGTTGTCATTCATGAAGATAATGATGGTGTCCTCATCGAGATTTTCCTTGTCCAGAAAGTCGAGCAGGCGGCCGACGTTGTAGTCCACATTCTCAATCATGCCGAGGTAGGTGGCCTCGTCATCACCGACCTTGCCACGGTAGGGCGCGATGTATTTCTCCGGGGCTAACAAGGGGGTGTGTGGTGAGTAGGTGCAGAGGTAGAGGAAGAAGGGCTGGTCACCAGCTTGCTTGATAAAGGACATGGCGTGGTCAAAGTAGATGTCCTCGCGGAAGCCCTCGCCCTTGATGTGCTTGGGTTTGTTGTCATCCTTGTAGGCGACGAGTTTGGGGTCAAAGTGATCAGCTCCCTGCAAGGTCCAGTCAAAGCCGCGTTTGTGTGGGTGGTATTCCCCATCCCAGCCGAGGTGCCACTTGCCGATGTGTCCGGTCTTGTAGCCGGCGGTTTTCAGGATTTGCGGCAAAATGGTGGCCTCCTTCCAGAGGTGCTCGCGTGGGTCACGGGTGTGGGTCACGCCATTGCGGAACTCGTGCATGCCGGTCATCAAGGCCGCGCGGGTGGGGGAGCAGGAGGGGCTGACGTAGAAGTTGTCAAAGCGCACGCTCTCATCATGCAGGCGGTCTGTGTGCGGGGTTCTCAGCAGGGGATGGCCGTGGCGGGCGAGGTCTCCGTAGCCCTGGTCATCGGTGAGAATAAAGATGATGTTGGGTTTGCTGGAGCTTGCACTCCCCTTGGTCGTCCGCTGGGCCTTCTCTTGCGCAAAGGAAGATGGAATGGTAAGGAGTGAAACGAGAAAGAAAGTGATGTGCTTCATAGTGAGTGATACGTTAAGATGATATCACGCCATACTGCCAGCATGAAATTTGGCTCTGGGTATGTTGTTGTCTGCAGCATTTTTTTAACCGCTAATGGGCGCGAATGGAGCCGCTTCGCGGCAGTTCCCGCCGACGATGTCGGGGTGCCTGCGGCAAAGTTGAGAGTTCAAGTTTGAGCAAGCCTGATTCCCCGGGTTCATTCGTCATCCAGCTTGGCGATTTGGCGGCTTGGCGTGCGAAATTGGTATCACGCAAAAACGCAATCCGCCTGGGGCGGACGCAAAGACGCAAAGGCGCCACAAGGCGGCCCAACTCAAAACTCAACATTCTTAGCTCCACCCCGTGGGGCTAAGCGAGGATATCCTTGACCACGTGGCCGTGGACGTCGGTGAGGCGGTAGTCCCGGCCCTGGAAGCGGTGGGTGATTTTCTCGTGGTCAAATCCGAGAAGGTGCATCCAGGTGGCCTGGAGGTCGTGGACGTGCACGGGGTTCTCGGTGACTGAGAATCCGAGCTCGTCGGTCTGGCCATAGGTGAGGCCGTTTTTGACCCCGCCACCCGCCATGATCATGGTGAAGGCATCGGGGAAGTGGTCGCGCCCGAGGACGGCGCCCTTGGAAGTGCGGCCCTCACGGAAGGGGGTGCGGCCGAACTCGCCGCCGATGATGACCAAGGTGTCATCAAACATGCCGCGCTGCTTGAGGTCCTTGATGAGTGCGGCAATGGGTTTGTCCATGGTAGCGCATTTGTTGACCAGCCCGTCCCCAATACCGAGTTCCTTGCCCGTGCCGTGGAAGTCCCAGCCCCAGTCAAAGAGCTGGATGAAGCGCACGCCTTGCTCGGCGAGGCGGCGGGCGAGCAGGCAGTTATTGGCGAAGGAGCCTTCACCGGGTTTCGCCCCGTAGGCCTCGAGGGTCTTCTGGGATTCGTCCTTGATGTCCATGACGCCGGGA
>CAYXEC010000135.1:0-3468 GCA_964463855.1 uncultured Verrucomicrobiales bacterium | reverse complement strand
ATACCGTCCAGGGCGGTACTTTGCAGATCGCTGACGGCGTCGACATCAGCGGCCACGCTATGACCATTGGTCTGGATGGTGTCATCAGCCCTGGTAACTCACCCGGAACGGCGACCACCGGCAGCCAGACTTGGAACGACGGCGGCACCTACCTCTGGGAAGTCAACAATAGTGGCGGCACCAAGGGAGACGACCCCGGCTGGGACTGGCTCGACATCACCGGCACTCTTGAACTGGGTAGCCTCAGCGCAGGTGGTTTCACCATCGATATTGACTCACTCACAGCAAGCAATGTGGTTGGAGACGCCGTCGGCTTTGACACCTTTACCCAGATGGACGGTATTTTTGACTATAGCTTTGTCATTGCCACAGCCTCTGGAGGTATTAACGACTTTGATGCCAGCCTCTTCACACTCGACTCGAGTGGATTTAGCAATGCGCCAAGCTGGGACTGGTCGATCGTGCTCAGCGGCAACGACCTGGTACTTGAGGCCTACGCGGTTCCCGAGCCAAGCTCCACAGCCCTGCTCGGCCTTGGCGGCCTTGCCCTGGCACTCCGCCGCAAGCGCAGCTAATCTGTTTCTGGCTCCCACATACATTCAAAAGCCTCGACACATGGTCGGGGCTTTTTTGTGTATCTAAGATCATGTGGTTCGGGCTTTTTCTGGCAAATACCCTTGGACTCCCAGTTTACTCCTGATAATCCATCGGTCGTTATGACCTTATCCGACATACCATCGAAAGAGCGTCTATGGGGGATGTTCGGCCACTTATCTTCGCTACTCGGCTTGACTTGCATCCCCTTCGCACACCTCCTGGCCCCATTTTTGATTTGGCAGATCAAAAAAGAAGAGATGCCATTCGCATCGTCTCAAGCAAAAGAGTGCCTTAATTTCCAGATATCCATGTCAATCTACGCCATCATTTCCGCTATATTGTGCCTGGTAGTTATAGGCTTTGTTTTCCTTGCCATTCTCTATGTCATGGATCTCGTTTTTACTATTATTGCTGCAGTGAAAGCCAATGATGGTGTTGCCTACCGGTATCCATTCACCATTCGTTTTATCCAATAGCGGAGCACTTCACACTCCCTCATACTTCCACTTGAAACCCTGGCCGCTGGCCCGGGACTCCACTCTCATGCAAGCGCTCCCCTGTTTCAGCTTATCACTCGCCACAGTATCGCTGCTCTTCCTATTCTCATCGGCCTATTCTCAACCTGCAGACTCCCCCAGCCCCTGGGACCATTCGGGAGCCGCGGGCATCTCCCTTGCCACCGGCAATGCCGATAACCTCGGCTACACACTCAACCTGCTCAGCGTCTACGAGCATGGTGGCAACACGGCCAAACTGGGTGCAGATTGGCACTACGCTGAGAACAACGGCGTGAAAAACACGGACTCCTTCCGGGCATTCGGCAAATACCAGGTGGAGCATGACGAACGCCTCCACTTCGGCGGCAAAACCTCCTACCTTGTCGATAACATCTCTGATATCAACTATCGGATCGATCTGGGCTTGTTTGCCGGATACTACCTTCTCAAAAACAATCAGCAAAGCCTCTCACTGGAGGCAGGACCCGGATACGCCTGGCAAGACCAGGACGGCATTCTTGACCATTACGCCACATTGAGTTTTGGCCTGCATTATGAGTATCACCTTTCCAGTCACTCCAAGCTCTGGCTCTCCTCAACCTACACCCCCGCCATTGAGGACTTCAGCGATTATTTAATCAGCAGTGAAGCCGGCATTGACGTCTCGCTCAATGATCACTGGGCACTGCGCAGCGCTGTGCGCCATCACTATGACTCAACCCCCGCCAAAGACAAAGATCCCAACGACATCCTGGTCACCCTTGGCTTGCGCTACTCGTTGCTGGGATACCCGGATGACAAGGCCGGGCATCACAAGATTTCAGAGCCCGCAAATATCGGATCAGGATCCATCAAAGCGGGTTGGAGTAGCAGCCTGGCAATGACCGCTTCCATGGCTGAAGGCAATTCCGACAGTCTGGACATGGGTATCAGCTACGATACCGCCTACCGCGAAACGGGCCGGGAGTTCTTCTTCACCACGGACTATACCTACTCAGAGTCTGATGGTCTCGCCAGCAACGATTCCCTTCGCGCCCGTGCGCAATTCAACAAACTGCTAACCAAGGAAACCTATCTCGGTCTTGGCAGCGGCTTCCTCCGTGATGATATTGCTGACACGGACTACCGGGTCACACCGGCAATCACACTAGGCCACTACATCATCAAGCAGAAGGATATGACCCTGAGCCTGGAGGCAGGCCCCGGCTACACCTTTGAAAAAACGGGCGGCATCACAGACAACTACTTCACAATGCTTGCTGCCGAGAAATTCGTCTGGGATATCAATCAGCGGACAACTTTCAAACAACACCTCTCCGGGCATATGAATCCCTCCGAAACGGACGACTACAACCTAGTGGCAGACATCATGCTCGACACCCACATCACCAAACGGATTTCCTGGAGGCTCGCTGCCAGCTGGACCTATGATAACAGCCCGGCTGCCGGCAAGGACAAGGATGACTTCACCCTGTACTCTGGTATTGCGGTGAAATTTTAAAGCCATGGCCGGCCCCTCACTCACTACCGGCTCCCTGCCGGATCACATTCGGCGGATTGCCCTGCCAATGAGCGTCGGCTTTTTCTTTAACACGATGTACAACGTCGTGGATTCATTCTACGCAGGCCGCATTTCAACAGAAGCCCTGGCGGCCATGGCTCTCTCCTTCCCTGTCTTCTTTATCATTATTGCAATCAGTGGCGGCCTGTCCCGTGGCGCCTCAGCCCTCATCGCCAATGCCATAGGTGCCGAAAACAAGGAGGAAGAATCCACGCTTTCAGGCCAGGTGTTCTCGCTGGCGATTCTCTCGGCCATCGGCGTGAGCCTTGTTGGCCTGTCGATGGCTACACCTTTATTCCAGATACTGGGCGCAAGTGGAAGCTACATGAGCCTGGCAAAAGACTACACCACCCCCCTGTTCATCGGTGCCGTTTTTTTCCTACTCAACAGTATGAGCAATGCCATTCTACTGGCGCACGGAGACAGCAAGACTTATAGCAGGACTCTCGTCATTGGATTTTTTCTCAACCTTATTCTTGATCCATGGTTCTTGTATGGAGGGTTTGGAATCCCCGCCATGGGCATCAAAGGCATTGCATGGGCAACCGTTCTTATACAGGCCCTGGGAACCGTTTACCTGTTTAGCATCGTCATACGCAGGGGGCATGTCACCAGGAGCTGTGCAGAGCACCTCATACCAAAACTCAGGATTTACCGCCAAATACTCCGGCAGGGCATCCCCACAAGCTTCAACCTGATGTCTATCGCCCTTGGGTTTTTTGTTATCACCTACTTCCTCCAATTCTATGGAGAGGCAGCAGTCGCGGCCTTTGGTGTAGGCACCAGAATTGAACAAATTGCCCTGCTGCCTGC
>CAYXEC010000134.1:0-3501 GCA_964463855.1 uncultured Verrucomicrobiales bacterium | reverse complement strand
CGAAGTCTGCGCTCCCGGTTGAGATTGTCCGTGCGGTCATCATCATGCACCAACACCCTCGTATCAGTACCCTTTTCAATCGCCAGGGATCTGGCCTGGGCAAAGACCCCCTGAGCAATGGGCACAGCGGCACCTACTCCCGTCGCCTTGCTGTAGTTTTTGAGGCCAAAGGAACCCACCGTCATCAGCACGGTGATCAGCGAGATGACAATCAGGAGCTCAATGAGCGTGAATGCAGCAGCCTGGTGACGAACCGGACGGTGATGTGGATAAGTTCTCATGAGATGGTGCAGTGTGGACTGAATCTAGGCAAAAGACCTGAGGATGAAAGCTTCTTTTCGGTTACTGGTAGCGCAAAAAGGGGCTCATCACAAGTATTCATTGTAAATACATTGTGAAATAGGCGGCAATCAAGCCTCATATTGCGATTTTAAGCCTGGACCCGGCCACCAAACTGGATTCCGGCCATTCTGCCTACTACTGCCCCGCAGGCTTATCCAAGTCCCCCGGTGCCCCGAGACGCTTCTTTTTTCTGGCCCAAAAACGGGTCAGATCACAGCCAAAGTATCGCAGGCAGGCAAGCAGTAGAGCCGCCGCCGAAGCTTCATCCAGATTGCCAAGGATGGGCACGTTATCCGGAATGAGCTCGATCACACCCCATGTGGGGTTAAGCAAGTACCAGCCGCAAAACAGGGCAATCAATGCCACAAAAAAACTTCTCACGGGTGAATCCTAGCCCCCTTTCCACGATGGCACAACCTCGCAGACCGGGAGCCTTACCCCAAGTATCATCATGCCGTGCCAGGCACGGCCATGCTCACCCTCCCCGGATGAAACCGACAGGGAAACCCAAAACACGCTTCGTGAAGCTAATAGTGCCAGGCTGCTAGCTCTTGGCACTTCTTCTGGGGGCCTTCTTGGCAGCCTTCTTGGCGGGAGCCTTGACGGCACTCACATCGATCAGATCGGAGCTGTCCCTCCCAGAGGACGCCGGAGTCTCGTCGGCTTCCATGTCATCTTCCAATTCACCCGTGCCCAGAATGAAAGCAAGATCGTCCATGCCCAGGCTGCTGGCAAAGCCTTCATCGCCGAGCACGTTGGTGACAAGCTGGGTTTTCTGGTGCTGCAGCACACGGATCTTTTCCTCAACGGTATCCCGTGTGAGCAAGCGATAGGCGATGACCTTGTTTTTCTGGCCAATGCGGTGGGTACGGTCAATGGCCTGGTTTTCCACAGCAGGGTTCCACCACGGATCATAGAGGATCACGTAGGATGCTGAGGTCAGGTTCAGACCGGCACCACCTGCCTTGAGCGAGAGCATGAATACCGAGGCATCCTTGGTAGTCTGGAAACTCTCAATCACACCCTTCCGGTCCTTGGTCTGACCGGTGAGGTAGTGGAATGGACGGCTCTCAACCTCAAGACGCGCCTTGATGATATCGAGCATGGAGACAAACTGGGAGAATACCAGCACCTTGTGACCCTCCTCGCGCAGCTGGTCGAGCAGGTAGAACAGGGCATTCATCTTGGCACTCTCCTCCTTGAGGAACTTGGGATCGATCAGGCCAGGGTGACAGCAGATCTGACGCAGACGCATCAAGCCCTGAAGAATCGCAAAGGAGTTCTTCTTCACAGCCTCATCAGAATCAAACCCTAACAGGGCTTTCTGAATCCTCTTAAGTTCAGCCTTATACATCTCAGACTGAACGTCCTCCATTTCAGCAAACACCTCTTCCTCGGTCCGCGGTGGAAGATCCTTGGCAACCTGCAGCTTGGTCCGGCGCAGCAGGAACGGACGCAGGCGGGATGCCAGACGGCTTTGCGCACCAGGGTCCTTGCGCTTGTCAAAGCGCTTCTTGAAGTAAGCCCGGCTTCCCAGCACACCCGGCATGGCGAATGCCATGAGCGACCACATGTCCATGAGGCGGTTCTCGATCGGTGTTCCGGTCAGTACCAGACGGTTCATTGAGTTGAGCTCGCGGGCCGCCTTGGCTGCCTTGGAATCCGGGTTCTTGATTTGCTGACCCTCATCAAGGATGGTGGTCAACCACCTGACCTTGGCAAGTTCCTCTCCGCAGAGACGCAGCTGGGCATAGTTGAGCACAAAGACATCGATCTCCGTCTCAAGCATCTTGAGATTCAGGTCATCACGTGTGCGAAGTATCTTGACCCGCAATTCCGGAGCAAACTTCTCGGTCTCTGAGTGCCAGACATCGATCACGGACTTGGGGCATACCACGAGTGCAGGCGGAACCTTGTCCATGCCTCCCCTCTCCTCCGCCTCTTGCTCACGAAGCCAGAGCAGGTAGGTGATGGACTGGATGGTCTTACCCAGTCCCATGTCATCAGCCAAAAGACCGCCAAAACCGTTGGTGGCAAGGTAGGCGAGGAAATGGAAGCCATCGACCTGATAGGGGCGCAGCTTCGCCTGAAGCCCGGCGGGCACAGGTGGGTCAACCTCGATTTGAATCTCTCGGGCACGGTCCCGGATTCGCTTCCAGGCCTTGGGATCAAAGACCTCGGCAGCCTTGGGATCCGCCAGTTGCAAGGCATGCATGCGGTGCGTTTCCCCGGTGAGATCAAAGGGATCAAGGCCAAGGCGGGTAACAGCATCACGCTGATCAGCATCCAGCTTGATTTCCAGACGCATCCAGCCGCCATCATCCATACGCACATAACCACCTCGGGCGGCAACCAGTGAACGGATCTGGGCATTGGTGAGAGTCACACCCTCCACATCAATGACAATACGGAGGTCAAACCAGTCAATCTCCTGGTTGACCACTTCAAAGCGAATAGCCGCTGTCACCGGATCAGCAAGAAGGGTCTGCAGCTTGCCGTCCATCTCAGTCACCACCGACTCAGGTAGCGCCTTGGCCCACTCGGAAAATTTCTCAGGGAATTGCTTGGTGATGCGGGATTTAAATGCATCAAGCTTCTCGTCATAGGTGAGGCCCATTTGTGCAAGCAAGGAAGGCACAGGGTAGAGCTCTTCCCGGGCGAATCGAAGCAACTGCTTGCCTTTGACGGGCTTCTGTTCGACGAGCTCCCACTCGTCCTTGACACGCTTTTCTTCGCGGCGCTCTTTTTTCTCCAACGCCCTCACATCAATAACCAGGTGCTCAGTCTCAGCAGCGGTGAGACCCTGCTCGAGCTTCATCTTGAAACGTGGGTAAAGGTCCAGATCAGTGACCCGCTTGCGCAGTGATTGAGGCAGGCTGGAGCCGATTTTCCTTAGAAATTCAACCCCCTCAAGGCTGTCGATGACATCCTTGGGAATATGGTAACGTGGCTGGATGTCGGTCTCACTCAACCAACGTGGAGGACCGGGGAAGACGGTCTCGTCAGATTGATAGAGAACCTCACGGCCGGGCAGAAGACGCACGGAGTGGGTGACGTGCTCGCCCTTGGAGGTCACCAGCTGGAGAGCAAAACAGTTCGGCATGTAGGGATCATCCTCACAAATCCAGCGCAATGGCTTGTCCACTACCTTGAATTCAC
>CAYXEC010000133.1:289-3506 GCA_964463855.1 uncultured Verrucomicrobiales bacterium | reverse complement strand
AACAACTACTCTATTGACCTTCGGTTCCTGCCCGAGCTGGTCGAGTTTGAGGGATTCATCAACTACGGTTCGCCGATCCAGACGCTTGCCACAGATATCGTGGGTAACCCGGTCAGCCTGACCATTACTGAAAACCGCATCGAAATGCCGGTGTTTGCCACTCGCAGGGTGGTCACTGGATTGACCATTTACGATGGCTACACTGTTGCGGTGGGTGGCTTGATGCGTGAGGACGTGCAAAACGTGGAAGACAGCGTGCCTATTCTGGGAGATCTTCCAATCATAGGTCGCTTGTTCCAGTCCAAGGCTGAGAGCCGGCTCAAGAGCAACCTGATCATCTTTGTCACAGCTGAGATTATCGATGCCGCCGGTTCCCGCGTGAACCAGCCAGGTGGCTCCAATGCTGGTCCTGGAAATGCAGCCCCTGCATCCATCATGCCACTTGATGGTGGAGACGGGCTGTTGCCCTCCCGCTAGGCGCAAGCCAATCCCGCTTTTTTATACAGCCCCTCAATTGCCGGTGCGCGATTGAGGGGTTTTTGCATCCATGCCCTTGTGGCTTGTCTAAAGGTGGTTCATTTGTGATGCTCTGCCTGCGATGAGTTCGAATCTCACAGTTCTGGCGCTCACGGGAGGCATTGCCACAGGCAAGTCGACCTGTTGTGCCATCATGCAGGAGCTCTCGAGCGGGCTCGTGCTGTTTGATGCTGACCAGAGTGTTGCCAGAGCTTATCTGGATCAGGAAGTTGTTGGCCTGCTCGGTAGTCACTTTGGCCCTGATGTATATGATCAGGCTGGGAGAATCGACAAATCCTGGTTGCGGGCACGTGCTTTTTCAGATGCTGATGACCGGGAATTTCTGGAGCAGATTTTTCACCCCAGAGTGCGTCAGGATTGTCTTGCATTATTGGAGCAAGAAGCTAAAAATCCGTCGACGCGTTTATTCGTTGCGGACATCCCTCTTCTGTTTGAGAGTGGATTTGAATTTGGTCAATCAGCCAATTTACTGGTAGCCACCAGTAGGCAAACCCAGATTGACCGGCTCAAAAATCGCAACGCTTGGGACGACGACACAGTGGAAGCGGTGCTTTCAACCCAGATGTGCATGGAGGCCAAACTCAAAATGGCCGACGTGGTTTTCTGGAACGAGGGGCCAGAGCAAGTGCTCAGAAACCAGTGTCGCCGCTTCCTGCAGTCTTTTACCGAGGTTGCATAGCGCACCACCACTATGGCCCTCAATGAGGCGCGATGGACACATCCCATTCAAAGCAAACCTAACGAGATAATCTCGCAACCGATTCGATACTTTTCCCATGAACGAAGAACATGAAGCCAATGAGCCTGCAGTTGATGCGTTGGAGCTCCCGGATAACACTGTGACTGAAGCCGAAGACGCAACGCCCGAGGATACCAGTGCCACCGAGCAGTTGGAGGCAAGTAACGAGAAGTCCGGGCCCATCGAGGTCAAGGAGGAGCGTCCACCGCTGCCGCCATTGCCGGATACCATCAGTATCAATGAATTCAGGGAAAAGCCCCTGTCTGAGATCTACTCCATGCTGGAGGTGCTGCCCGTCAAAATCCCGGCAAAAGCGTCAAAAAGCCAGTTGATCTTTGATCTGGTGTCCTTCTACGCCAAGGAAGGCGTCATTGTTGAAGGTGAGGGAGTTATGGAGCAGGCCAAGGACAACTACGCCATGCTGCGCGACCCCGCCAAAAGCTTTAAAACCTCTCCGGATGACCTGTATTTGAGCGGCAACATCATCAGGGAGCACGGATTGGTCGTCGGCCAGAAGATCAAGGCACGGCTGCGCGCCCCCCAGGGCAGGGACAAGTATATCTCGGTGAGTGAAGTGCTTGAAATCGAGGGCCAACCGGCATCGGAGTATCAGAAACCCAAGGATTTTGATCATCTCACCGCCATGTTCCCTGACCAGCGCATCATGCTTGAGAACCCCAAGACGGGCCTGTCTCCACGGGTTCTTGATTTGGTCGCCCCCCTGGGCAAAGGGCAGCGAGGCCTGATCGTCGCACCTCCGCGCGGCGGCAAGACCATTATTCTCAAGCAAATCGCCCAGTCGATCCAGCTCAACCATCCTGAGATCGTCCTGATCATCCTTCTGCTCGATGAGCGGCCAGAGGAGGTCACGGATTTCGAGGAAACCGTCGAGGCAGAAGTATTCAGCTCCACCTTTGACGAGCCCGCCAAGCGTCATGCCCAGGTCGCTGACCTCGTCATGGAGCGTGCCAAGCGCCTTGTCGAGCTGGGTAAGGATGTCGTGCTTCTGCTCGATAGCCTGACACGCCTCGCGCGGGGTCACAATAACTCGCAACGCAGCGGTGGGCCGATTGGCTCCGGGGGCTTGAGCCCAGTGGCATTGCAGCAGAGCCGCAAGTTTTTTGGTGCCGCGCGCAACTGTGAGGAAGGGGGAAGCCTGACCATTCTGGCAACGGCCCTCGTGGAGACAGAGAGCAAGATGGACGAGGTCATTTTTGAGGAGTTCAAGGGCACGGGCAACATGGAGGTCCGCCTCGATCGTGAGCTGGCCGAGCAGCGCATTTACCCCGCCATCCACATTCCCCAGAGCGGTACTCGCAATGACGACCGTCTCTACCATCCGGATGAAATGGCCAAAGTACTCGAGATTCGCCGCCAGCTTGCCTCCTTGCCGGTGGGTGAGGCCATTGAGACACTGCTCAAAAACCTCTCCAAAACCACCAATAACACGGAGTTGCTTCTCTCGGGGCTGACCATTGGCCGCTAGCTTGAGGGGGGGTGAGACGGGTTTCATCCAGCCCCACACATGGCTGTCCAAGTGCATTTCCCTGCATGGTTCGTTTGTTATCTTCTAGATTGACATCGACCCTCAGCCCTTTATAATTTTTGGGATATTATTCACCTAATGACTCCCAAATTTCTAAAAAGCCCGCGTTCTGTGATGCTGGCCGGTTCAACCCTCGCTTTGCTATTGTTGGCCGCCCTGATCTACGTGCTCTGGCCATCTGCTGACCAGCCCCGCAGAGCAAGTGCGCAGCGCGTGGCCTCAGACCCGGCCCCATCTTCCTGTGAACACGGAGTCAACTGCGTGCATAAGCACGAGGCCCATACGGAGGCCGGCTCCTATCCCGAGACCACTCTGACCGGCCCCGTGGCAGACGGTGAGCGCTCCATCTACGAGTCAAAGGTGGGGGACCGGTTCGAGCTCGATTTTGGTGAGGG
>CAYXEC010000133.1:0-279 GCA_964463855.1 uncultured Verrucomicrobiales bacterium | reverse complement strand
CGAAGCTCGGGTCAAGGTCAACAAGGCCTTCCCCGGTAATCAGCAGTCCGTCAACATGCAGATTCTCGGGCGCCAGGGCTCGGTCTACTGGCTTGAAAAGGCCGATGGTAGTATCATGGGCAACATCAAGCTCAAGGAAGGGGATGAGAACATCATCCACCGCTACAGTGGGCGAGACGGGGACCTGGTGATTCGCCGGATCAGCCAGCAGGAGTTTTTATGTTCCAGCGGAAACAAGGATGCCGATATTGGAATACCTGCCAGCCCTGATACACCCAT
>CAYXEC010000132.1:0-3518 GCA_964463855.1 uncultured Verrucomicrobiales bacterium | reverse complement strand
TAAATAAGAGCCCCCGAAGGTATTGCCATATGTCGGACCAGCCGAGCCGAGTGTTCCGCCAACTCCATCGATTCCGGGGTTATTGGCCGTGATCGTTAGTTTGGTGCCGATTGGCACGGTGAGGGTCTTGTAGTCTATGATCAGGCTTTCCCAGGTATCGGCAGCGGTGGTGAAAGCGGCTTGCTGGGATGCGGTGAACGTGCTTGAGCCATCAAAGACAATCTCGATGTCAAAAATCGTGGATGCCTCCGAGACAGTGGAGAAGCCAAGGCCCAAAAAGGCGGCAAGGAGCTGGGGTTTCATGGACGGGGGTATGGATAGGGGGTGCCAAAAGCACATCAAGGCTCAGACAAGTAAGCATAGTAATCACCAAATCACTCTGTTTCAATGACCTAAGATGAAAATCCTTCATTGAGCTTGTGAGGCGCATCATGAGCCCAGAGTGATGCTTGCTTACATATCAGCGCGTGTCGTTGCTATGCCGAAAAATTGGCTTGGTTGTTGTCTCGCTGCGCAGTCGGCAAGGCCTTTTGTTGCCTATCTAACCAGCTCACCGAGAACTTGTTCGATCTCCAGGCATTTGTTGTCATCCAGAACTTTGGAGCCATCAGGCCAGGTGACGTAGAGAGTGTCCATGGCGGCACCTTTTTCCGTGCAGATACGTGAATGTACAGTTGCCAGGCCCAGCTTGCCTAATGCATAGAAAAGATCGTGGAGCAGACCAATGCGATCCAGCGCCTGAATCTGAATAGCAGTGCAGGTGGAACTGAGCTCATTGGATACGTGCACACGCGTTGGGAAGGGGATGCCTCCATCCGTCATATCTGTGCGCAAGAGGTTGGTCTTGGATTTGAGGTATTGCTCAGGGTGGTATTCAGCGAAAGGATCCGGATCCGAGTTAATGGCGCGGAACGTATCGAGAACGCGCTTACGATCCCGCTCGGAGCTTACAGGTTGCTGGTCAACAGTACAGACCTGAAAGAGATCGCAAACGACACCGTCGGTTCGGGTATAGACATCGGCACTTATAATGTTGATGTCATGGGCAGCGAGCGCACAGCACACTTTCTCGAGGAAGAGTGGACGGTTCCAGGCTGTGACCAGCAGCTCGGTGTGGGAGCGGTCGTCACGATCGATCCACCGCATGTCGCACTGAAAAGATCCTTCTCCAGACTTTTCTTCACGCTCGAGAAAAGTCTGCACAGATTTGATGTGAATGCAGATATTGTTGGGCTCCCTGAAACGGAAGTAAGGGCTGGGCATACGCTCGAAATGCTGCTCCATTTGCTCGTGATAGGATGGGTTGAGCATTTTGCGGCAGCGATCGAGTAGGTTGTTCTTACTCTCAATCAATGTCGACTTGAACTGCTCCTTGCCCTCGTAAAGCCACAGGCGGGTGGCATTGTAGAGCTGGAGCATGAGGGTTTCCTTCCACGGTGACCATGCTTCATTGTTGGTTCCATTGGAGTCCGCCCAGGTGAAGAGCAGCAGTGCATCAAGATTGCGTCTGTCCTTGATGATATGGGCAAATTCCTCGATGACTGCGATATCGGTAAGATCGCGGCTGGTGGCATAGCGCCAGAAAGTCAGGTGGTTGTCGACTAGGAACATAATCATCGCGCGGCGGCCACTGCGGATTTGTAGGCGGCGACACACCTTGTCTGCGAGCATGGTGGATCCGTCGATATGTTCTCGCACGTTTTCAGCCCGTCCTGAATCGTGAAGGAGAATGGCCAGATAGAGAGCATAGGGGTCTTCGATGTCATGGAGCAACTGACGGTAGAGTTTGCGCCCCGGATCTTGCTCGTCCGGTTTGTCCGTGAGGCTGTCAAGCATGTCAATGCAGCGCAGGGTGTGCTCATCGGCCGTGTAGCGGTGGAAGAACTCATGTTGCACGAGGCAGTCCATGGCACCAAACTCGGGCAGATAGTTGTCGAGTATCTTGGTGCGGTGCATAAGGCGCAGGATGCGCGCGACCTCGCCCTTGCGCTCCAGAATCGCGCGGAAAGTCTCCCTGTTTTTGGCGTTATAGCGGAAGGCTTGGTCGATGGATTTTTTGGCAATATGCAAGTATTTGCGTGCCTCGGGGCTGAGATCGAGGCCGCGCAGCTGACAGTGTTGAAACAAGCGCATGACGCGGTTGGGTTCCTCCTCAAGCACGTGTTTGTTCTCAAGAAAAATACGCCCATTGCGCGCGATGAATCCGTCGAACTTATCGGTTTTGGTCTTTTTCTTGCCGAAGGGGAACTTCTGCAGGAGTCCGGCGTCAGGGCCATCCTGATGCTCAATCTCAAAGTATTCCATCAACGATGTGCTATGGGTGTAGATGGCGCGGGTGTGACGGTAGTAGTCACGCATGAAGGCCTCACAGCGCCGCAGGATGGTTTTCTGCGGGTATTTGAAATTGGTGGCGACAACCCCCTGAAGCCTCAGGGTGAGGAGATCTGTGGAGCGACTGCTTTCGTAATGGAGCTCGTTACGTACACGCTGAAGAAAGTCATAACCCTCGTTGAGCTGGCGGCAGGTGCTTTTAGTAATGATCTTGGCATCCACGAGTTCCTGCAGAGTGGTGAAGCCCCTCTTGACGCGCGCCACCCAAAGTACATTTTGGTAGTCTCGGAGTCCGCCGCAGCTCTCTTTGACATGAGGTTCCTGAAGGAACACGGTGTGGGAGTATTTGCTGTGCCTTTGTCGCAGGTCATTGCGGCGCAGGTCAAAAAAGGCCTGCTGGCCCTTCTTGAGGCACTCTTTATCGAAGCGGGCTTGAAAGGTGTTAAAGAGTGTTTTGTTGCCTACGATAAAGCGGGCATCCATCAGCGCGGTCTTGCTGATCTGGTCCTTGCGCGCCTCGCTGATGCACTCGGCGATGGATCGGCAGGCATGGCCTACCTTGAAGCCTGCGTCCCAGAGAATGTAGAGGATTTCCTCAATGGTGGTGGAAATGCTCTTGGGTAGTTTGTTGGATGCGCGAGGTAGCAAAAAAAGCAGATCCAAGTCCGAGCCGGGGTTGAGCGTGCTGCGACCATAACCGCCCTGAGCCACCAGAGCCACCTTCGGTGTTGAGCCGTCGTGACGTTTGATGGCGGCTTTAAACATCACCTCAAGGACAGCGTCGAGAAGTGCCGCGCGAGCTGAGGCAATCTCGAGTCCTCCGGCTCCGTTGCGATGTCGCTCAAAGATGTGGTCTTCCTCTTCCTTGATGAAAGCCATCACCAGGGGGGCACTCTCACTGGCAGCAAGATGCCCCTTGCTAATGGCGCTGAGTTCTCGCTTGGCTCTCTCTAGAGGGTCCTGAGTGGTGTCGGTTGATGGCACGGGCTGGATAAAGGCTGTTTGTTGCTCGAGATGATGATTGCTCAAAAAGAGTGGGGGTGCAATTTTTTAGAGGCTATTGTATGGCATGAGGAAAATATCAGTCTCTCAGGATCACCGTTCAGATTCCACGTATTCGTGTCCGGCTCGCAGGTTTTTCTCATTCTATGGATTGAGTAGTATCCAAGTTGATGTTTTTATGGTTT
>CAYXEC010000131.1:0-3534 GCA_964463855.1 uncultured Verrucomicrobiales bacterium | reverse complement strand
CGATCGATCCGGCCCGATATGCCCGTGATCTCGCGAGCGCCATCAACCGGCTGATGTCTGACGAAGCGCTCCGTACCCGCATGGCCAAGGCTGGGCGAAAGCGGGTTTTGGAGGTCTTCAGTTGGGACTCCATCGCGCACCAGACCCATGCCCTTTACCAGAGCCTCCAACGAACCTGATACAATGAGCCGTTTATCCCATTTTTCCGGTCGAAACCGGGTTGTGATTGATGCGATGCGTCCCATGCTGGATGGCGGTACTTTTCCGGTAAAGCGTCGCCTTTCAGACACTGTTGACGTCGAGGCCCATGTGCTCGCGGACAGCCATGCCCATCTCGATGTCGTTCTTTCATACCGAAAATATGGCGAGAGCTGGGAAGAGGTCCCGATGCGGGATGTGGGTAACGATGTTTTTTGCGGGGCTTTTCATCCCGCGTCAATCGGGGTCCATGTTTTTCGGGTGATTGGATGGATCGATGCTTTTCGAAATTGGCACATTGGGTTTGTCAAGAAAACCGCAGCCGGGGATCCCGACATCGCGGTGGAGTTGCTCATTGGCGCGAACTTGGTTGAGGCGGCGGCGGGAAGGGCCGCCGATGTGGAAGCCGCCCAACTGTATGACTGGGCGATTATTCTCAGGGACGCGAGTCGGGACCTTGGGCAAAGGGTTCAGCTTGCCTCCAGCTCAGATTTCTACGCTTTGGTGTCTGCTTATCCGGACCGCTCGCTTCAAACCATTGGATCTGAGCAGGAAGTTTGGGTGGAACGTGATGAGGCGTACTTCAGCACTTGGTACGAGTATTTTCCCCGTTCGTGCGGGCCGGTCGGACAGCATGGGACGTTTCGCGACGCAGCCGGTCGGCTCCCGGAAATTGCGCGGATGGGATTCAATATTGTCTATTTTCCGCCGATCCATCCGATCGGGCGAACCTTTCGGAAGGGAAAGAACAATGCGTTAAAGGCGGTGGATGGGGACGTTGGGAGTCCATGGGCCATTGGCTCGGAAGAGGGGGGGCATACGGCCATTCACCCTGAATTGGGAACGGTGGAGGATTTTCAATGGTTTCTGGGAAAAGCGGCAGAGCAGGGACTTGAGGTGGCGTTGGATATTGCCTTCCAGTGCTCGCCTGACCATCCCTATGTGAGGTCTCATCCAGAGTGGTTTCAGTGGCGTCCGGATGGATCCGTTCAATACGCAGAAAATCCTCCCAAAAAGTATCAGGATATTCTGCCCATTCATTTTGAGACCCTTGATTGGGAGGCTCTTTGGGAAGAACTGAAGGGCGTCTTTGAGTATTGGATCGACGTTGGGGTGACCGTATTCCGGGTCGACAATCCCCACACGAAACCGATGGAGTTTTGGCGTTGGTGCCTTCGGGAGATAAAGTTGAAGCACCCTGAGGTCATTTTTCTCTCTGAGGCCTTTACACGGCCAAAGAGGAAGTACCGCTTGGCAAAGGCCGGATTCACTCAAGGATACACGTATTTCACTTGGCGCAACCATCCAGCGGAGATGCGGGCGTATCTGGAAGAACTTACCAGTGATCCCGTCCGGCAGTTCTTTTTGCCAAATTTCTGGCCGAACACGCCGGATATCCTGCACGAGGACCTTCAGAGGGGAAACCGCGCCACCTTTATGGGCCGATACATTCTTGCTGCCACGCTGTCTGGCAATCTTGGTATTTACGGGCCCGCCTTTGAGTTACTGGAGCACGAGCCCTTTCCAGGAAAGGAGGAGTACAATCACAACGAGAAATACGAGTTGAAAAATTGGGATTGGGATCGGCCTGGAAACATAAAAAGCGAGATTGCGCGGGTGAATGAAATTCGGCGTGGCCATCGGGCGATGCAGGGGATGGAGGGGTTGGTTTTTGTCGCGACCGATAATCCGCATGTATTGGCCTACATCCGTCAGACAGCCGACCGGGCGGATCAGCTTTTGGTCATTGTCAACTTCGACTGGCACCATACCCAGACCGGATTTGTCGAATTGCCTCTTCCTGAATTGGGAATTGGATCGGATAAGTCTTTCAGCGTGAAGGATTTATACGATCCGTCTATGCCCTGTTACGAATGGCGTGGCAGTCGCAACTTCTTTAAACTGGATCCAAGCAAAGCTCCCGCGCACATCTTTCAGTTACTTCGGTGACGCGGAGACAGGTCTCAGGGCCGGAGGAAGACGATTCTGGTTATTTCAATGAAAATCGACCACCGCGCGCTCCGAGCAGACGGATTGAATAAATTCGACCACTTTGACATGAGCCGGATGGACGCGGTACGTCTCTAGGGCTTCCAGCGAGGCGAAACGGGTGAGCAAGGCGACGTCGAAGGAGGCGTTGGACCGGCTCACATCCTCCCCTGCCTCCAGCTCGAGGATTTCCGGAATGGCCACTTTGAGCCCTCGCAGTTTGGCCACAAGCTCGTGCAGATTCTCCCTAGAGGTTGTTCCTCCGGCGGTCGGTTTCATTTTGAAAAAGACGATATGCGTTATCATTTAGGGCGTTTTAGACGGTCTTTTGCCCTTAGTAAAGCCAACCGGCCAATGATAAAATTAAATTTTTTCGAAGAAAGTTCCGGAATTGGAATGTATCTCGCTTACCTCTTGGATTGACGAAGCTCGTCAAATGATGTCCACTCTGCTTTGGTGAAAACCAAAAACAAAACTACAACTAAGAAAACAAACATGAAAAAGTTATCTGCTATATTGGCCGCCTCTCTGGCAGGCGCGTGTGTTGCACAGGCTCAGGAGCTGTCGATCAGTTCCACGTTCGCGTGGGAATCCGACTACGTGTTCCGAGGCGTTCAGCTGGCTGAGGAGTTTTTTGCTCCGGCGGTTGATCTGAGTTACGGCGATTTCTACGCTGGGATTTGGGCGGCCTTGCCAGTCGACTCCCAGTTTGGAAACGAAGTGGACATTTATGCCGGATACGGGGTGGGTGTCAGTGAGACCATAAGCGCGGACTTTGGGTTCACTTACTACACGTATCCGGATGCTGGGAGCGATTTCTTCGATGACGTGAACACCTTTGAAGTGTATGGTGGTCTCAGCTTTGAAGCGCCTTTAAGTCCTTCTGTGTACGCTTTTTACGATCTGGATCTGGAGATCTTGACGTTCGAAGTGTCCGCGGGGCATTCCGCTGAAGTGGGTGAAGGGGCCACGTTCGACATAGCCGCTTATGTTGGCTATGTTGATCCTAATGATGGAGATAGCTACACCTACTATGGCGCCTCAGTCGGCTATGCATATTCTTTCACAGACAATGCTGCTTTCAGTATTGGTCTGAACTGGTATGCCTCGTCCGAGGACTACATGTACGACGGTGACAGTGATGCGCTGACGGTCAGCACCAGCTTCACGGCCGGATTCTAATAGCCGCGCGAGACGATTTACCCAAGCGCGCTTCCCTGACGGGAGGCGCGCTTTTCTTTTTCCAACAAATGATTTGACAGACTAGGAGTCGAATCTACGGTCCTCTGCTTTTTCGGGATATGAAAAGTTATCTGGCCAAACAAGGAGATATTGAGCCCAAGTGGC
>CAYXEC010000130.1:0-3573 GCA_964463855.1 uncultured Verrucomicrobiales bacterium | reverse complement strand
TATCGGCTGGCGACTCCGTGCTACTCACGGGCAGGGCCATTTTTTTGAACTGGCTAGCCCGGTGTCAATCGTCACTAAATTTTCTGCAGCCTTGACTGCCAGACATCAATGGCAACATCAAGCAGATTATCCGCCTGCACGTATTCACCGGTCCACAGGACGCTCCACCAACGCTTTGGATCATCAGTGATAATGAACGAATGTGGAAGACCGTCGAGGCCGTCACGGAAGATGTACCCCGGATGACTCAGCGAGCGTGCTGAGTAATCGGCCAGCACCTCCGCTGGAAGCACAGCCCGAACGTTGTCCACAAGTTCAGCCTTGGCAGACCAGCTTGGGAAATCAAGTTTGGCGTATTCAGCCATGCACGCTGCAGTTGGTGGCGTCGGAAATGCTTTTCGTAGCCTCTTTTCGGCGGTGAAGCAAGCAGAGGCCGAAATCAGGCTTGGTCGAAGCGTGTGCCGCAGGAACGCGGTGCAACTGAGAATATTTCTGGGCCCTGCCATCCGTTTCCGTGGCTGCCGATCGCCGCATCATGTAGCAGCAGACGGCATCCAGAACTTGCTACAGCTGGAATTGTTGAACCAGCTCTCGTAGCCCCTGCGCCTGAGCGCCAAGCTCCTCTGAGCTGGCGGCTAGTTCCTCAGCTGCAGCTGCATTGCTCTCAATCGTGTCAGAGACGGTTCGCAATGACTTCTTAACCTGTGCCGCATTGACTGCTTGAGACTCGCTGGTTGTCGCAATGGCGGTGATTTCCTGGGCAGTGGTTTCAGCTGCTGAGACAATTGAGTCGAGTGAACCGCCGACAAGTTCTGACAGTGAGGCACCCTTCTGAATCCGCGCAGCCGACTCGTTGATGAGTTGGGTAATGCTCGCCGTTGCTTCACTGGTGCGATTCGCAAGTTTTCTCACCTCTTCGGCAACCACTGCAAAGCCCATGCCATGCTCGCCGGCACGGGCTGCCTCAATGGCTGCATTCAGCGCCAGCAGATTGGTTTGTGAGGTGATTTCGCTGATGATGGTGATGATGTCACGGATTTGGTCTGACGAGTCGTGGATGGCCCGCATTGATTTCATTACGTCACCAACAGCCTGGCTGCCGGCCAGTGCAAGCTTGGTGGTCCGGTCGGCCTGTGTGCGACAGCTTGCGGCGTTTCCTGAAACCTGTGCAATGGAACCCGCAAGTTCTTCCATGGAGGCAGAAATTGTCTCAATGCTCGCGGCCTGATTTTGTGCCCCCTCGCTGAGATTGGTGGCGCTGTCAGAAATCATCTGAGACCCCTCGCTGTGTTGATCGGCAGCATCAGCGATTTTGCCAATGAGTTCTCGGAGATTGGCAAACATCTCATTGGCGTTTTCGGCAACGATTGCGAGCTGCCGGTCGCCTGCAATCAAAATCGTTTCGGTGAGATTCCCCTCTGATACGGATGCAAATGCAGTCGAAAGAATATCGACACCATCCTTCAAGACCTGCTGGGAGCGCTCGAGCGACTCTTTCGAGGCAACCGCGTCGGCGTGGAGTTCCCGCTCACGTTCGGCAGCGACAACTTTCTCGGTGACCAATTCCCAGGTCATGGCAGTCCCCATGAACTCTCCATGCCGGTCGTTGATCGCCGAGGCATGAAATTCCAGAAACTCGCTGCCGCTTGTGCACTGGAGTGTCTGAGGGAGTTGTTCCGGGTCGGTCAGGAACGAAAAGGTCTCAGCTGGTTGACCAAACACCGTATGCAGAAATTCGCCTTCGTGTGGTTCCACGGCGGTGATTTTTGGGTATTCGGTAAACGTGTCACGTGACGCTGGATTGATGTAGGCGATCCGTCCATCATGTGCTGTTTGCAGAAGTCTGACGGAGGCGTTGCTTACAATTTCAGCAAGCCGGAGGTGCTCGGCGTGCCGAATGGTTAGGAGTCTGGCGATGAAAAATGAGAAGATAAGTATCGCCAAAGCCGTCAAGCCAAAGACAGTCTGGCCGAAGAGCTTGACGGTGAGCGTGGATGCCTCCACCGTCGATTCCGGAGCGGTTGCCAGAACAATCCAGGAGATGGGGGGAGAGACTGCCTCGGGGCAGACGGCAATTTTTTCTGGAACGCAGAGTGCTGCAGGGCCGGTGGAGTTGGAGGCTCGTGAGGCTGCTACAAAATCAGTGAAGATTTTCTCAGCTTCATCTGCTTCAAAGATGCGTCGCTGGGACGAAGGTGTTTGGCGATCGGAACTCCGAGCCCAGGCCTCCGTGCCGTAGATCTCGTAACCCATCACGAGGGGCCCGCTGCTCTGGTCAGCAATAGTGGCATCGATGTGGTCAATCCCGACGAGAAACAGCAAGATTTCCTCGGCGTCGCCGGTGTCGTTTGGGACAGGGCAGGCAAGGGTAAAGATTTGTTTGCCGCTGAAAGGCGGGTATGGCAGGTAATCAGCACAGGCAATTTGATTTGTAGCGAGTTTGTTGGTGAGTACGCTCCAAGCGCGGGCAGGGCCCGATTGGCGGAGTGAATCGGAGTCAAGCGAGGTTCCGAAATCACTGCCCTTGGTCACGCTGTACATCACCATCCCGGTGGTTGCGTCGGCAAGAAGAATGTCGGCGAGTGAAAGGCGGTCCTTGAGGCTGCGGAGAAATGGATGGAGGCTGCGGTGAGCCTTCGAATAGGTCGAGCCGTCACCCGCGTCATCAAGCAAAGATTTTGCTGTTGAGAGGTTTGGGTTGTCACGAACATAGAGTTCCTGGAGCAGGAGCCCGCTGTTTCTATACCCAGTGACGATTGCCCGAGCGCGGGCAGCCGGGTCGGTTGCCGTACCAGTTGAGCCGGCATGAAGGGTGTTGTAGTAGCTTTCGAGACCCTGACGAATGCGGTCTTCATCGGCCGGCTCAAGTGAGAGATCTTCGTAGCCAGCCATGAGTGCGGTAACCGAGTTTCGAAGCTCGGATGATGAGGCGACAAGCCGAATTTCACTGGCCAGGCCTTCAAAATGCCCACGCAAGGCATTTCCAGTCAGCCGCGATGCAACATTAACCTTCTCGAAGGCTTCTCGGCGAATCGCCGTTGCAGCCGATTGATACATGGCAACCCCGAGCACCCCAAGCGGGACCAGGGACATTGTGATGAGTGCCACAAGAACCAGGCTTCTGGCGGAACTGAGCCGGACGGTTTGCATAGTCTTTCCCTCGGGCTGCTCCCGGTTTCAACTGCGGGACCAGGTCCCACCAAACGCCCACCAGCCTTTCTCGGTGCTGGAACCACGGCGAGGCAGATCGGCTATACCCTCGCCCCGTCGGTGAAGCAAGTTTGACGGCTTTTTCAGCGGTCTGGTCGGTATAGTCGTTACAAATGATGACTGCCCCCTGTCGGGGCATGAAGGGGCTGGCGCGGCTGGAAATCACCGAAGCGGTCGGATCTATGCGTTGGCACCGGCTGCGGCGGCGGACTTTTCCACAGTCTGCTAACGGCGTGTCGAGGCAATTCACCGATGTCCGGCGGTGCTTGTCAGTTCAAGCTGCCCGTGCAGTTCGACCAGCTGCCGGTAGCGGCTGAAGACTTGTTCAAGTGTGGCAACCGCTGTGGGCTGCGGTGTGAACTG
>CAYXEC010000129.1:0-3672 GCA_964463855.1 uncultured Verrucomicrobiales bacterium | reverse complement strand
GTCACTGTGGTTGACGCTAGTTCCGTAACCGGAACGGCGATTCTAGAGGCTCCAAGACTCGATGTGGTCGCATAACCTTCAACGGAACCTGTCTCGACAACGAACGGATTCAGCACGTAGACTTCATCATTTTCCGAGCCTTCGTTTCCTTGAGCGGGGACGGGCGATGTGAATAAAACGATGAAAACGGCGGCCAAGGCAGCCAGTTTCAGGTGTGCCAATAATATGCGGGTAGTGTGTAGTGACTTTGTCATGTTTTTTTGGAGTTGGAGAGTAGGAAGATTTCTCGTGTTTTATTCTGTATCTGGTTGTAAAGCTTCAAATATATCTGAAGCTTTAGGCACAGAGAAGCCCTGGTGCCGGATGATTCCAAATCCAAAGAACCTGTTGGTTTAACGGACAGGTTGCGCGAGTGTACTTATATTGCCAATTGATGCCCCTTGTACGGGCTCGGGCACCACTAGATAGCGCCGATTAGTCAGATCCAAGCCTGAGGCAAGCTTCGTGATGCAATCAAAAATTTTGTTTCCGAAAACATGGGCATCAAAGAAGTAGCGGGAAGGATTCGGACTCAAGTGGTGAAGATTGTGGTCCCCGTAAGTCGTGACAATGGATACATCCCGGGGAATCCGGATGCCGTGCTCGGGCAGATGGCTGAAGGCGGTGATGGTGTGCAAAGGACTTCCGATAATAAACGCGGTAATCGGATCTTTGAAATTCAGGCAATTGAGCAATTGCCGTCCAACATATGCGGGGCAATCTTTTTTCATGAGGATGATCTGGCCATCGACTTTATCTTTTCCCATGCGCGTGCAGGTCTGCTCGAAGGCAGCTAGGAATGACTTTAGGCCCGGCGATGAGCTTGAACGCGCAATCATTGCAATCCTTCGGTGACCCTTCGACGTGAGCCTCCCTACGGCATGGAACATGGTGGCTTCGTGATCCACAGAAACATATGGAAGTCGAATACCCGGAGCCGGTAAGCCGGCAATAACGGCTGGAACACCTTTCTCCTGGAACCAGTACTGGATGGCAGGTTCAGAAAAAACAAGGACCCAGCATCCGGCTGAATAACCATTGACCAGTTCTGAAAGCGCTTCCGTGCTCTGTTGCTTGTAGTAAATGCTCCCGGCATGTACGGTTAATGACAAGCTCGCTTCATGAAGTTGTGATCGCAGTGCATCAATCCAGAATATCACGTAGTTCGGCATTCTCTCCATCGGGAAGGGGGCCAAGATGTGAATCTGCTCAATTTTCCTTTTGTTGAATTGGCTGTCTGGTAATTTGCAAATGACGCTTTGACGGCCTTGATTCGTCGCCAAGTAGCCATCGTTTCTCATAATCGCCAATGCCTGCCGCAGCGTACTTCGACTGACCCCAAGGTTTTTCGCCAAGGTCAATTCACCAGGAAGACGGTTTTTCCAGACGCCTTTCGTAATCGCCTTGCGAAGGCTTTCCGCTGTAACAATTGCGAGAGACTGCTTCTTAACTCTCATTCAGGAATTCCGAAGGCTTGGGGGTATGTGGACGACTTACTTGGTTCACAGCCATGTTGCTTGATTGAGCTAAATACAAGCTTAAATCTTTATTAATTGCACCACCTAGAGGCAGCGACGCGAATCCATAAAAATCCTCTTAAAATGACCGGCCCTGTCCGCATGCCTATGACTCGGGCGGGGAACATGCGCCTTAAAGGATCGTACTGTCGGCTATTCCCTGCAAGCAATCGGCCTGCAGAGTGCCTTCAGATTCTTGCCGGGAGTCCCGCTTGGAATCTTGCAACCGGCATTGACCGGAGGGGGATTCCCGACGGCTTCGTAGAATCCTAGCAGCTTTCTGTGAATCCTCCTGGGGTTTCCGCGAAGGACGTCGGCCACCGGATCGAGATTGCTTCCTCACGGCCACTTTTTCGCAAAGCAGATCACCCTCTTTTACAAGGCTGACCAGATGGTCGACATTGATCCCATTCAGGTTCAAGGAGGCAAGCCCCTGCAATGGATGAGTGATATTCTCGCAGATGAGCATGCGCAGCGTGGCCCCCAATTACTTGAGGCCGCGCACAAAGCGACGCTGGAACGCGAGACCGAGGTGGCGAGAAGATATATTGCTGTGAGTGATGATTTTTGTGCCGGGTACCAAGATCAGAGGCTTTCCCCGGGAACAAAGTCAGGAATCAGCAAAACGCCCCTGTCCCCGACCTTTTGGCCGTTAACGAGTTTCAACGCGAGCTCGGCCGTCCGCTTGGCGACCTCCGGAATGTTGCGGGAGTAGTGAGCGACTGAGGGAACAATGTACGGGAAGTCGATACTTTCCGTCCGGCAGATGACGGAGATTTCTTTCGGAACATGGATACCCTTGCTCATCAACAGGCTGACTACCGTGTAAGCATGGCTGGACTTGTCGACAAGGAAGGCGTCGGGGGGAGTTTTCGATGCCAGAGAAGCCTTAATTTTCTGTCGGATGTTTTCGGGAGTTCCATCGGTTCTGACAACTTTTCCGACAAGGTTTTTCTTTGCTGAGACGGCCTCCATGAAACCTGCCTCGGAGCGAATGTCGCCGGCAAAGGCTGGACTCTGGGCAAGAAAACAAATGGATTTCCGCTTCCGAGCAATGAGGCGACCAACGGCGTGTCGACAGACAGCCGCATTGTCCAGATCGACAAATGGCAGGCCGATTTCCTCAAATGGCGATCCCGAGATAATGGCCGGCACTCGGTTATCCTTGAACCAGCGTTGCTGTTCTATCGGAGCCTGCTGAAGGATCCAGTAATTAATGTTGGTTTCCTCGATCAGCTGCTTTAAGGCTTTGGCCGGTGACCGGGTGAAGCATCCCGGCCGGGAGAAGACTTTGAAATCGACTCCGGATGCGTGAAAGATGCGTTCTATGGCTGCCAGATTGCGCGATATGTATCCAGGCATGGAGGGTGCCGAGATCGAACAGAGGTAGCCGATTGACCGCTGCTTCTCCGGTTTCCGGTCCTTACCGGCTTTAAGGATAATACGCCTTCGCATTCCTTGTTCCGAAGCGAGAACCCTTTCCCGTTCGAGCTGTTTCAGCGCCTGGCGGAGTGTGAACCGACTGATTTGAAACTGCTCACAAAGGTTGCGCTCACCCGGCAGACAGTCTTCCCAAGACCCGCTTCGAATGGCTTCCAACAAAATGTCATAAGTTTGCGATACCAAGGAATGCCGTCTGGGAATTTTCATGCTGGGGCTTTTGCAAGGGGGTGGAACGAGGCTAGTGCGACGACCTTAGCTGGACTTATTCACAGGATCAGTCCTGCCTTATTCTGGCGAGCGCAAAACCCTGATCGGCTGGAGTATTCACTCTTTACGCTTTCCCCGTAGCCCCGACAAAGGAGGCCATGCCGATGCCTATAATGTCAACTATTTGCATGGCGGAATATGACCGGTTTTGACTGTGCCCCCTGCTATGCCGACTAGGGTTGACGCATGAAGAACCTGTTTGGAATTCAGACACCTTTTCGGCCGTTGATCCGTCTACAAAGCTTCAATCTCATCCCCATTCAGAAGGGCGCAGTAAAATCAACAAACAGACAATTGAAGGAACTAAATCATGGTACATCGGCAAAGAATAAAAATTTTACTTAATAATGGAGTTATTTTTAACGCAACTTTGGTATGGGCTCAGCCGGAAGGACCAGCTGACTTG
>CAYXEC010000128.1:0-3782 GCA_964463855.1 uncultured Verrucomicrobiales bacterium | reverse complement strand
GGGGGCTTTCCATGGTGGTTATATACTGAAGCAGGAAACAGGGGCACTGCACACCATATTGATGGCAAGTGGTTCCGAGGTTGAGCACTGCATGAGAGCAGCGGAGCAGCTGGGCGAGGGGGTACGAGTGGTATCCATGCCATGTATGGAGCGCTTTGACCGCCAAACAGAGGCGTATCGGGAAAGTATACTGCCGGTATCTTGCAATCGACGGGTTGCCATTGAGGCCGGTGTGTCACCGCTGTGGCTGAAATATACAGGTGCGGAGGGCAAGATCCTCGGAATCGACCGCTTTGGAATTTCAGCACCGGGAGATATTGTCATGTCAGAACTTGGGATGACCCCTGAGAGTGTGGTTGAGGCAGTTCACAGCCTGGCCTGATTCCCGCATTACCCCAGTAAATTTTAACACCAAATCATAAACCTAGATAACATGAATATAGCCATAGGAGCCGACCACGGAGGAGTGGATTTGAAGCACGCGATCATAGCCCGCTTACAGGGAGCTGGACACAAGGTTCAAGATTTTGGAACCAATAACAGCGATTCCGTGGATTACCCTGATTTCTCCAGCAAGGTGGCTCGCGGTGTGGTGAGTGGCCGCTATGACCGTGGTATTCTGGTTTGTAAGTCAGGTGTAGGCATGTGCATGGCCGTGAACCGCTACCGCGGGATCCAGGGAGCGAACGTGCGTAGTGTCGCTGAGACCATCACCACGCGTCAGCACAATGATGCCAATGTGCTGTGCCTGGGTGCGGGCCTGCTCGAAACCGACGAGGCATTGGCCATGGTGGATGCCTTCCTCGAGACGGAATTTGAGGGTGGAAGACACCAAGCGCGTGTCATCAAGGCCTCAGGAAGTCGTTTGGCGATTACGGATCCAGAGCTATATGAGGTGATTTGTGCGGAGGAAAACCGCCAGAATCTCAATATTGAGCTCATTGCCTCGGAAAACTTTACCAGTGGTGCCGTCATGGAGGCCCAGGGGAGCCTGTTGACCAATAAATATGCTGAGGGTTACCCTGGTCGTAGATGGTATGGTGGCTGTGAATTCGTCGACGTAGCCGAGCAGCTCGCAATCGACCGGGCCAAGGAAATATTTGGGGCAGACCACGCCAACGTGCAACCGCACTCTGGCTCACAGGCTAATACGGCCGTCTATTTCTCGGTCTTGGAGCATGGAGACAAGATATTGACCATGGACCTCTCCCATGGCGGACATTTGACCCACGGGCATCAGGCAAACTTCTCCGGTAAATTTTATCAGGTGACCCACTACGGAGTTCGTGAAGAGGACGAGCGCATCGATTATGACGCGTTGGAAAAGGTGGCCGTTGATCTCAAGCCCAAGCTCATTACTACCGGGGCAAGTGCTTACCCGCGGGAGATTGATTTTGCACGCATGGGCGAAATCGCCAAAAAAGTTGGTGCCTATCTCTTTGTCGACATGGCTCATATTGCAGGCCTGGTAGCCGCTGGTATCCACCCCAGTCCTGTGCCCTATGCTGACTTTGTGACCACGACAACCCACAAATCGCTGCGTGGACCAAGAGGGGGAATCATTCTCTGCAAAGAGAAGTATGCCAAGAAAATCGACAGTAATGTTTTCCCTGGTATTCAGGGTGGACCCCTGATGCATGTGATTGCTGCCAAGGCCGTTTGTTTTGGTGAAATCCTCAGTACGGACTTCAAAGCTTACGCTCAGCAAGTTGTGGACAATGCCGCTGCCATGGCGGCTCGTCTCGCCGAGCACGGCTACCGTATCGTATCCGGGGGCACTGATAACCATCTGATGCTCGTGGACCTGAGGCCAGCTGGAATGGATGGTGCCATAGCCCAACACGCTTTGGATGAGTCGGGTATTACCGTGAACAAAAATTCCATTCCCTTTGATACGGCGGGCCCTTTCAAGCCAAGCGGTATTCGCATTGGAACACCCGCTGTCACAACCCGCGGCATGAAAGTGGCTGATGTAGAGCAGGTGGCTGACTTCATCCACGAGGCTTTGCAAAACCATGGTGATGAGGCGAAACTCGCTGACATCAGGCAACGGGTGTATGCGTTCAATCGCGATTTTCCTCTGCCAGAGTAGATTTGCTGCACAGCAGGCGGGACTTGTTCCCGTCATTCCAAGTGGGTAGGCCTTGGCTTGCTGGGTGCCCTGAGGGGATTAGAAGATGCCGTTGATAAACTCTTCCTTTCTGAAGGGCTTGAAGAGTTCGGGTTCTTCTCCGAGCCCAATGAAGTGGGTCGGAATTCCGAGTTCTTGTTGTATGGTGACGGCAACACCTCCTTTGCCTGATCCGTCCATTTTGGTGACTATCAGGCCATCGAGTTCGATGGCTTTGTTGAATTCCCTGGCTTGGGAGAGGGCATTTGTGCCCGTGGTGGCATCGACCACGAGGAGCTTCAGATGGGGGGCGTTTTCGTCCTGTTTGCCAATGGTGCGTTCAATTTTTCCGAGTTCCTCCATGAGGTTGTGGCGAGTATGAATGCGGCCTGCAGTGTCACATATCAGAAACTGGATATCTTCTTGCAGTGCCTTTTGGTGGGCGGTGTAACACACCGATGAGGGATCCGCATTGGGAGCGCCCTTGATGACAGGGATTTCAAGGCGCTGCCCCCACGTGCCCAGCTGCTCAACGGCAGCGGCCCTGAAAGTGTCTGCGGCTGCCAGCATGACCGAGTAGCCCTGATGCTTGAGTAAATAGGCCAACTTGGCTGAGGATGTCGTTTTACCCGTGCCGTTTACGCCTACAATGAGAATCACCTTCGGTTTGCCGTCCGTCCGTGGTATCAGTAGGTCGATGTCCTTTGGGAGGATGGTTCCTATATGCTGTTTGCAGACATCGATGATGTCGTCAGCTGATACTTTGCGACCCATGGCTTGTAGCTCATCGACAATATCCATGGAGGTGCGAGCGCCCAGGTCTGCTCGTATGAGATCGGCTTCCAGTTCGTCCCAATCCACATCTGCCCGGTTCGTGACCTTGTTGTAGAGTTGTTTTAAAAATCCTGCCATGAGAGCCTTAGGTGCCGGCACGGTTTAGCGCTGCATGCGGAAATGGGCAAGCCAATTGCTATGGATGACATGAAGGCTAAGGAAACATTGAGCATCAACATTCTTTTATTCAGCGCAAAACCTTGTAAATAGGGGAGTTTAACTGTCGTGCAGGATAAAAAAGCAAGTAATGTTAATTTTCTTTGAACGAATATTGTCACGGGGGGTCTATGATCAGTGAACACCGTATGTTTCGGTGCTCAATCAGATACCAAGTGAATACAACAGTTGCAGTTGTCATCATTCCAATACATCAGCGTAGAAGGAACTGAATTTAATGCCCCGGGAGACCTCCAAGCTCCCGGGGCCTTTTTTTAAATAGATAGAACAATAGGGGGCTTGATCATCTATAGAAGCTTTCTAGTTATTGATAAGCCCTAAGAATTTCTTGCGGCCAACCCACAATAAATAGGCTGACAGCACAGTTACGGCGATAACGGGTGGGTCAAATAACCCGGCACTCTTGGTAAGAAATACCTGAAAGGCGAGAATGTTGACGACAATCGGGCCGATAACCAGCAGTCCGAGGTTACGCGTTTTGGGCAAGGCGACGAGAATACCGCCTATAATTTCGCAAACTTTGACAAAGCTCAGGAATCCGGTTGGCCCTATTGCGCCAAAAAACAGATAAGGAGGAGATCCTTCGGGGGGTTTAGGGACTTCGAGGAAATGAAGAAAGTGATTGGCACCGAAGATGACGAATGCGAGGCCGAGCAGGCCT
>CAYXEC010000127.1:0-3813 GCA_964463855.1 uncultured Verrucomicrobiales bacterium | reverse complement strand
CGGGCTTCGATTTCGTCGCCCACCTTGATGACATCCTTGACCTTCTCCACGTGATCCTCACTGAGTTGTGAGATGTGGATCAAGCCATCAATGTCATTCTCAAGGTTCACAAAGGCACCGAAGCTGGCAATCTTGGCAACCGTTCCCTTGACGAGATCGCCGACCTTGAAGCTCTCGTCAATGTCGGACCACGGATCACCGTCAAGCTGCTTCACACCGAGGGATACCCTCTGGTTTTCCTTGTCGATACTCAGCACAATAGCTTCTACCTCGTCACCTTTCTTGATGACCTCGGATGGGTGATTGATCTTGCGTGTCCATGAAAGGTCGGAAACGTGGATCATACCATCAATACCCTCTTCCATACCAAGGAAGGCACCGTATGGAGTGAGGTTGCGAACCTCGCCTTTGACAGTGGCTCCAATCGGATACTTGGCCTCGAGCTCATCCCATGGGTTTGAATCAAGTTGACGCACACCGAGCGATATTTTCTGCTCTTCGATACTGATACCGAGAACAACAGCTTTGATTTCCTGGTCGAGCTCAAGAACGTCGCTGGGGCGGTTGATCCGCTTGACCCATGAAAGTTCGGAAACGTGAACCAGACCTTCGACACCACTCTCCATTTCGATAAACGCACCGTATGGAAGCAGCTTGGTGACCTTGCCGGTAACCTCAGTGCCGATGGGATAACGTGCCTCGATGTCTTCCCATGGGTTGTCCTCCATTTGCTTGAGGCCCAGTGAGACACGCTCTTTTTCACGATCGACGTCAAGGATGAGTACCTCGAGAGTCTGGCCGATGTGCAACAGAGCGGAAGGATGACTGATGCGTCCCCAGCTCATGTCAGTGACGTGAAGCAAGCCGTCCATGCCCTGAAGATCGACGAAGGCTCCAAAGTCAGTGATGTTCTTGACCTGGCCTTCGACCTTGTCGCCGACCTTGACACTCTGGAGGAAGTTCTGGCGCATTTCAGCACGCTCGCTTTCGATCACCTCACGGCGGGAAAGAACGATGTTCTTGCGCTCATCGTTCACCTTCACAATTTTAAATTCGTAGACCTTGCCGATATACTCGTTGAGATCCTTTGGTGGGATGATGTCGACCTGTGAGCCGGGAAGGAAGGCTTCAACTCCCACATTGACCATGAGACCACCCTTGACGGCACTCTTGATCTTACCTTTGACAAGCCCACCTTCATGGTAGACAGCAACGATTTTCTCCCAGTTTTTACGGTGAGCGGCTTTCTCCTTGGAGAGCACAACCATGCCCTCGTCGTTTTCAAGCTTCATGAGAAGTACCTCGACTTCGTCACCTTCTTCGATTTCCTCATCCTCAAATTCAGCGGCCGGGATGGCACCTTCTGACTTGTATCCGATGTCCACGAGGACAACTTGAGGTTTGATGGCGATAATGGTTCCGTTGACAACGGATCCCTCTTCAAATGTGCGGAACTTTGAGTCGATCAAAGCATCCAGTTCTGCAGTAGCAGGCATAACAGTATTTTTATTGGGTTAAGGTTAGGTTCCTTGGTTAATTTCCTTCTATTTTTTCATCCCGGTGATGAGACCCGGATGATTGCCCCGTTCAGTGCCGATGGACACGGGGCGCCAACACCCACCGGCAGAAAGAAAATGTGAGCGCGCAAGTTACAGGATGACCCGCTTTTGGCAAGAAGAATACGTGTATTTCCCGGTAAACACGATCTCACTCAAAGATTTCAATATGAGTATGTTACATCAATTAATCAACCTGCAGCCGTGACCACGGCGAATTAATTCACCAGATGAACACTCATTGGGAATATTTTCTCCACCCCACCCGAGCCAGCTCAGCAAGTGCTCACTTGCCAAACTTTCGGTCCAATTCATTGAGCGAAATATGAATCAGGGTGGGCCGGCCATCTGGAGTGCAGTAAGGCAAATCACAGGAAAACAAGGAGCTTAAAAGAAGATCCGCGTGGTCGGTACTACAAGGCTCACGCTTTCCAACCCTGCGTGCCACCCCCTGGGCAAAGGATTCATAGGCAATGGATTTGGCATGCCGGGTGCCCACGCTTGCATGCAGTTCATCAACCAGCTCGAGTAAAAACCCCCGCACATCAGAGACCTTGATAAAGCTCGGAATACTGCTCACCTTGACTGTATTGCCTCCAAAGGCTTCCACCTGGATTCCTGCATCTGAAAAATGATCCGCATGGCGTATCACCAGATCCGCATCCAAAGCCTCAAGCTCCAAGAGCTCTGGAACCAAAAGACCCTGGGAACTGATTGCGCCTCCACCAGCGCTCACCGCCATCAAAAGCTGCTCATAGACAATTCTCTCTTTTGCCGCAACAGGATCGAGCAACACGGCACCCTCATCACCCTCGAGCACCACGTAACGGTCGTGCAAAGGACCAATGATATTAAAGTGAGGCCTCTCATAGAGTTTACCCCCTGCCCTGTCCTCCAAATCCTGCTGGCTCTCTGCCTTGTAGGGGAAATCTCCAGCTGTGGGCTGATCGGTTAATTCTCGACGAGGCTGAGATTGAGGCAGCTCATCAGGTAGTGTCTCTGACCTGAGAATGGATTCCTCCACTGCTGAGCTTTCTCTCTGTAGGGGAGCAAAATCGTCAAGTGCCGGAGCTGCAGGTGCTATGGATGGCTTCACGCTCGCCCGCAATGCCTGTTGCACCGCATCGGCCACCAGAGTGCGCACCTCGTGGGGACGATGAAACCTGACCTCTTTTTTAGCCGGATGCACGTTCACATCGACGAGAGCCGGATCCATTTCCAACCATAACCATGCAGCCGGGTGAGCCCCTTCAACAATGGCTCCACGATAACCATCTTTCAGGGCGCGTGATATTGCGGCATCCTCAACGGGCCTTCCATTCAAAAAAACAAACTGCTGGCGCTTGCCCTTGCGGGCGTATTCGGCCGGAAGCAAATAGCCCCTCACCTTGATCGCATTACCTGCAGTCAAAGGTATTTCGATGAGGTTTGCGGCAGCCTCCTGCCCGGCAAGTCCTGATATGCGCACACGGCAGTCATGCGTAGCGGCCAGATCAAAAACCGGACGACCGTCCTTAATGAGTGTAAACCGAACATCCGGGGCAGAAAGGGCATGCAGTCTGACCTGATGCTCGAGATGGGCGGACTCTGTTGTTTCAGCACGCAAAAACTTCCTGCGTGCCGGCACATTGTAGAAGAGATGCTTTGCCTCAACACAGGTGCCCTCCTGCACCCCCGCATCACGCACGTCCCTCAGTTTGCCGCCATCCACCACGATTTCAGTACCTGCCACACTGCCCTGCTCACGTGTAGTGAGACGGAATTTGGATACACTGGCGATACTGGGAACTGCTTCCCCCCGGAAACCCAAGGTCAGGATAGAGGCCAAATCCTCGCTTTTTTTCAATTTGCTCGTCGCATGCCTTTCCAGTGAGAGCAAGGCATCCTCACGGTTCATGCCGCAGGCATCATCCGTCACCCTGATCATGGCTGTGCCACCGCGCTGCATCTCCACGGTGACATGCCTGGCTCCTGCATCCAGGCTGTTTTCAACAAGTTCCTTCACCACGCTGGCGGGGCGCTCGACGACCTCACCCGCTGCCACCTGACTGGCTAGAGTATCATCAAGAATCTCGATCTTTGGCATGCTAAGAAAAGTTCGTCAGGTGGAAGGGACCCCCTCCGCACACGCAACATACAGGCACTGATAAGCGTAAGCCAACAGTAGTTTTAACTTCTCGTGATTTTTTCTTTGTTCATTGCCCGCAATCCACTATCCATCCAATCACAGTGCCAAGGGAATTTGAATCATCATTCA
>CAYXEC010000126.1:0-3865 GCA_964463855.1 uncultured Verrucomicrobiales bacterium | reverse complement strand
AATGAATCCCGAGTTCTCGATGCAGGATCTGGTGGACTGGGTTAACCAGGCTGTTGCAAGGTTTTTACCCCAGGCCAATGAGAGCGGAGACAAGCGGGTCAGCAATAGTTTTACAGTGCGCACTTTGCGCCATTACCAGACTCTTGAATGTCTGGATTCTCCGCACAAGGACGGCCGGCGTGCCATTTACAGCTTCCGCCATTACCTGCAGGCACTCCTGATCCGCAAGCTGCTCTATCTCGGCTGCTCACCTGATAGCATTCGTGAGACTCTCAAGGGCAAGACCAATCCTCAATACAAGGACATGCTCTTTGGCGATCTCAACATCATCGAGAGCTCTGCACCGATAGCTGTCCTGCCTGGTAAAGCAGCGACTTCTGCTCCGCCAAGCTCCGGAGCAGAGAGCTGGACACGCATTCCCCTCGGCCCGGGCGCTGAGCTACACCTGCAAGGTCACGTAGGTAGCCTCTCCCCTGCCAAGCGTAAGAGGCTACTCACTCAAATAGAAAACCATCTCAAAGGATAAAACCGAAAAACAAAAACCAACGAAATACATCAAACAACAAGCAATACTACTTATGAATACAACCATGAATCCAACATCCTCCCTCCTCAAAACCAACCACCTCGCCAAGTATCTGGAGCGTGACGTGCTCAGCATCGCTCTGGAAAACGGGCGGCGCGTCGGCTCCGAGGGCCATGCCATTGTCGAGGAATACCTCGATGCCCGCCTCACTCAGATCGGCTGTGAACCCTATCTGGACGATTCCTTTTTCCAGCCCTACGTGCAAGACGGTGAATACTTCACCAATATCATCGGCGTAATCCCCGGCCAGGACCGCTCTCTGCAGCCCCTGCTCATCGGTGCCCACTATGACAGTGTCATTGATGCGCCCTGCGCGGATGACAATGCCGCAGCTGTCGCCATTGCCCTCGCTGTGGGGGAAATGGCCGCTGATCTGGGTAATCTGGAGCGTGACCTCATTATCGCGATCTTTGATGCCGAGGAGCCACCTTACTTCCAGACGCCATCGATGGGCTCGACCCGCTTCTACGAGGACCAGATGAAGCCTGAGGGGGTGCATGCTGCTCTGATCATGGATCTGGTGGGCCACGATGTCTGCTTCCCCGCTGACTGCCTCGGTGATGTGCCCGGCATTGGTTCAATACTAGGTAAGATCCCGGGCCTTGCCGACAAGGACATCAACGTGCCTTTCCTGAGCAACCTGCTCTTCATGACTGGCACGGAGAGTCACCAGGGTCTCATCGACATCGTCGGGGAGCATCACTCACCCAAGGGGCTGAAGGTGCTGCCCACGCTCAATAGCTACATTGGTGATATGAGTGACCACGGAGTATTCCGTGAGAACGGGGTCCCCTATTTGTTCCTCTCCTGCGGCCACTGGCCACACTATCACGAGGTCACGGACACTCCCGACCGCCTGAATTATAAGAAGATGGCCTACATCAGCCATTATTGTAGTGAGCTTCTTGCCCGCATGGATGTCAAAGACATGCCACGTGGAGACCGGGAGAAGTTCAACGAGACCCTGCCGCTGGAGGCCAGCCAGCTGAAGAAAGTGCTGGGGCCGGCGCATAACATCGTGCTCAAGCAAATGGGACTCAATGGCATCGAGGAGCGCTATGATATGACGCGCTTCGTAAGTAGCCTGCTAGGTGCGGGGTTGTAGGCACTTCCAGGTGAACCAGGGGCGGCGTCTGCGGCCTCTGGGGACATCTGGTTTTTAACTTTGAAAATCAATCATCCACAGAAATCACCTATGAATAACGAAACTGAAACCAATATGCTCCTAGCAAGCATGCGCGAGCAAACGCAGCTACACCCGGAGGATGCAAGTTCCTGGTATAACCTGGGTGTTGCCCAGGACATGATCGGGGAAACAGAGGAAGCTATTACAGCTTACCACGCTGCGATTAAGCATGATCCGGAATACGTGGCAGCGCATTTCAACCTCGGTTGCTCCCTGCTTGAAACCGGAGCACCAGAACAAGCCCTGATTGAGTTCGAGCAAGTGACGAAACTTGCTCCCAACGTGGCCGATGGCTTCTTCATGCTTGGCACTACTTATGGCACACTTGATCGGCTGGATAAGCTTATTGAGGCCACAGAGGCGGGCCTGCAGCTCGAGCCCGATTCGGTCAGAGCGCACTACAATCTCGGCCTGGCTTGTAATCGCCTGAGTCGCTTTGAAGAAGCAGCAGATTACTTCACCCGGCTGATCTCGCTGGACGCCCATAACCCAACCGCGCATTTCGAGCTGGGCAAGGCGTATCGCGGCTTGAACAGGACGGAGCAGGAAATCCAGGCTTACAAGGACGCCATCAGCATCCAGGGCGATGACATTGAGGTGATGCTTTATCTCGGGGCTGCTTTTCTGAAGACAAAACGTGCCTCAGACGACGATGTGAAATACATCGAATCCGATGGAAAGCTGCTTTTGGATGACCCGGAACATCTCTTTTACTTTTCATTGGGAATGCTGGCCTTTGGCATGAGGGATAATGCTGTCTCTGCGGCCGCGCAGCTGAAAGATTCCAGCCCCGAGCTGTTTCGTGAGCTTCAGGAATACGCTGATGGATTGGGCTAATACTAGAGGACCAAGCTGACTCTTCCAGCACGTTTGTTAGTCGCAATGTAGGGAGGCAGGGTCACTTCGGTGGCCCTGTCTTTTTTGTCGTGCTTCCCAGATACGAACTGCTAGAGTCATTAGGCATAAAACCAATCAATCCCCCCACCCTATTTAACCATGGCAATGAGCACCATCTACACCTGTGACAAGTGCGGCTTCGAAGTCGACGCATGGGACGATGGCAATCCCTATGTCCAGGACTCGAAGGGAAAGAGGCATTATTATTACCATCCCACAAATCATATGGACATCATGGGAGAAGTGCTCGAGCCAAAAACACTCACTACATCCAACTCAGAGGAATCTGAGGAATCCGAGGAGTCAGATCCCGTCTACGATACACACACTGGCAACGCTCCGGATCATCTCTGCCTTAATTGTGGCAAAATCTCAAAAATCGATCCTGAGGTGGACAAGATGATCTGCAAAAAATGTAAATCTGACGAAGTCACCGAGCTCACATCTCTGGCAGGAAAGAAATGCCCGAAGTGCTCAGGGCACTTTGACCAAGGCAGTGAGGGAGGGATTTCCTGACAAGGCTCAGTCCGTGGACCCCCATTCCAAATTCTCCATTCCAAATTCCAAATTCGAGCCCCCCGCCCCCTTTTTTCGTCTCCTTAGCATCACTAAGTGGTATTAGACCTTGCGGGTGGTTGACAGATAGCTTGTGGCGTGGATGCTCTTTGCGCCACGAAGGCCCAATCTAGAAATATGACTCCTGAAACACCTGCTGATGTAGCCGCCGCCCCCGCTGATTCCACGACGACCGAGAGCGGTCTCGCATCGATCGTTCTCCAAGACGGAACGGGTGAAGATAAACCAAGTGCTGCCGATACGGTGACCGTTCACTACTCCGGCTGGACCACGGACGGGAAAATGTTCGACAGCTCTGTGGAGCGCGGTGAACCAACGAGTTTCCCACTCGGTCAGGTGATTGCAGGCTGGACCGAGGGTCTGCAGCTCATGGTCACGGGTGAGTAGCGTCGCTTCTGGATTCCAGAGGACCTCGCCTATGGCCCGGAAGTTCCCGGCAGCGGTCGCCCGGGTGGGATGCTTTGCTTTGATGTCGAGCTGCTCGGCATCAAGGAAGCACCCAAGCCACCTGCCAATACTGAGAAAACAGCTGGAGGAGTTGCCTACAAAGTCATCGAGGAAGGTTCCGGCGAGAGCCCAGGAGCAGCTGATGTCATTACCTTTCATTTTACCGCCAAGAC
>CAYXEC010000125.1:0-3888 GCA_964463855.1 uncultured Verrucomicrobiales bacterium | reverse complement strand
ACCGGGTGGGCGGTCTGGTAACCGGGGATCTCACGCGTGACCCTTTGCCAACCCGGCACAAAAATCCGTGTGCGCTGAACGAATTCCTTCAACCTGGATATCTCGGTAGGTTTGGTTAGAAGAGATACTACCACCACGGTAAACAGCCCGACAATCGTCATGAAGAGCATGCGCGCACCGAGCAGGTCATACTCGTTAGTGAAACTCATGCCGTCAGGCAAGTTCAACAGGGATGCCATCAGAGGGTCAAAGAGAGGCTGCTCAAGGCCAAAGAAGTTATGACCAAAGAGCAACAGGATCGCCACCACATAGTTCATCACAAAAGCGGCGAGCTCACCAACGGCATTGACACGCCACCAGAGCCAGCGCACCACTCCAACCACGGCAGCACCGCTGCCCACCACGAAGAAGATAGAGAGTAGCGTCTGGATGTCGTCGGCATAAAAACTGATAATGCCACCCGCGACTGCAACCAGCACGGTCAAGATACGTGAAATCATCACATAGTGCTTGTCCGTTGCCTCCGGGTGGATGAAGCGCCGGTAAAGATCATTAACCATGTAGCTCGATCCCCAGTTAAAGAGTGTGCTCATGGTCGAGATAAAGGCGGCGATCATTGCCGCAATCATGATGCCACGCAATCCAATGGGCAGGATGTGCAGGATCATCCTGGGATAGGCCGCATCATCACCTGCGTCTCCCATGTCGGGAAAAACAATGACAGAAGCAAGGGCTACAACCACCCAAGGCAGGGAAACAATCGCGTAATAGACGATCGTGTGCATGAGCATGGCATTGGAAGCATGCCGGGTATTTTTGCAGGCCAGAATCCGCTGGGCCTGGTAACCCCCGGAAAGGGCAACACCCCACCAGAGAATACCAAAGTAGCCGATCACATTCCAAATCGACATGGAGCCCGTGGCACTTCCCGCGCCGAGTTCCGTAGTTACATCGGGTGCCAGGTTAAGATCCCGGCCCATCCAGTCCTGGTTGGTTGATAGCTGCTCATACATGGCGGTGAAGCCACCCACCTCCTTGACTGAGAGCCATGCCAGAAGGAAGGCTCCTCCGGTGGCGATGATGAACTGGACAAAGTCTGTGTAGACAACCCCGTAGAGTCCACTGAAGGCACAGAGCAGGAGCGCGCAGGTCATGACAACGATCGTGGCAAGCATGTCAGGAGAGAGACTCATACCCATGATGATTACAGGATCACTTCCCAGGCCGAGGGCCTGCTGGGAGATGGTCACCATCGCTTTTGCCACCCAGCCAATGATCAAGGGGCACAGAATCAATGCCCCGACACCCGAGGCAATGCCACGTAGCGCCATGGCAGGCTTGCCAGAGTAGCGCAGCTCAAGGATCTCATTATCCGTCACCACCCGGGAGCGGCGCCACATGCGCGCAAATAGAACCACCCCGAGGGCAGAGCCAATGAGAGGCGCCCAGTATTGCCATGCTGCGTGAATACCGTATTGACGCACCAGTGCACCCACCCACAAGGGAGTGTCCGCGGCAAAGCTGGTGGCGATCATTGAGGCTCCCGCCACATACCACTTCAGACTGCGGCCCGAGACAAAGAAGGAGTCGACGTTTTCGCCAGCCTTTTTACTAAAATAAACCCCGACGAGAATCATCGAGATGAGAAAAACAGCTATAACGGTCCAATCGATCCAGTGCATGATGTAATGTGTTTAGTGATTTGTTTCTGGGCGACCCTGAATGGAGATCACGCCATTTCAACGGCTGGTTTTTTGGCGGAAGGATTGATGTGATAGCAGACCTTCTTCATGACATCTGCCTCCAGATGGAAAACTTGCTCACGCTCATTTCCTACAGGGAAGCGCACGGCTACATCCTGTGTCTGGTTATGGGAGCATAACTCAACTTCTATTTTCTCCTCATCCATGTCCCACCAGATGGAGACCGAAATACCGCTACGGGCGCGAAGCCCTGTGATGGAGCCTTTTTTCCATCTGGAGGGCAAAGCCGGCAAAATCGAGATGTGACCGGTTCTGGAATGCAGCAGCATTTGCTGCACCGCGGACGTCAAGCCGGTGTTGGCATCAATCTGGAAAGGAGCCCATTCCATTTCCAATCCAATACCCATGCCACGCCAATCATTGTGCGTGGTGTAGAAGTTATTTTTCAGGCATGAGCGGCTCAGCAAGTCCAGACACTCAAGTGCCTGATCCCCGTCCAGAAGTCTGGAATAGACATTGGACATGTGCACGAATGACCAGCCAGTCTGCTCACCGAGGCCGATGATGTGGCGTTTGTCGATAGCCACTTCAAACGCCTTGAAAAGCTCTGGGTCAGAACCACGGTTGATTTCCCTGCCAGGGAAAAGTGGATAAATGTGGGACTGATGACGGTGATGATAGTTATCTTTAAAATACGGATGCATCCACTCCTTGATAGCCCCGTCCTCATTGATCTCATAGGGAGGAATGTGGGTCATCATCTGCTTCCACTTGGGAACCTCGTCCGGATACTGACCGATGAGCTCGGAGCCATCAATGAGGTGCTTGAGCAGCTCCTTGGCCAGGGCAAAGTCCATCGTCGCATTGATGGTTGTTTCCATCGCAGCGCCCATACCTTGCCCGTCATAGTAATTGCCCGGCGTGTTCTCAGGTGAATTTGAGGGAGAGCTCACATAATAGCCATCCTCGCCAATGGTGAAGAAGTCCTCATAGAAAAGGGCGGCCTCACGCAAGAACGGCAAGGCGCGATCACGCAAGAAGTCCCTATCCCCCGTGAAGAGGAAATAATCAAAATAATGGTGCGCTATCCAGGCAGCCGCGCCCGTCCAGTGGATAATGTGCGGGCGGACGGTTTTAAGCAAGCCCGATGGAGGGGTTGTCACCGCCGGGATATAAATGCCCCTGCAGCCATAAAGCTTGCGGGCATTTTCATGAAAGTCATCCATCATCCGGTCAAAGTAATCAAAGACCGGCATCATCATCTCCTGGAGGCTACCGGAAAGAGCCTGCCAATAAATCATCTGCAGGTTCTCATTGGCCATGTTGAAAGCCCAGTATCCCCGATACTCACCACACCAATTACCATAGAGATGACATGGTTGGCCGCCTTCGCGCGAACTCGATATGAGAAGATAACGGCCATAGGACCACAACTTCTCGATCAGTGCCTTGGAAGCCTCCCCTTGATAAGCATCGAGTAAAAGCTCCTCGTTACACGCCTCATGCTCGCTCTCGGTGGCACCAAGATCGACCTCAACTCTGCGGAACATTTCCCCATGAATTTCCACGTGCGGCTCGAGAAGCTTGTCGTAATCCATCTCCAGGGCATCAAGCTCCACCTGCAAACGGGACCAGGCGGATTGACGACTCTCATGTGTGAACACCTTGATAGCGACAAGCACCTTGTTGCCACCTGTGGCATGAATACTTCCGGCATCTGCAGTGAGCTCGCCACTCGCTGAGACAACCCGCGCGACCGCCCCAAAATCATGTCCATCATCGTTGAGCGCGGCATAGCAAATATACTCGTTACCCTCCACGTATACCTCAACGGCCTGCGGCAGAGGAGCTTCGCCATGCTTCAACGTGCGAGCATCCAGAGGGTCATGGAGCTCCAAGGTGAAACTTGCCTGCAAGTCCTCAGCACTGGAGCCAACTTCCATGAGCACGACATCATCCGCCCGGGAGACAAAGAGCTTACGCTGGTAATCCACACCATGATCATGCCAACGGACAAAAACCTCACCGGTCTCCATGTCGAGCTCACGACGGTAATGACGAAAACCTCTTGAGACCGGCATCTTGATCTTCAGGTCCGCCAAGGGCAAGGGATAGCCAATGTCCGGATCATAACCACGGCGCTTCAACTCATTGGCCAGCATATGATCGGCCGCGTGCACCATTT
>CAYXEC010000124.1:0-3915 GCA_964463855.1 uncultured Verrucomicrobiales bacterium | reverse complement strand
GGCTTTGCGCTGGTGGCCACGGTCAGTATGATGGTGTTGCTGACGCTGGTGGCCTTGGGAATGCTGAGTCTCTCCACCATTGAGCAGCGCAGCTCCGGCGAGAACGAGGAAAACCTGCGCACGGCACGCGCCAACGCCCGCATGGCACTGATGATCGCCCTTGGTGAGCTGCAGGAGGCCGTGGGGCCGGACCAGAGGGTCAGCGCAACGGCTTCTATTCTTGGCTCGAGTGACAACCCCTACACAACTGGCACTGAGGCCCAGGATGGCAAAAAACACTGGGTGGGAGTCTGGAACACCGACGGCTACAGCCCGGCTAGCCCCGATACCAAGACCTTCGTGCGTTGGCTGGTTTCGGGTGACGAGGCTGCAGTGGACGCCATTGCGGATGCTCGCACAGCCCCGGCTGCCGATGACCTCGTCATTTTTGAAGGGTCGGATGCCGCCGGAACGGTCAAAGTACCCAAGGTGGAAGTGGCTACCGGCTCAGGTAATACCTCCTATTACGCCTACTGGGTGGAGGATGAGGGAGTGAAGGCGGATCTGGCCTGGAACGAGGGCAGTTTTAGTGATGCAGACCGTGAGCAGGCGGCACGTCTTGCCGCTTCCCCAGGTCCTGATCACGGTGTCTTTGGAGGACCCTTTGCCACCGGGGTGAGCTACCCGCTGGAGAGCGGCAGTGGCTATGTAGACAAGCTTGAGAAAGCCTTCAGCCCTGCGGACATGCCTCTGGTGATGGGGGATGCCGACAACCACAGCGACTGGCTCAAAGCACACCGCCATGACATGACCTTTGGTAGCCGCGCGGTATTGGCTGACGTCAAGAAAGGTGGCCTACGCCGTGACCTCTCGCTGGCTTTTGAGATGGATGGCACGGCGGACACCTATCATGAGAGTGAATATACTACTTCAAAGCCATATTGGCAGCCAAATCTATTCAACCAGCAATACGGGGAATTCGTTGGTATTGGTAATGGTGATCTGCTCTCGAGCCCCTACAATATGCCAGGTGTTTACCGCAGGTTGGATGCCACCACCACAGAACCACTGAAAGCTCGCCACTTGTTCAGGGATTATGGGCCAAACTCGTCACTCGGGGCTGCCGGTGCCGGTCAGTTTTTCTCCGGTGATATCACCCAGCCTCTAACCGTCGTCCGGGGTCCCAGCTGGTGGTTACTGCGGGACTATTACAATCTCTACAAGCGCCTGAAAACATCTGGCAGTGGTCATGCTCTGAGCGCGCGCGCATACTACCCCAACCGAACGACACCGGTAGACCCAACTACCACACTGATCTATCCAACCGATACTACTCTTGCAGAAGACCTATCAGATATTCACGGCGATAACCAATGGATGGACTGGAAATATGGCCCCATTAAAGGTCCGTCAGTCAACCGGGAAACAAACGCTGCGGGTACTAATTATGCTTATCGTCCAGTCAGGGCGCCCTATGCCCCTGTTCTTCTCGGGGTGAATGCCATCTACAGCCTCGTGTATACTGGCAATCAATTAAAGATGGTGGTTGATCCCTTCTTCATTGTATGGAACCCCTACAATACCGAAATCACAGCAGACCAATTTGCCGTCACTCTTGAAGGCGGTTTTGCCGGAGGCATGATGTTTCGAGTGACTGACGCGAATGGTGTCGTAACCACCCATGGCTGGACGGACCCCAATGGTTATGCCGGCCGCTATGGAGGATCAGACACCTATTTTGTAAACTATGCAAAAAACAAATCCGGGGCAGCTGGCCATCTGAGCTATCTGATTAATAATCTCAGCATGGAACCGGGTGAGATCATGATTTATTCACCTCCTAACGAGGGATCTCGAAGCGCCAATGCCAACGTGCTTCATGATGAGCTTCTACCGGGGTTAAACTACAACGCAACCGACTCCGGTATCTTCTTTGACAAATTCCCTTGCCACAAACCACCAGAAACTCGATGGTGGGTTTATAATCCAGCAGTACATCAAGTGTGGGACACTATTCCTGGCACCGACGGAGCAGCACCAGAGCCAGTCATCGATGGTAACAGCAAAATCGAGATATTATTTAATGTTTGCGGCCAAAGTGGTCCGGCCATTGTTAACATCATCGAAACGAACATTCCCGACGCAGGCTCAGCCCCTGAGGATCTCACTACTGAGGAGAGTTATGGAAATAATGTATCAGCCCAAGAATATCGTCTTAATCTTGGAGGTGGCATAACTACTGTCAATATGCATAAGGGGCTGCGCGGATACCGGCAGAGCTATAACTTCAGCGAACTGAGTGGCACTAAGAAGTCTTTTGGTATCCTTTCCATGCTTACTATGCCGACGGATTTCATCGAGGCCGACACCAAGATGGAACCATTCTCTCAGTTGAACGCCACTCCAATGCTCAGGACACAGCTGGAGCGATTTGCACAAGCACCATTGAATATTGTGGTTAAAACAATCAATGCCAATGGCATCAACAATCTCATGAACCAGGTTGGCGTCGACATTGATGCCTTTGGAGATGGTGACAATGGTTTCTACGGCAAGAGTTATTCCTTGGCTGAGGGCGACACCAAATTTCCGCTGATTGATATTCCCAAGGCACCTCTGCACTCATTAGTGCAACTCTCAGGTGCCAACATAGGCACTGGATTGTTTGAACCTACCCATGCTATAGGTAACTCTTGGAAGCCTCCCTATACTCCGCAGGACTCCATTTATCATAATAGTGGGGCATGGGTTAATAACTGGTATCAAGTGACCAAGAATGATGTGTCATGGCAGGTAAATGACGCTTTGTTTGACCGGTATTATTTCTCGGGCATTGCGCCCGAGTTTACGATTGGCGCAGGGGGATACGCTTCCTCGGGAACACTTAAAGCCACCCTGGACGATTTTTATGGTGTCACAGGAACCAGCTATAAAGAGGCAAAAGCAAACCCGGCACTGGAGCCACATCTGCCCGCAGGCAAAACCTCGAATGACATTGTCACCGAGCTGACCCCCACCAGCACCAACCAAGACGGCTACAAAAAAACCGGAGCCTACAGCATGATCAAGGGGGCCTTCAATGTGAACTCGACCTCGGTAAAATCCTGGGCGGCTTTTCTCAAGGGCAACAAAGCCAAGGCTCTCAACACGGCTCAAGGCACGAGTGAATCTGGCACGGGAACACCTTTCCCTCTGGGGAGCACCACCTCTAACACAAGCTCGAACAATGGTTGGGAGAAATTCTCCCGACTCACCGATGATCAAATTTGGGATGACAATGACACACCAAGCAATCTTACCGACGATACCGGTCTTGCGGTTGAGATCGTCAACCAGGTCAAAGCCCGAGGCCCCTTCATGAGCTTATCTGACTTTGTCAACCGTCGAGTTGCTTTCAACACCGACCCTGGTGTCACTCCCAATGTGGAAGATTCAGATCCACGAGCCTATCTGGGGGCGATTCAAGAGGCGATCGAACTGGCCGGGATCAACGGCAATCAAAGCACGGGCATCAGGGCCGGAACTTCTGACGTCATTCCCAACTACGCTAATTACTCCGACCTTTTTCCGTTTGCCAGCGGCGCATATATTGGCAGCCGAAACAATGCCACCGGTATTCCCATGGAAATCAATCAGGCCAATATCCTGTTACCACTCGCCCCGAAACTCAGCGCCAGAACCGACACCTTCAAGATCCGTGCTTATGGTGAGGTTAGGGACTCCGATGACAAGATCATCGCCCAGGCTACCTGTGAGGCAGTAGTACAGCGCCTCCCTGAATATGTCGATCCCAAGACTGACCCAAGCAACAACGAGCCCTGGGATGATGACTCCCAAGCACCTACGCTGAACACGATCAACCAGACCTACGGCCGCCGATTTGAAATACGCAGCTTCCGCTGGCTGCATGAGGACGAGGTGTGAGCGGCAGGGTAG
>CAYXEC010000123.1:3265-3949 GCA_964463855.1 uncultured Verrucomicrobiales bacterium | reverse complement strand
GACGATCGACTCATGCCCTTGTTCGCTCAGGTATTTTCCGACCTCAAGGGTTCCGCGCTCAACACCGCCAGCATTAAGCTCAGGAAGAATTTGGATGACTTTCATCGTATTGCTATGCATTGGGTTGTAGATTGTGTCTTCTGGACCTGATTTTCCAACGGTCATGAAGCCAGAAAATGTCTTGGCTGTAATCCATCATCATCTGTTCCATGGTTTTGATCAGGTGTTTGGTGGCGCTGATTTTATCAAGACCCGGCGAGAGGCAGATGAGCTTGTGGAAACATAGCTGCCATTGTCCCGGGGCGATTGTCTCAAGGGACACTGGTATCAGTGGACACTGGTGTTTGAGAGCCAGAATGGCCGGTAGGGGAGTTACGGAAGACTCTTTACCAAACAGTTCGGTTCGAAAACCCGCGCCACCAGCCCACTGGTCGCACAAGATGCCGAGAAACCCACCGTTTTTGAGGAATTTATGAGCCATGACAAGTCCTTTTTTACGCGAGAAAAGTTGGGCTCCTTCCGCCTCTCTCTGTTTTCTCACATGCTGATCAATCAGAGGGTTTTTCAGTGGCCGGAACATAGCGCCGATTCGGTTTTCGCTCGGTATAAAGTCACGTATTTTGGTGAGAATTTCCCAGTTTCCCATGTGGAATAGCAGCAGGATCGCGCCCTGTCCTTTTTCGA
>CAYXEC010000123.1:0-3255 GCA_964463855.1 uncultured Verrucomicrobiales bacterium | reverse complement strand
TTTCGATGTCGTTGAGGTTTTCCAGCCCTTCAACAGAGAGGACCTGAGCTAACTTGTCGCTTGAGAGCTGAGCTGTGTTCAGTGAACAAAGCAGGTTCGCAAAGGACCTGCGGAAGACCTCTTTGGAGAGTTGTCCTATCTCGTTCTCGGATGCGTCAGGATGAACAGTGCTTAGATTGTGTCGCACAATATCACGCCGTTTGCCGCACAGAGGATAGGCGATGGCGCCAAGAACAGAGCCCGTGCGCCACACCCAAGAGCAAGGCAAGACGCCAAGCAATTTTTCAATGCACAAGAGGACTCCATAGACAAGCCCGTCCGGGATGGTCGGTTTTTTCTCAGATGATGTTTTATGGGGAGTCATTGAGCCGCATTAAGTGACATAATGTATGCAAGCTAGAGGCACGCTCTTACTCATCATCAAGGTCTTCCTCAATGATCTCCTCTTCTAATTGCTGGGCGTTTTGCTGGCGGTAGACCTCCACGGCTTGGAGCCATGCATCGATGTTGTCCCCATGTTGCTCGTCGGTATGGAATTCGAGGAGCTCAAGGGCTTCCTCCTTGAATTCCTCCGAGTAATCTCCGGTGAGGACCCTGATGGCGGTTTCCACCTGAGTGATGTGCACACGGTTGTAGCTGTCATTGAGGACTGTCTGTAGGAGGGGTTCCGGGATGACAGCTTCTTGTGAGGTTAGAATGGTGTTCACTTTCTCGAAGTCCTTGTCGTCAGTGAGGTTCAGGGCATGCTCGAGAGCTTCTGAGCGGACATGGAGCGGGGCTTCTGGATCGGCTGCCATGGCAAGCAGTCCATCGGCAGCTTGCTCAATAGTGATCGAGTCATCACCGAGGTAGCGGCCAAAGAGTCTTCCGTATTGAGGAGGGATGGATTGTTCATCTCCTTGGCTTGCATTGATGCCGCCCGGAGTTCTTGGGTCTCTGGGATCTCGGGGTTCGCTTTTGGTGGAGCGAGTTTGCTCGATGGGTTCAGGTGTTCCAGCAGGTTGGGTGTTTGGTTTCTGGCTTTTCTGGTTGATGAGGAAGCCAATGACGAGCGCGATGACGAGAGCCGCAATGGCAATGGTAAGAGGTCTCAGTTTCATAATGTTGTGGAAAGATGATGGATTGTGATGATGGCTTAGGCGATATTTTTGATGCGCGGAATGGCGTCGAGGAGCTTCTGGGTGTAGGGATGCTGGGGGTGGTTGAATACTTTCTCAGCTTCCCCGTATTCCACGATTTTGCCATGGTGCATGACGGCGATGTTATCGGCCAGGTAGCGCACCACGGAGAGGTCATGGGAGATGAAGATCATGGTGAGCTTGAGTGTCTTGCGCAGATCAAGCAGGAGGTTCAAAATCTGGGACTGGATGGATACATCCAGGGCACTAACCGGTTCATCGGCGATGACAAGCTTGGGCTCGGGTGCCAGGGCACGCGCAATAGCAATGCGCTGCCTCTGCCCGCCTGAGAACTCGTGGGGATATTTTTGTTTGAACCGCTCGTCGAGCCCAACGCGCTCCATCAAAGAGGCTATCTTGTGATCGAGGGCATCTCCCTTTAAGCCCCTGTGCCGCTGCTTGATGGCTTCTGCCAGGGTCGAGTTAATGGTCATCCTGGGGTTCAGGGACGCGTAGGGGTCTTGGAAGATCATCTGGAAGTCCAGCCGGCGTTTTCTCACGGCGTTGCGGGGCAGGGTGGAGAGATTTTCTCCCTGTAAAATGACGGAACCGGAAGTTGCCGGGATGAGCTGCATGATCGTGCGCGAGAGCGTGGATTTACCACAACCGGATTCACCCACCAGCCCCAGAATTTCACCCTCGTTGATCTCAAGGCTAATGCCATCTACCGCTCGGATAATTTCCTTGCTCTTGCCCGCGAGAACTCCTGAGCGCACGGGAAAGTGCGTCTTGACATCCCGAAGTTCCAAAAAGCTCATGTCTTCTATGTAGACGCTATGCTTGAATTAAGAAATACCAAAATCAGAGTGATCAAAAACCCATGGCATCCATATCAAAAGTGATAGTGACGTCCTCTGGCGGGGGTGTGTGGGAGAGGATGTCGCTGATGTGCTGTGAAAGCTGGCGGGCGGAGGTGGCGAGCATCATCAGCTGGAAGCGGTATTGGCCGTGGGCCTTGGTGATGGGAGCTGGGAGCGGGTCGTGCAGAACCATGCCCTTGGGGAGGCTGTTTTTGAGCCGTTGGTGCAGGTTTTGCAGGGTGAACTCGGCGCGCCGCTCGTGGTTGGAGCGGGTCTGAATCACCGCGCAGTGAGTGAAGGGCGGGTAGCCGAACTGTTTCCTGAAATCGAGTTCCTGGTCCGCGTAACCACAGAAGTCATGATGGCGGGCAAACTGGATGGAGGGGGAGTGTGGGGTGAAGGTCTGCACAATCACCTCGCCCTCAAGCTCACCACGCCCGGCGCGCCCTGCGACCTGGGTGAGAAGCTGGAAGGTGCGCTCGCCGGCGCGGAAATCAGGCACATGCAAGCCGAGGTCCGCGTTGAGGACCCCTACGAGGGTCACATTGGGGAAGTGCAGGCCCTTGGCGATCATCTGGGTACCTATGATGATGTCGATTTTGTGCTGGCGGAATTTTTGGAGGGTGTCGCGCAGGGCGTTCTTGCGGCGCATGGTGTCAGTATCGATGCGTGCCACGCGAGCCATGGGGAATACTTTTTTGATAATACTCTCGACCTGCTCGGTGCCATAGCCCTGGGTCCGTATGGAAGGGTCACCGCACTCGGGGCATTTTTTGGGGGGCAATGCCTGATGTCCACACATGTGGCAGATAAGCCGGTCGTCAGCCCTGTGGTAGGTGAGAGGAATGGCGCAGTGGCGGCATTCACACACATGACCGCAGGCGGGGCATTGAATCGAGCGGGCAAAACCACGGCGATTGAGAAAGAGGATGACTTGTTCGCCCTCAGCGAGCTTGGCCTCCATGCGTCCACGCAGGGGGTCGGAGAGGATCGCGGGTCCGCCCTTGTGTTTTTTACCTTCGATACGCATATCGATGATGCGGATGATCGGCAGGGACTGGCCATCAGCGCGCTCAGCCAAGGTAAGTAGGTGGTATTTGCCGGTCTCGGTGTTGTGAAAAGATTCCAGCGATGGCGTGGCTGAGCCGAGCAACACGGCTGCATCTTCGAGGTGACCGCGCAGCACGGCGAGATCCCGCCCATAGTAGCGTGGGGCACTGTCTTGTTTGTAGGAGCCCTCGTGTTCCTCATCGACGATGATCAGGCCGAGATCGGTG
>CAYXEC010000122.1:0-4047 GCA_964463855.1 uncultured Verrucomicrobiales bacterium | reverse complement strand
CTGTCTTCTGTCTTCTGTCTGCTGTCTGTTGTCTGTTGTCTGACTTCACCACTCTAAAAGACAGAACCCACCCTCGTGCATCGTATCCATGGGACCATCCCTATGTATCGCCACCATATCCCATGCCTGCTCCGGTGTTTGCTCGCCCTTGCCTTGTTACCGGCCTTTGGTCCGCTGGCGAACGCGCAGGATCAATCGGAACCGGCCGGCAAGCCGTGGATCACCGTCTCCAGCCCGGCAGGTTTTGCAACGACCAGCACGGAGGGAAACTGGTCGCTCAAGGATGGTGTGATCTCGCTCACTCCACGCGCGGGGGAAACAGGCTGGAAACGCTTCGGCTCCTATCTCTGGCTGGGCAAGGACTACGGTGACTTTGAATGCAGCTTTGACTACCGGCACGAGGCCGGGGGCAACTCGGGATTCTACTTCCGCGTGGCCGATACCAAGGACCCGGTCAAAACCGGGGTGGAACTGCAATTGACCGACTGCCATGCCAAGCCACAACTCGGCTGGCACGATCTCGGTGGGCTGATCAAGTTCACCAGGGAGGGGCATAAGAACCCACTCGCCAAGGCCAGCAAACCGGCGGGAGAGTGGAACACGGTTCTCATCAGCCTGAAAAACAATCACCTCACCATCTCCATCAACGGTATTACCGTGCAGGACCATCCCTTTGATCCGGAACTTCCCAAGGTCGGAAAAATCGGCTTCCAGGATCACGGCCTGCCCTTTCACATCCGCAACTTCAAGATCCGGAGCGCTGCGACAGATGCCCGGTAGGCGCCACGGAACGTAAACCATTTCGTCGCAAATAAACAATGGGATTGGTGCGCACCCATGCGTATTCTCCTGAAGATTCCTTATGAAGAATTTTCGAAGTCACGGCATGGCGGCACTCATGGCACTCTCCATGGTCTGCCTGCAGCCGGCATTCTCTGCTGATGATCGGCCCAATATCGTTTTCTTCATTGCCGATGACATCTCCCAGGATGATTTCGGCTGTTACGGGCATCCTGTGATCAAGACACCGCATATCGATGCGCTTGCGGGCAACGGCATGCGCTTTGACAATGCCTATCTGAGCATCAGCAGCTGCAGCCCATCCCGGTGCAGTATCATCACCGGTCGCTATCCTCACAACACCGGGGCTCCGGAACTCCATACCAAGCTTCCTGATGAACAAGTCCGCTTCCCAGAGCTTTTACGTGAAGCGGGGTACTACACCGTGCTCTCGGGAAAGAACCATATGTTTGGCAACAAGGATCGCGCCTTTGATCGCATTACTGGCGGGGGAGGTCCCGGTAAAGAGGAAGATTGGGTGGAGCACGTTCAAAACCGCCCGAAGGAAAAGCCGTTCTTTTTCTGGTTTGCCTCAACAGATGCCCACCGCCCATGGAGCATTGGCAATGAGGCCCCCAGGTATGCTGCTGAGGACGTGATCGTCCCTCCCTATCTGGTGGACACCGCAATCACCCGTGAGGACCTCACCGGCTACTACCATGAAGTGAGTCGCTTTGATCACTATGTGGGTCTGGTAACTGCCGAGCTCAAGAAACAGGGTGTGCTGGACAACACCATGATCATCGTGGCCGCAGACAACGGCCGTCCCTTCCCGCGCTGTAAGTCACGCCTCTACGATAGCGGCATCAAGACCCCATGGGTGGTTCATTTTCCCAAGGTCATACAGGATCCATCCATTACCCAGAGCCTGGTGAGTAGCATGGATCTCAGTGCGACCTGTCTAGAGCTCGCAGGTATCGAGCAGCCGGACTGCATTCAGGGCAGAAGCTTTTTGCCTATTCTCAAAAACCCGAAGGCAAAGGTCAGGGAGGTGGTTTTTGCCGAGCAGAACTGGCATGTCTACCGGAACCACTCGCGCATGGTTCGCTTTGGCGACTTTGTCTATATCCGCAACAACTATCCCAGGCAACAGAACCTCTGCCTGGAATCCCATGATTGGCCGGCAGGCGAGGAACTCTGGCAAGCCCATGCCGCCGGCACAACCACAGCCAGGCAACAACAAATCTTTGCCAATCCCTGCCCGGAGGAAGAGCTCTATCATGTGCTTGATGACCCGCATCAATTGGCTAATCTGGCCGGCAGTCCACAACACGCTGAGACACTCGCCCAAACTCGCCGACTGCTTGAGGCATGGACCGAGCAAACCGGAGACTCCATTCCCACAAACCCCACACCCAACCGGAACGACCCGCCACGCATCGAAGGCGGCAAGGTCTTGCCTGCGGGAAAGGCAAAAACAAAGAACCCTCATGCCGAGATGCCGGGAGCAGCCAACAACGCAAGCAAGATCCATCACCCGGGGCCCATCCTCATCCATCAGCCCTAAGCCACTTTGAAATCATGAATACCTGCCTACACCAAGCATCCACCATCATGCTCACCAGCCTGCTGCTGGCTGCAGCCTCACCCGGCCAAACTGGTGACAAAAAGGAAAAGAACAAGGACCTGCTGAGCTCCACCAACTGGCGTGAATGGGCGCCCGACCCGGCTCCCCTGCTCTCGCCAGAGCAAACGCTGGAGGGCTTCAAGATCGCCCCTGGATTCCGGGTTGAGCTGGTGGCCGCCGCTCCCATGATCAAGGACCCGGTGTTTGCCGAGTTTGACCTCAAGGGGCGCCTCTGGGTGTGCGAGTTCCAGTCCTACATGATGAACGTGGAGGGATCCGGTGATCACGACCCCATCAGCAGCGTCCAGGTGCTCGAGGACACGGATGGTGACGGGCGCATGGACAAGGCCACCACCTTCCTGGATAAGATCGTCAACCCGCGCAGTGTTTCCATCGTCAGGGGCGGTGCCCTGGTGGCCCTGGGCACGGGCAAGCTCATCTTTGCCGAGGACACAGACGGCGATCTGGTGGCAGACAAGCGCACCCCGCTCATCGACTTCGCACCCGCGGCCATGGACAACATCGAGCACGCGGAGAATGGGCTGCACTTCGCCATGGACAACTGGATGTATAGCTCCAAGTCCCAGCGCCGCCTGCAGTGGCGCGATGGCAAGATCATCGAGGCCCCCACCAGGGCACGCGGCCAGTGGGGCATGGCATCGGACGCCTACGGCCGGCTCTACTACAACGGCAACAGCTTCTGGTTCCTGTCCGACTCCGATATCTACGACGGCCAGTACCCGAAGGCCGGCAGCCCGGACAACACCGTCCATGCCATCCGCCCCAACACGGCCATCAACCGTGCCTACAGGCCGAATACTCTGCAAAAAGACGGGCGCATTAACCGGGTCACCAGCATTAGTGGCCTGGCCGTACACAGTGATGGTGCCTATGGCACGGAGTGGGAGGGCGCTGTTTTCTCATTTAGCCCCGGAACGAACACCGTGGGTGCGTTCAAACCTGATGCCGCCATGCCCGCGACATCGAAATTCAAGCACATGCACTATCCCGATGAGAAATGGACCAAGCGTGAGTTCCTCGCCAGCACGGACGAGCGCTTCCGCCCCGTCAACGGCTCCTTTGGCCCGGACGGCTGCCTCTACATCGTGGACATGAACCGGGGCATCATCCAGGACAAGCTTTTCCTGACAAGCTACCTGCGGCGCCAATCCGTGGAGCGCGAGCTCGACAAGCACATCGGCAAGGGGCGCATCTGGCGCGTGGTGCCGGACAATCACCAGGCGAAAGCCGCACCGAAAGACCTCATTGCCGGTCTCTCCCACCCCTACCTCTGGTGGCGACTGCATTCCCAGAAGCGCATTGTCGAGGACAATAGGACTGACCTCATCGCCGGCCTGGTCGAGCTCGCCAATAACGGAAGCTCGAAGGCAAAGCCGCATGCCATGTGGGCACTGGCAGGGCTCGGTTCCCTCAGCAAGGAAGTCATCAGCAACAATCTTGAAGATGCACATTGGTTCGTGCAAATGACCTCCCTGCGCCTGGCAGGCACAGCCGCCGGTGATGAGGCCATCTTCCCCGCCGAGCTCAAGGATGCCACCACCAAGCTCACCAGGAGCAGCACTCCCATTTTGGCAAAATACGCGCAAGCATTGACCAGCACAGGTTACCCCGGGAACAAG
>CAYXEC010000121.1:0-4050 GCA_964463855.1 uncultured Verrucomicrobiales bacterium | reverse complement strand
CCCGCTGCAACAGGGTGATGACCACCTCAGCGCTGACGCTGGCACTGGGATGCTCAAGCGTCTGCCAGAGCAATGGAATGGCCCGGCCGTGGCAGACCACGGAGAGCGCCACGACGCAGAACCGGTTCCAGAGCACCGTGGTGTCGAGCGCTAGATGCAAGGCGTGGCCTGGCTTGTGCCAGTGCCGCATCGCCCAGAGCACCAGCGGGCCGGCCAGCTGCGGTGCAGCGGAACGGATCGCTTCCACTGGTCAAAACAGACGGCCTGGCTCAGCAGAAGCCCAGCCACCATCCAGCCGAGCATCACCACGTGGCGTTCGTCACAGACGTGGCAGTGTTGACGCATGAAGCCGGTGAACTCAGCATGGAGCCGGTTATGGGAATCGACGAGGGATTGGCTTGGTGTCGCAACCCCAACCTCTCATGGCTCCCTGCCCACCCAATGGCTTGAGACCCATTGCGGCGCAACGACTTACGGAGTTGTGTCCGTCAGTCAGCTGCAAACGTTGTCAGCTCACTTGTCAGGTGTCGTTCGATACCTGACCGCTCATTGGTCAGGAACATCTCTTAGCTGAGTTGCCACCTGATCTGCTCCACTTGCGGGAAGGGGATGTCCGTCTCGCCTGTCGGCCGATAGCAGCTGGTGTGCGCGGTTTCCAGCTTCATCGAAGTGGGCTGATGGCATTGCGGGATGCTGTCCTTGCCTTGACCTGCGGTGGGATTTGGATTGATCCAGAGTTTACCCGTGGCCTTGCACGTTTGCTGCCAACGGCACCATGGTCAAGCAGCGTTGTTCATGAGCAAAACTCGCGAGGCTGTTGAGCAACCATGAATAGGAGGCGCTTCTTTGCTTAGAGCGTGGCTCCACGATTGCCGAAGTGGCCGCTAAACTGATGGTCCCCGAAAACAGAGGTAAACACATCTCGAGTGGATCCAAGAAATACTAGGTATCTATATCCGAAGTGATGCAGTCTAGATGGCACACTTAACTAGACCCCAGCCAATCTCCTCCCAACTCCACGCTACAGTGATGTGGAGAAATTTGCGCTGGTCTCCCTACTTATCGGACAGGTAATGAGTCACTGGTTGAGAAGGCAAGACCCGTTCAGTCCTCAAGATGCTCGCCTGTGAACTCCATCGTCGAACTGATGTAAAGCACTGAGCCTAGTGACCCGCCTCGTGAGTAGGGGTTGATTGTCAAAGTTCTCGTCAACATTACAATCCAGAAGATAGCCCGACGGCCTGCCCCGATCTAGCGTCCCTTTAGGCACAGCAAGTTGTCCTCGGTGTCGCGGTGCTCCCTCCTCCCGAATGATCTCTCTTCACACTTGGCTAAAAGGCTGCTGCGCTCGACGGTCAGCTTGTGTGGGCCTGATCACCACAGGTCGATCATGAGTGCCAATGACGTGACGGCAACCATCGAATCGAATGCCGGTGCACATGAGTACTCAAGCACCCTAAAGCAACAGATTAATCCTTGAACCAGGAGAAACAGGATGCTATTCAATAACGAAACCAAGAGACAGAGGGTGCTGAACGATATCCCCAAGCAACAGAACCTCAGCTTTATAGCCGCCTTTGCTCCATTGACTGATATCTATTTGAACTGAATATACTTTATTGCCTAGCTCTACAAGACCTTCCCATACGGCTTCAGGTTGACTGTCTTTCGTTATTTTTAAACTGATATAGCGGTGCTTGGAATAGGGTGCCTGAAGTTTAAAGGTGATCACATTCTGCACACCAGACTTGAAAACAGTGTTTTCTTCCGGGATTACAAACCATATATGGCTTCCATGGGCTGAGACCTGCTGGGCACTTAGTCCCAAGAACAGCAATACCCCAAAGACCTTTACAAGAAAGCTATTTGCACTGGCTTTAGATGAGCGAACCGCGCTGCAGGGGCGCCTTGCAAGACGGAGATTCACTTGAATGTTCCCCCAGATTTTTTGTAATCAGCTATAGCTTTGATGTTTGCCAGCTGTAGAGCTAGACCAACGACTAGAGCCCGCTCATCGATATCAAATCCAGGGGTATGAAGGCCGGCATTAATTCCCTTTTCATTATTCGCAATCCCTAGCCAGTAGTAAAAACCAGGTATCTTTTCAGTATAATAAGCAAAGTCTTCGGCTCCCATATTGGAACGCGTATATACATCCACATTTTCCGCGCCGAGAAGCAGGATGCTTGTCTTGCGCGCCTGTTCGAATAGAGCAGGATTATTGACTACCCCGGGCATTTCAAGAAACTCAAATTTGATTGGCATATCCATGGCAATCTCCGTGCCTCGAGCTATATCCTTCATTCTCTTTTTAATAAGTTCATGAATTTTTCCATCCTGGGCTCGAGTGGTGCCGGCAAGCACTGCTTTGTCAGCCACCTGATTGCCTACATTGCCCGCATTAAAAACGCCCACCGAAACAACCCCGGCATCAGCCGCAGCGATATCTCTGGAAACGATTGACTGCAATTGATTTAAAAGATAAGCGCCGGCAAGAATTGCATCCTTACCTTCGTGCACTGCTGCACCACCATGCGCTGGCTTACCGGTTATTTCAAAAGTGAACCCAGTAGCAAAGGCACTCCAGGTAGTCGGCGTTAAACCAACCCGACCCCATTCACGGGTTGGATCGGAATGAAGGCCAAGGATGATATCTACGCCATTCAGGACGCCAGCGTCAATCAGTTCTTTAGCGCCAGTACCCAGTTCCTCGGCAGGTTGAAAGATTAAGCGCATATTGGCTGGTGGTTTTACCAGACCATCTGCATAAGCCTTGGCTATGCCTAACAAAATGCTGGCATGGACGTCGTGACCACAGGCATGCATAAAGCCATCCTTGGTGGAACGATAGGAGCGGCCATCGTTCACTTCAGTAATTGGCAGTGCGTCAAAATCAGCACGCACACCAATGGTAAAAGAGCTATCTTCACCGGGGATATCAAGCATGATACCGGTGCTTTTTCCTATTTTCCGGGGTTTATAGCCCATCTCTTGAAGTTTCCCCATCACGTAGGCATGCGTCTCGAATTCAACATGTCCCAATTCCGGTATCGTGTGCAACTCACTTCTGTAGGTTGTAAGCAGATCCTGCATACCCCAGATGTAATCCGCGATCTTTTTCGGCACTCCTGCTTGTTCTCTCGCAACACCGTCAAAGAAAAGCCCATGTCCGGTGCTGCTGCCCGCTAAATCTGTGATGTTCATTGTTGCGCTGGAGGTGTCAGCGGCAGAAGAAATCCCAGGAGCAAGGATGTTTCCTGTTAGAAGACCTCCCAAGAGATATGGCATGATGCGCTTTTTCATCTTTGGCCCGAGTTGAGCACGAATATAGAACCCATTATTCTCTAGGCGCATTCTTGTCTCCATGTGTGAATCAGATTGCAACCAGGCTAGCACTTTCTAGTTAAAGATGTGTTTGACTAGAAAGATATTGTTTTCCTTAGTGATGGGGTTCGGGGTCGGGTGGTAGTTCAAGTCTTGAAGAGCCGCCCTTCATCATCTTCTGCCAAAAGCTCGGGTATCCGGGGACTAGCGGATTATCCCCGGACAGTGCTCTCTGCCAACAACTAAAATCCGAAAGTCACCCACTCGGTCTGCAGGTCCTTCATGTCATTGGTCCCCTCGATGGGACCCACGTCTCTCCGGTACCAGCGGATCTTCATCTCGCGCTTCGAGAGGTCAGCGTTGACCTGAGCCAACGTTCGCTCCCCAGGTCCGTTTTCAGCCAGGTCGTCATCCACATACGCGCAGTGCACGGAGTCGGTGAGGACGGTCGCGTGATCACGCTTGAGCGGCTTGGGAAGGCCAGCGTAGGTTGCTCGGAGGACCCGCTGCCGGTTGTAGGTGTTGTGGGCGGCCGCGGGTGACGCCTCAGGGTAGGCGTCTGGATTGGGATGAAGGTGAACGGCGTGATTTGTAATGAACAATGGCTCGCCTTCCTCGCGGTCTGTGAACACGAAGGCTCCAGAACGCTTGTCGATCTCTAACACGGTGGCGTTGACGTGCGCATCGACGATAGGAACGTGGAAGTTGAGCAGCGACTCCGTGATG
>CAYXEC010000120.1:0-4052 GCA_964463855.1 uncultured Verrucomicrobiales bacterium | reverse complement strand
AGGTCTTTGCCCGCATCAATGGCAGCAAGTGCCGGCTGCAGACCCGCGGTCCCCACGATGGCGACCAACACCATGTCTGCTTCCGCTAATGCGGACACCTCAAGCAGGCCCTCCGCGCCCAGATGAATCTTCACATCGGGCGGCAGGGCAGCGCGCAGTCTGGATTCCTGTGATGCATCATAGAGAGCAACATGCTTGACCCCGGTTTGCCTCGCCTGAGTCGCAAGAAGCTCAACACTCGAGTTGGCAGCAAGGGCCACAATCTCCATACTCTCGGGAAGATCCGAGGCCACCTTGAGGGTGCTGGTGCCAATAGACCCGGTCGAGCCAAGCAATACTACCTTGCGCTTCTTCATGAGTTATCAGATCAGCAACACGCAACCACCCACTTGAGCATAAAATAAAGCACCGGAGCCGTGAAGCAGAGGCTATCAATCAAATCAAGCGTGCCACCGATGCCGGGTAATGTATTGCCAGAATCCTTGGTTCCAATACTGCGTTTAAGCACAGACTCAGCGAGATCACCGACCACCGCCAACAATGCCAACAAGAGACTCAATCCGACCACCCAGCCCCAACAGCTTAACAAAAGCAGCTTGCCGGGCATGATCGCAAAGAGCCCACACCCCGCCAATTGAGCAAAGAGCAAGCCCCCAACAAACCCTTGCCATGTTTTCTTGGGGCTAATGTGTGGAATCATCTTGTGCTTTCCAATGAGGGAACCGGTGACATAAGCCCCCATATCGGTGAACTTGGTGACTGCAGCCAGCCAGATCACCAACCAGGCACCGGGAATCGGATCAGACGAGGCAGGCAAAAAAAGCAATCTGGAGAGAAAGCTGAACATCACCGGGATATAGACGAATCCGAGGGTGGTCACAGCGATCATGAGCAGGGTTTTCTGCCCGTCAACGGGTCTGTTGAGCTGAAGGCAAAAACCGCCCATGACCACCAGTATGAAAAAAGCGGCATCCAGACCGTGGATTGCGTCCAGACACTCATAACCATCGCTTGCCAGCTTCCAACCCAGAGTCAGCAAATAAACCAGACTAACAAGTATCCCCCATGCCGGCATGGAGGGCATCCCCCCCTCCTTGGTCATGCGGAAATACTCGCAAACGCCGAGCATGCCCAGGGCAGTCGTAACGGCAATAAACACCCAGGGGTTAGCACTCAAAAAGACAGCCGTAACAACGACCCAGAGCAACAACGTGCTGAACAACCTGGCCGCAAATACCTGGGCTTTGGATTTCTTGGCTGGGGCCGGATCACTCATGAATGTGAACATCAAAGCGGGTCAGGCAAGTGCTGGCAATGAGATTTACCAGCACGACTGCGATATTTTTTAGAGAAGCTTGCAACCGTTGTCTCTTGCATGGGTTTAAGGGCATAGGAAGAAGCGGGCAACAAGAAGTCTGCCCACCCTGTCAAACCAAACCACAAAACCATGAAAACAAATAAAATGATCACATCGGCCATTGCCGCCATCGCACTGGCTTCAAGTGTCCACTCCGAAACCTCGGGCATTAACGACAACGGCCCCCGTGAAAAGAGACATGACGGACCAGAAAGGGAATTGCTATTACGGCAATTCGACAAAGATGGAGATGGCAAACTCAGTGAGGGCGAACGAGCTGAGCTCAAGAGACAAATGATACAGCGCAAGGAGGAGAGGCAAACAAGGATGCTCCAACGTTTTGACACGGACAAGGATGGCAAGCTTAGCGCTGAGGAGAAGAAGGCAGCCTTTCCGGTGATTGCCAAAGAAAATAAGGAAATCCATCAGGCTATTCGCAGCGAGTTTGACAAGAATGGTGATGGCAAAATCAGCCCGGAGGAAGCCCAGGGCATTCGGGAGTGGGTTCAAGAAAATCACCCTGATGCCATCATGATGCGCCCCAAGGCTATGCGCGGATGCAAATGCGGCAAGACCGGCAAAAAAGGCCCCAAGGTTTCACCTCTGGCACGACCAAAAAACCTTGATCAAAGTGAAGCGCAATAAGCAACGATAACAGCGCAGTATGGCCATTGAGTGGTCAGGAACCGAGCAACGGAAGGGTTTAATCCCCTTCCGTTTTCTCATTGCTGATTCCGGCATCAGCATCTGACTCGCTGACAAAAACCCAGCGCGGCGCCATCACACGGTCAATATAAACACAGTTTCTCGATATGCTTTCCTCGGGAAATCTCAGCACCAGGATCATTGGCTCAGCCTTGGCGCGTGCAACTCTGCGGGCACGCATGAAGAATTGCCTTAATTCTATGGATGCAACGCTTCCTTTTTCCACGTAGCCATAAACATACTCATCCGAGTCCGTGTTTGTTAGTTTGTAGCAATCATACTTCTGATTGTCCCGAAACTCGTAGACATAAAAATTGTCCGGCCGCACAAACACCCGCATCACCAGAGATTTCGCCGGACGTTGGCGGATATAATCATGCCAGCTCACTGGCAAGTAATGGACGTTGCTCTCCCAATCCACCTTGAACGACCCGTCACTCATGTGCTCCAGCAAAACACTCTCCGACTCCTTGTCTTTGAACCGGACACGGGCGTAAACAAAAGGCACCCCTTCGAGTTCCAGAGCACTGTAATTCTCAAATTCGACAAACTCGCCTGTAAGAATGGAGTGCTTGCTGTAATGGTTTTCCATGAGCTCCCGGACTCGATCCGGGTGCCTGACATATTGCAATTTTTCCTCAATCTGGTTGGCGCTGTAATAACCGGCCACACATGCAGTAAGTGCCTCAAAAAGCTGGCGCACGGATTTTTGATCGGCCTCTTTCTCATCTTCTTTTTTGTTGGTCTGAATGACCATCTCGACCTCCTTGGCCTCTTGCTCCAATGACGGGGTTTTGAACACACCCAATAGAAAAATCACCAAGATACATGCAAGCAGGCCGCCAAAAACGACCCAACCCATCGCAGGCACTCTGAACCATGGATTTTTTGCATCCTGTTCAATCTGGATATAGGTATCCTCCTCTGGGACATTGGCCACCTCGGGAACAAATGAGCCCTGCGCCCGGACATGAGGGCCCTTGCTACCCCCATCAACATCACCAGCTGGCTCTCCGGAAGATGCTGGACTGTGACTTTTTTGACCCATTACGATAAGGGGAAATAGACCAATTGCATGGTTTACGCAACCATCTAGCGTGCCTATTGTGCGCTCGTGAGCGAGTCAAAGAAACAAGGGCAGATGAAAATCCTCATCCTGACCGCTGGCTTTGGAGAAGGTCATAATAGCGCTGCCCGCAACCTGCAACGAGCTCTCAGCAAGGACAGCCAGGCCATTTACGCCGACCCCTGTGCAATAGGCGCGCCATGGCTCAATAGACGCCTGCAGAATTTCTACCGCAAGGTTACCACTCATGCCCCCTGGCTTTGGCAGAGAATTTACCAGTCCACTGAGCGCCGTGATTTTTCCAAACAACGTCTGCCGTTCATGCGCAAGCCCGAGAACAAGCTTTATGAGCTCGTCCTCGAACACCAGCCAGATGCCATTGTCAGCACCTACCCGCTCTATCCATATTTCATGGAGCGTATCTTCAAGCGGGGCATATCCAAGGTTCCTGTTTTCACCGTTGTTACCGACTCCATCGCCATTAATGCAGCCTGGAGAAAAGCTCCAACCGACTTCTGGCTCGTAACAGACCAGCTTACCAAAAAAGCCCTCGTCAAGCATAGCCTTCCAGCTGAAAAAATCGTTGATGCCGGGTTTCCTGTCGACCCACATTTTGCAGAACTCGAGCCCATTAACGCCAGAGCCCCCCTTGACCCGCTTCGCATCCTCTACTTCCCCACCCCCAAAAAACCGCACGTCCGACGAGTCTCGCGTGAACTGCTTGATGCCACGGGGCCAACGAGCCAACTGACCATCGTCTTGGGGAAACACCTCAGAAAAATTCACAGCAGGGCCAAGGAAATTGAGGAGCAATACCCCGGGCGCGTCACCATCAAAGGATGGACCAAGAAAGTACCGGAGCTTCTCAACAGCCATCACTTAGTTGTTGGCAAGGCTGGTGGGGCTACCGTTCATGAGGCCCTT
>CAYXEC010000119.1:0-4294 GCA_964463855.1 uncultured Verrucomicrobiales bacterium | reverse complement strand
CGACGCGTGGCACGCCCGCTCTCGCCGCGGGGCCGGAGCCTGGGCCCGGGCCGCATGCCTCTCGGGCTTGATCCCTTCTCCCCCGGCTTCCACACCCATCATCCGGACACTCTCGTCCTCAATGAAAGGGTGGAATAATCCGATGGCATTGGAGCCACCTCCCACACAAGCAACCAGTAAATCCGGCAATCGCCCTTCCTGCTCGAGAATTTGCTCGCGCGCCTCGACCCCGATGATGCGATGAAAGTCCCTCACCATCATGGGAAAAGGATGAGCTCCGAGGGCTGAGCCTATGATATAGTGAGTATTTTCGACGGTAGCCACCCAGTCCCGCAGAGCTTCATTGACTGCCTCCTTGAGAGTGGCCTGCCCGGCAGTCACCGGTACCACCCTGGCTCCGAGCAATTGCATACGCGCCACATTGAGGGCCTGGCGCTCCATATCCACAGCCCCCATGTAGACAACACACTCCATGCCGAAGCGGGCGCACACTGTGGCTGTAGCAACACCATGCTGACCTGCACCAGTTTCTGCAATGATCCGGCTCTTACCGAGCCGCTTGGCCAGAAGGATTTGGCCAATCGCATTATTAATCTTGTGAGCACCTGTATGGAGCAGATCCTCACGCTTGAGATAGATTTTCGCGCCACCGAGTTTTTCCGTCCAGCGCTCGGCGTAATAGAGAGGGGTCGGGCGCCCGCAGTACTGTCTGAGCAGGTAGTCGAGCTCCTTCTGGAATTCAGGATCTGCCTTGGCTTTTGCATATTCCGCTGCCAGCACCTGCATCGGATCCATGAGGGTCTCGGGCACAAACATGCCCCCATAGGTACCAAAGTGCCCGTGGGCATCGGGTAGTTGTTGCGTTGAATCCATTGTGGCCACGCCCAATGCCTAATGGATAACCCTGTATTCTGCAAGTTTAGTCTCTAAACAAAGAAGGACTGCCATACTGCCCGGTAAACATCAGCCCGCGATATCTTGACTCCTCGCTCCAGTTCTCTCCAGCCGGCATGATCCAGCAGATCAAGAGTATCTTCACCAATTAATCCGGGAAGTGCTGTTGCCGCACGCGTCCTTCGTGATCGCAGTGATTTGGCATAGAGCTGCCCATCCGCCAGATATTGACGGGCACGAGCTCGCCATCGTGCTGCCTCCCCCTGCAAAACATCCATATCATGTGGATCAGACACCGGCAGATAACACCTTCCTGACTTTAGGTCCGAGGGCAAATCACGCAGGATGTTGATGAGCTGAAGACCCTTGCCATAGCGAATACCTAGCTGCTTCAGGCGATCAGCATCCAAGGAGGAAAATCCGGCCAGGGAGATACTACCGATTTCACTCCAGAATTCGCCCACACATCCGGCGACAAGAAAACAATATTCCTCTAGCTGGGCATCATCGACAAGCGCCCCCTCCTGCCGAAGCTCAAAACGCTCAATATCGAGTCGCTGACCATGTAAAATGTGCTCCATCACCTGTAGAATGGCAGCGTGCCCGGGCTTGCCTTTCAGGCTGTCTAGCCAGTGGAAAATTTCCTCCATTTTAGCCAGGAGTAATTGCTCCCCCTGATGATTCTGGCACGGAATGACATCTTGAGCCAGGCGCTCAATCCACCGCTCGTGATTGGCACCGTGAAGAATATCGCCAAAGCCCAGCAACATCTCATGTCTTAGCGCCGCATCAAGCCCCTCTGTATCCGCCACAGTGTCACTGGCTCGAGCCAGCAAATAAGCCAGGCTCACAGGTTCTCTCATGGGCCCGGGCAAGATGCGTATACTGAGGTAAAAAGACCTCGAAACATCCTTGAGTATATGTCTGCCGTGGAAGTTCACATCAAGCGATAGTGACACTACACCCCCACAAAGTCGGGTCAAGCTCCCGGCGTGCCCGCACTAGCAGCTCATCACGTGAGCTTGGATCGCGCAGAAAAGCCATCATCGTAGATCCTGATCCAGACATCATTGCTGCATCCACTTCAGCTTGACCAAGCAGCCACAACTTCATTTCAGCAAGAAACCTGTGTTTAGAGAACACCGGCTTTTCCAAATCATTAATCATTTCACCCCATGACATCTTCTGGGCGGAGTAATCCACACCCGGAACTGCTGGCGCATCCATACAATGACGATAAGCATCAGGTGTTGAGACTCCAAAAGCTGGCTTGAGTAGTAACACGCTCTGGCCTGAAACTCCCGGAATCCGGACTGGCTCAACAAGCTCGCCCCTACCCTTCACCAAGCATGTCTGCCTGTAGATAAAAAATGGCACATCGGAGCCAAAAGAGGCTCCCATTTGAGCCAGTTGCCCGGGAGTGAAACCAGCACCCTCCAAGTCATTGAGCGCAAGAAGTGTTGTGGCAGCGTCACTACTCCCTCCACCGAGACCTGCCCCGTGAGGAATATGTTTTTCCAAAGAGATTTTCCATGAACATGGCTTCCCCGTTGATTGTTCAAAAGCCCGCACGGCTCTCGATATCAGGTTGGACTCATCCGTGGGAATCTCATGAGCACTGCAGTGCAGGCGATACTGGCCTGCCGCTTCAAAATGCAGAATGTCGCCAAGATCGGCTGGCGACAACGGCGCCATCAAACTCTCAATCTCGTGGAAGCCATCAGGGCGCTTGCCTAGAACCCTCAGGCTGAGGTTGATTTTTGCGGGCGCGATCCGGGTTTCTTTCTGCATCACGAGAGTCAGGATATCATAATACCCTGACAGGTGCTGGCACACAAACGACCGTCATACCAGCAGATTGTGCAGCCATCATCCCTGCTGCAGCATCCTCAAAAGCCAGACAGCGGAGCGGATCCACCCCCAGACGCGAGGCTGCCTCGATGTAGATGTCAGGTGCCGGCTTACCACAAAGCACATCGTTTGCCGTCACAACCTCATCGAACAAATCACTGAGTCCAACTTTCTGCAGGATTTTTTCTGTCACCAAACGTGTGCCACCGGTTGCCACAGCTAACGGAAACTTACCGCGCAAGCTCATAGCGAAATTCGCCACCTCTTCAATGACGACAATATCATCGAGATGATTAAGAAAGGCTTTGCGTTTGTCGACCGCCACTTCTGCAGGGTCCATGTGAAGTCCATACTCACCATTAAGATCGGTGATGATATCATGAGTGGGCCTGCCACCCATGGCATAGAAAACATCCTCGGGAAAAATGTGACCCACATCCTGTTTGGCCAGTGCTTCACACCAAGCCGTGAAGTGAGCAGGCATGGAATCTACCAGCGTTCCATCGAGATCAAAAATAACGGCATCGTATCCGTCTTTCGGGATATCCAGTTTCGCAAAATTCGACATATGACGAGGTCGATATGCTCGGATCGCCTGCGACTTGCAACTAGATAAATGCACCAATTTTGTCAGCACAGCCCCCCCCGGCTTAAAGAGCATCTGTTTCGAAGGGCTGACCTGAGTCAACCGGCTCAAAGCACAATGGCCTCGTCTCGGTAAGTGCCCCCGGCAATCCACTTTGTCTCACCGGATTCGTTGACAAAACTGACATCGCCGACAATAGCCACGCCATCGGAGAACCGCACAGGACCTGATATGGTGAGCCTGCCCGCTTTGATCAGGGATGGCACGCCGAGACCCTCAAGGCTGTCAACAAGCTTGTATTCATCACTCAGGACAACCACGGGTGGGTCACCCTCACGCTCCGGGGCCAGCGTGATCCGGCCGTCAGCCTGCTGCACATAGGCGTCTGTCCGGATGGCAAAGAGATCAGATGTCGTTTTTACTGCCGCAAACCGAGAGCGCGGCACACACACTGCTACCGAGCCCGGAAAAGACTCAATGGCCGCACCCATCGCTGTCTCGAGCTGATAGACCGGAGTGGACTCCTTGTCCCGGGGGTCGACGGTCTTTTTATTTTGAATCATGGGCAGGGGCAAAACCCCACCCTCTTTCTCCAGGAGATTCTTAAGGACATCCAGTCTGATCCACAGACTGTTGGTATTGAAATAGCGATGCTTGCTGACATTTTGAAACTCAGCAATGTCCTCATCCGGGCATTGCGCCACCTCCCGAAGCAGAAGCTGGCCATCTGAGTTACGCACAGCAAGATGACCTCCTTTTTTGTCAGCCTCTGTGCGCCGGGTCACCTCCATGAGAAAAGGGGCCTCGCTCTCGGCAAAATGGCGCAAGAGACCGGCGTCGAGGACAGCCCCCAGATTGTCTGAGTTAGAAACAAACGCGTATTTGATGCCGTCAGCAAGCAAGGCATCGAGCTTACCACTCCCGGAAAGAGCCGCGTAAAGATCCCCGTGCCCTGGCGGGCAC
>CAYXEC010000118.1:0-4382 GCA_964463855.1 uncultured Verrucomicrobiales bacterium | reverse complement strand
TCTCGTCTCAAGAATTTGCAATGCGTTATCCGCAATGTCGTATCGCTCCAGAATAATGGCACTGAGAATATAGGTGATTCTGCCCTCAATATTTTTGCCCCTGCTGTATCTGGTGGTCCGCCCCAACTCAGTGAACAGATATAATGCCCTGTCCCTGAGCTCGAGGTCATTACCATCCATGGCAAGAATGTGCGCCAGAGGAACATGCAAATTGGGGTGAGGATACTTGGGATGGTCGATAGCATCCATTAAGACCTCAATGGCCTGATTGCGCTCTCCCTGGGAGGCCAGGGTGGCAGCCCACAGCGAAACCGCTTTTCCCAACTCGGGGTTTTTTGCCACCGCATGTGCGAGATGCAGCTGAATCTTCTCGGTTTCCTGATCCTCTGGCAGTGCCAGAAACTCCTCTTGCCGGTCACCAATGCCCGGAAATTTCCAGATAAAACCAGACTTGAAGTGTGCCAGCTTGTCCTCGGCCACCCAGAGGTGTGCCTTGCCATAGCCGAGTGGATTTTTTGCATCATCTCCCAGTCTCGCCAGGTTGAACATCATGGTTCTTGCCTGCTCCATGTCACCCTCGATAACCAACCCCAGAGCCCGCTCATACCTTTCCTTGGGAGTGCCCGCCAGTTGCTTGACTGTCTGGCGATAACGACCCTCTTCCTGAATGAGCATATTGGCCAGTACCATGATCAACGCCGCGGATGCCACGATCAGAAAAACAGACCAATAGGTGGACTTGTAGTTTCTAATGTGTTGCTGGATTTTCTTTCTTTTCCGTTTGCTGCGCGACATTCCGTGTAGATTAATTAATTTTAATTAAATATCAACTATCAAATAATAATGAAAGGCAGGCGTGAAATGGTCTGCGACCCTCTTCAACACTCAGCTTGCTGGTACCACTGTATTGCATGAGTGGCTCAGCAACCCGGCAACCTGCCTTGCATTTCTGGTGCCGTCAAAGTAGCCCATTCCGTAGTCACCTGCAAGTTGCCCTCTTCGTGTGCGCTCATCCGCATCCCCCGCCTCTAGAATCGCCGCCTGCAAAGCCTCGTCATCTCCCGGTTCCACAAGCCATCCACCACCGCTCTCTGTGACCCACTGACCAATGGAACTGTCAGCCGAGCCAATGAAGATCACGGGACGCCCAACAGCAAAAATCCCCTGTAGCTTGGAGGGAACCATCGCCCCGTTCCACGCCGGACGCAGTGAGACCAAATGCACATCAGCACTCGCCAGGTGCGTGCTCAGCTCCTTGCCCTCTACGTAGTCATGTAGCTCAACCGGGGCATCGGGGTGCTCTTCGACAAATCGCTCAACTTCAATACGCCTCTTGCCACCACCATAAAAAACAAACCGGCGGGCATCCCCTCGGGCCTCATCAACGTTCTCCGCTGTGCCGCGTTGAGCAACTGCGAGTATCTCATCAAACAAATGACCAAGGCCCATATTGCCGGAATACATCACCACCAGCTCATCGTCTTGCCAGCCCCGGCCAGCTCTCAGCCGACGGATCTCCTCGGTCGCCGTTGCGTCGGATGCGGTGCTGCTCCACAGGGGCACCCAGTCAGACTCTTTGCCATCTTGCAGATAAGACCCCACTCTCTTGGCCATGTCAGGCCCCAGCGAGAGCACGCCAGCACAACGGCTGCCACCAAAACCCCAGCGCGTCAGAGCCCCCAAGAAACGATCTAATAGCCCGCCCCGACGCAGCATGCCATGAGCCTCCATGACATCGGGGTAAAGATCCATTACCCAATGGGCATGCTGAGCCCGGTGAAACCTTGAAAAGACACGCGCGAGAACCGAGAGGTAGGGCGGCGTTGTCAGTGCCACGATGCGGTCAGGCCGCTCACGAAGTCTGGCCAGAGCCCAGGCCACCCCGAGATAAAAACTCAGATAATCCGCCAGCTTGCCAATAAAGCTTCCACGCCCGAATGATGTGGCACCAACACGCATGATCTTCTCCCCACAACCCTCATGCCCCGTATCTCCTGTCTTTCTGCTCGCGTAACCACCCTTCGCACAGATTACCGTGACTCCATGCCCCGCCCTGACTAGTTCCTCGACTACCCGCTCAAGCATCGTGCCTGTAGGCGCCGCATCAGGCGGGTAGTATTGGTTGAGAAAAACAAACTTCATCGATTTTTAGATACGACATTGGCGATCCTACACCGCTCATCGCCGCGAAGCCACCGACTTTGTCGGGGCGAGGCAGCTTATTTCAGCTTTTTGCTTTTCTCCTCGCGGCCAACTTGAACTCGAACTCTCAACTCGAACTGCCGCGAAGCGGCTCAATACTCCCATCCCTTCGGCCGTGCCTCATACCACTTTGCCAGAGACTTGATGGACTGCTCAATACTGCGCTGAGGCTCCCAGCCAAGAACCTCTTTGGCCTTGCGGTTATCCGCCACCGCGATGTTGGCGTCCCCTCCTCGCCTCTCGCCGACACTCTTGTCAAACTCCACCCCCATGATGCGTTCCACCTCCGTGACGATCTCATAGACCGAGTTGCCCGTGCCTGTCCCCAGGTTAAAGACATCGCTCTGGCCACCTGAGCCGAGATAATCCAGCGCCTTGATGTGGGCATCGACCAGATCCTCGACATTGATGTAATCACGTATGGGTGAGCCATCAGGTGTGTCCACCTCTGTGTAGTTGAGCACAAAGGGGGCCAGACCCAAGGCTGAACGCACGGCGTTCTGCATCAGATGGAATGATGGCTTCTTGGAATCTCCAAAGACGGAGTCGTCACTGGCACCGCAGATGTTAAAGTAGCGCATTTTCACGCAGCGCATGCCGAGCAATTTCTCATACCAGCTGATCACCCGCTCCGCCATCGCCTTGGACTCGCCATAGGGGCTGGTCGGCGCGTTTTGTGGGTGTGTTTCGGAAATAATCTCCGTCTCCGGGTTGCCATAGGTGGCACAAGTGGAGGAAAAAACGAGCTTGTCCACACCGGCATGCTTCATGGCCTCCATCAGGGACACCACTCCTCCCACATTGTTTTCAAAATAAAGATGCGGGCTTTGTTCCGATTCCCCCACATTGCACAAGGCGGCAAAGTGCATCACTGCGTCAATGCCTGCCTCGGCAGCAAACACCGTATCAATCTCTGTGCGGATATCGTTTTTATAGTAACGGAATTGCTTCTCGCCAAATTCCTTTTGAAGAAGATCCATCGGTTGCACAAACCCCCTCACGCAGGAGTCCACACCCACCACCTCGTGCCCAGCATCGAGTAAGCGGCGTGCTGCCAGTGATCCGATATACCCTCCTGTTCCTGTTACGAGAATCTTCATGGTTATTTTTGTTATACAGTGGATTGTCTGCGTGCCTCGGCGCGCTTGGCGGCAATCATGTTTTCATACTTCATTTGCAGACGGCAATAAACAAACCCGGGATAGCCGTCGAGAAATCCCAGCTTGAAGAAATAGAGATGCACAAACTTGATCATGGGACGGCAAGGCATCCTGACAAACCATGATTTCATCGCACGTTTGCGAGCCATGCCATCGCAAAAAAAACATTCCCTCAAGGGGCGCCTTTCCAAGCTCGTTGCCGAGCCCGCCTCTTTCCGGGCGTATTCCTCATGCTTAGCCAGCCAGTCCTCAATCCCCTTGGAGAAATTATAATGATCATAGGGGACGTGGATATGGCCCACACCACGCTGAGCCTCGTCTTCCTTTTGGCCGTGTCCCGCTTTCATGAAGCGCACCTCGCCCACCTTGAGCAGACGCACCTGCGGGTAGGGATACTGGGTGCAATGCTTGATCCACTTGCCCAGGAACATGATTTTGTTCGGCACGAAGTAGGCACTGTGTTTGTCCTCCTCTATCACTCGCTCGCACTCCACACGCAACTCCTCGTTAAAGCGCTCATCGGCATCCAGGTGAAACACCCAGGGGTGCTTGAACTCGATCTCATCGAGCGCGTAGTTGCGCTGCGAGCCAAAATCATCAAAGGGGCGCTTATAAATCCGGGCCCCCATCTCTGCTGCAATCGTGCATGTCGAATCATCACTGAGGGAATCCAAGACCACCACATCATCACACCACGCCACGGACTCCATGCAGTCGCGAATGTTGATCTCTTCGTCTTTGGTGAGGATGAGGATGGAGAACATCTTGGTTGCCGCTTCGCGGCAGTTCGAGTTGAGAGTTCAAGTTGAAGTTGGCTACCGACCTTGTCGGGGCAAGCGGGTAAGGATGCTGGCAGCTAATTCAACTTCTTGGCGAGTTCCGCATTGGCCGTGATGTGCGCGGGGTTGAACATTGAGCACAGGATCACACTGCGGGGGAAATCGGCCCACATCGTCTGCAGAACCTCAGCCGGGGACAAGTCCCTGCGTTGCCTGAAGGGAGAGAAGAAAATATTGGCAG
>CAYXEC010000117.1:0-4410 GCA_964463855.1 uncultured Verrucomicrobiales bacterium | reverse complement strand
CTTCATGGGGCTGGCTTTCAGCTCCGGTTATGACCACTTGCGTGATGAACCATGGGAGCCACAGCCCTCGCCACTCATCGAGCCAGGTGAATCCATGTTTGATACTCTGGCAAAACAGGACGTCCTACTCAACCATCCCTATGAGAGCTTCGAGCCTGTCATTCGTTTTATCGAGGAAGCTGCCGCAGACCCCACAACCATTGCCATCAAGCAGGTGCTCTACCGCACGGCTTCTGATTCCCGCATTATCGATGCACTCATCAAAGCTGCCAACAACGGCAAACAAGTCACTGTTCTCATCGAGCTCAAGGCCCGCTTTGACGAAGCCCGCAATCTAATGCGGGCAGAGGAGTTACAGCGTGCCGGAGTCCAGATTGTCTATGGGGTCAAAGGTCTCAAAACCCACGCCAAGATCTGCTTGGTCATTCGCAATGAAGATGGGCAACTCAAGCGCTACACACACCTCGGTACTGGCAACTACAACGAGTCAACGGCCCGCCTCTACACCGACATTTCCTACCTGACTTCGCGCCCCGCCTACGGCGCCGACGCATCTCTTTTCTTTAATGCGGTCACCGGGCGATCCAAGCTCACCCGCTTTCGCAAGCTGGTGCCCGCGCCCACCCACATGAAACCAAGGCTTCTTGAGCTGATCTCGGCCGAGGCCAAACGTGCCCGTGATGGTGAGCCGGCTACCATCACAGCCAAGATGAACTCATTGCAGGATGAGGAAATCATCAATGCTCTCTACAAGGCTTCCAGAGACGGGGTAAAAATCAACCTCAACATCCGGGGTATCTGCTGCCTGAAAACAACCACAGGCGGCAGATCACGAAAAGAAGCCAACAATATACATGTGGTTTCAGTCATTGACCGCTATCTTGAGCATGCCCGGATCTTTTCGTTCTCCCACGGTGGAGACCCCCTGCTTTTCATTTCCTCCGCAGACTGGATGACGCGCAATCTCGACAAGCGTGTCGAATTAATGATCCCCATTGAGGACAAGGCCTCTCGCAAGCGCCTGCAGACTATTCTGGACGCTGCCTTCAAGGATAACTGCAACGGCTTTGAAATCCTCGAAAATGGTTCATCTCGCAGGATCATGAAGAAAAAGGGGCAGAAGCGCTACCGCATGCAGGAGCAGCTACAAGGACAGGCACACAAGGCCGCCAAAGCCAGGGCTCATGAGCGCACCACAACCTTCGAACCACACACCCCGCCTGAATAATGCGCAGATCGGCAAAAAAAGAGATTGCATGCAAAGGCGATTTCAGCCAAACAACGCGCGTCTCCCAAGACAATCTTAACCAGTGGACTTTTTTACACGTCCCCTATTAGTGCAGGAATAGCTCAGTTGGTAGAGCATCTCGTTTACACCGAGGCGGTCGGGGGTTCAAGTCCCTCTTCCTGCACCATTTTTTTCATTCAGAGAAGGCTGTTGGCGGTTTCCACTCATGAACCGGTTTTTGTCCCCTACTCATGCTTGCTGGGCCCTATGTATAAGCTTTGACGCCTCTTGCTGGGGGCGCCTTTATACACCCCCACACGCAAAATAAGACCTTCAACCCTTACAGGGTTGGCCTCATTGTCATCACCACTCTTGAATGTTTATTAGATGCACAAAAAATGCACTGTAATGAACAATATGAGCGTGGTCAACTTATGCATACTGCTAGAGAATCATTGTTGTAAAATTCCTCTTAAAAACCCGAAACACCACAAAACCAAAACGACTACCACCCTCAAGCATCATGCGCCTCAGACAAAAGCAGCCAAGGATTCGTGAAAGGTTATTCATCCATTCATTGCTACTCATGTGCACCTGCTTCCTTGCATTCTGTTTATTTGCTTCCTGTAACAACGAGGGTCTAGAAAAAGAAGATAAACAATTAAGCCTTCAAATCGAAGAGCTCGAAAAGCAAATAGAGACATTCAAGGCCCTCGCCGGCAGCCAGCCGGCAGCAGAGGCTACAACACTCGCTGGCGTCTTGGAGCATATCGACCAGGCAAAACAGGAACGGGATTTCCTTAGCAAGGAGAAGGAGCGCTTCGATAGCGAGCGTTCAAAACTCGAAGTCGAGCATGCTGAATACAAAGAAAAATATCCGCTTGAAAAATGACTCCCATTTCTAAACGCGAAAACCATTGCCCCATGTCCAAATCTAAGAGACTAATTAACCCCCGCGATCTCTGCGCGCCGCCAAAGATTAAGCATCTGGCTCTGGTAATGCTGGTTCATGGAGCATTGATGGGTAGCTCCATCGCAAACCAAGAGCACTCTTTCTCGAGCATCTTGCCACAGAGAGTCGAAGAGAAAAAAACCCTCATACAGAAACTGGAGAGCGAAAAACTGCATTGGCAGAAGCTTGCAGAACAGTCGGCTCATCATACAGGCTCAAGATTAGATCTGGACGAACTCAAAAAAGAGTTGGGAAATCTGAGCCAGGAAATCAAGGAGCTGCAACGCACCAACCAAAAAACAGCAACTATCAATGCATATTTTAGAGATCAAATCACAGAGCACAGGACCAATATCCGCGCAAAGGCCAAAGGAGAAAAAATCGCGTTTCTCCCAAGGGCAAATAGAGAGCCTTTCAAAGATGTGATCATCCTGAGAGTTCATGATGGCGGCATGAAAATAAGGCATTCCATTGGGGCTGCCAATATTGCATTCGAGAACCTGCCTCAAGGACTCCAAGAAAGATTTCGGTTCGATCCGAATGAGGCAGCAGCGCATCGGGAAAAAGAGGCTTTCGAACAGCAGAAGCTAGACATCCGGCTGGAGAAAATGGAAGCTGAACAAAAATCCAAAGTAGCACCCAAGGCCAAAGCTCAGCCAGAGTTCAAGCAACAGCCCATACCCATGCCGGTGATACAACAGAAAGTCATCAAGGGTAGTATTTCAGTTCGAGTCATCAAAACTGATAGGCAAAGAAGGCTTCCAAAATGTATTCAAATCAACGCAAAAGCAGGCACTGAGAGCATGAGCGTATCAGGCCCTGGATTTCGAGAAACAATTCCCGCCGGTCAAATAAAAACACTACAATATTGGGTTCCCGAGAAATACTGCGTCAGCGCGTATCAGGATGGCGAGTTGGTAGACCAGGAATCGTGGAAATCAAAAACAGGACTCTGACAGAGATCTCCCATCACCTCATCATCCTATACACTCTCCCGACCACCAAAGGAACCAACGAGGCCGCGATCACCAGGGCCCAGCCGCGCGCATCAATGGGCTCCAGCGAGAGCACGGAGGCAAGCGGCGGGAAAAACATTGCTACCAGTAATATACCCACACATAGCGCCACGGCACCCCATACATAAGGATTGCGCGTGATCTCGTTGTCGAGTGCCTTGCTTTCGGGTTCTGCCATATTGAAAACATGCAGCAACTGGGCAGAGGCAATGACCAGAAATGCCACCGTCACTGATTGTGCCTCACTCATACCAAACACGCTGTGCGCAACTACAAATGCCCCCAAAACCACACCTGTGATTAAAGAGCTGTAAATGCTGATCACACGCCATTGGGGCCTGCCGATGATCGGGTCCTCGATGGAGCGTGGCGGCTTGGCCATCACATCGGCGTGTCCCTTGCTCGCACCCAGGGCAAGGGCGGGAAAGACATCAGTGACCATGTTGAGAAAAAGGATCTGCAACGGCAGTAACGGCAATGGGGCTCCACTCATGGATGCGAGACCAATGACTAGAACCTCGCTCAGATTGCATGACATCAGGTAGATAACAAACTTGCGGATGTTGTTAAAAATCACCCTGCCCTGCTCCACGGCAGATACAATCGATACAAAGGCATCGTCCCGAAGCACCATGTCCGCGGTTTCCCGCGCCACTTCGGTGCCACGAATACCCATGGCAATACCTATGTCGGCTCTTTTCAGGGCCGGGGCGTCATTGACCCCGTCACCGGTCATCGCCACCACATCCCCCTGGTCCTGGTGCATCTGGATGATGTCGAGCTTGTTCTTGGGGGTGACCCGGGAAAACACCGTCACACCGAGCATATCGTTCAGGCGCCTCTCCTTTTGGGCCTGGTCAATTTCCCTGCCTGTGGCCACATCACATCGTTCCCCCTCACGGCAAATACCTGTGCTTTGGGCCACATGAAGAGCAGTACCCGCCTGATCCCCTGTGACCATGACGACCCTGATACCCGCAAGCTGACAAGACTGGATGGCACCGGGAATATCAGACCGGGGCGGGTCCATGTAGCAAACCAGGCCAAGCAAGCCAAGATCCTGATACGGCGCAGCATCAGGGTCATTGCCGGTTTTGCTTGCCACGGCCAGCACGCGAAAACCCACGTTTGCCAGCCTCTGGTTTTCATCGAGCCAGTACTGCCTGAGTTCATCACCCATGGGCACGATACCCTCACTACCGTGCAGCGTCGTG
>CAYXEC010000116.1:0-4415 GCA_964463855.1 uncultured Verrucomicrobiales bacterium | reverse complement strand
GAGGAGCTAACCTTGTAATCAAGGCCCAGGTTCATGCCGGCGGGCGTGGTAAAGGCACTTTCAAAAATGGTTTTCAAGGAGGAGTGCATCTCATTGAGAGTCCGGAAAAGGCTGCCGAGTTTGCAGCTAGTATGATCGGCCAAACCCTGGTGACCAAGCAAACGGGTGAGGATGGCAAGTTGGTTAACAAGGTCATGATTGCCGAGGCTGTCGACATTGAGAGGGAGCTCTATCTCGCCATTCTCATGGATCGTGAAACCTGCCGGCCTGTCATTGTGGCGAGCACCGAGGGAGGCATGGATATCGAGGAGGTGGCTGAGAACACTCCGGATAAAATTGTGCGGGAATTTGTCCACCCACTCGCCGGATTACAGGCTTACGAGGTGCGTAAGCTGGTTAAGGCACTCAAGCTATCTGGTGATGAGGCCAAGCAGTTCGCCAAACTTATCAAAAACCTCTACAACCTGTTCTTGAGCTGCGACTGCTCAATGGTGGAAATCAATCCGCTGGTGGTCACTCCTGATGGCCAGGTGCTGGCACTCGATGCCAAGTTCGGTTTTGATGACAATGCTCTTTACAGGCATCCTGAGATTGTAGCCTATCGTGACCTGGATGAGGAGGATCCGCGGGAGGTGGAGGCATCCAAGTATGATCTCAACTACATAGGCCTGGATGGAAACATTGCCTGCCTGGTGAACGGTGCTGGCCTGGCAATGGCCACCATGGATATCATCAAGCACTGTGGTGGTGAGCCTGCCAACTTCCTCGATGTTGGAGGAGGGGCAAGCAAAGAACAGGTCACGGCCGCTTTCAAAATTATTCTTGGAGATCCCAATGTGAAAGGGATCCTCGTCAATATCTTCGGGGGTATTATGCAGTGTGATATCATCGCTGAAGGTATTCTGGCTGCGGCTCAGGAGACGGATCTCAACATCCCGCTTGTTGTCAGGCTGGAGGGAACCAATGTTGCCCAGGGTCGTGAGCTGATCGCCAACTCCAATCTTGATGTGATCACCGCGGACAGCCTAAACGATGCCGCCCAAAAAGCTGTTGCAGCAGTGCAAGGATAATACGTCTCACTTTAAACCACTTTTTTACGATGTCTATTTTAGTTGATGAAAACACCAAGGTTCTCGTGCAAGGTATCACGGGAGGTTTCGGCGGTAAGCACGCCCAGTTGAGCCTTGATTACGGCACTCAGATTGTTGCGGGTGTAACACCAGGCAAAGGCGGTCAAACCTTTGGCGAGAAAACCCCTGTCTATGACACTGTTCACGAGGCAGCTCGCGAGACAGGTGCCACAGTTTCCGCCATTTTCGTGCCGCCCCCATTTGCTGCTGATGCCATTCTTGAGGCGGTTGACGCTGGATTGGAGCTCGTCGTTGCAATTACCGAGGGGATCCCCGTAGCAGACATGATGCGGGTGAAGGAAATGATGAGGGGTAGCAATACCCGTCTCATTGGTCCCAACTGCCCGGGTATTGTCACTCCCGGTCACGGCAAGGACTCACACGGCGGTTGCCGCATAGGCATTGCCCCCGGCTACATTCACAAGCGCGGCAATGTTGGTGTTGTCTCCCGCTCCGGCACGCTCACTTACGAGGCTGTCTATCAGTTGACTGAGCTCGGGTACGGGCAGAGCACTTGTGTGGGTATTGGTGGAGATCCAATCAATGGAACTTCTCACCTCGATGTGCTTAAAATGTTCAATGAGGATCCAGAAACTGAAGCGATCATCATGATCGGCGAGATTGGAGGTAATGCCGAAGCTGAAGCTGCACGCTGGGCCAAGGAGAACTGCCGGAAACCTATTGCAGGATTCATTGCCGGAGCCACTGCTCCTCCAGGACGCCGTATGGGGCACGCAGGTGCTATTGTTGGTGGGGCAGAAGATACCGCCGAAGCCAAGAAAGCCATTCTGCGCGAATGCGGCATTGCTGTTTCAGAGACCCCCTCCGACATGGGTAAGACACTCGTCGAGATGCTCTGAGCAGCATAAACCAGTGCTCTGCTGGCGGATTTTTTTTGCAGGGGCAATTTCGAGCCTCAGAGAATGGCTTGAGCCGCGGTGAAATAGATCACCATCCCCGATATGTCCACGAGAGTGGTGATGGCTGGTGCTGCTACAACTGCGGGGTCAAGGTTGATGGCGCGCGCACCAAGTGGCAACAGGGCCCCTGACAAGGTGGATGTCATGATTTGTGCTGCCAAGGCCACAGATACGGCAATGGTGAAGGTGGCTATGGTGATGTTTGCAGGCAACGGGGGATTAAAGGCAGGTAAAATAAAGAGGGTTATCATGGCAATGCAAGCGCCAAGAATGGAGCCCAGAAGAAGTCCGAGAAAAAGTTCTTTGGTAATGACCTTCCATGTGGAGCCAGGCTCAAGCTCCCCCAGAGACATGGCGCGAATAACCATGGTGGCAGCCTGGCCTCCGGTGTTTCCACCGGCAGCCACAACCATGGGAAGGTAGAGAGCCAGAAGGTAGACGCTGCTCAGAATATGCTCGAAGCGCAGCATGACATAACCTGAGGAGATCGCGAGCAGGGCGAGAATGAGCAGCCATGGAAAGCGCCGCTTGAAATGCGTCAATAGAGCGGTATTAAGATAGGTTTGTTCCGACTGTTCACCCGCGATACCTGACATTTTCTCGATGTCCTCGGTGGATTCCTCTTCAAGAATTTCAAGAACATCGTCATGGGTGATGACGCCTAGGAGGTGATTGTATTCATCAACCACTGGCAGCAGTGTCATATCATATTTGGCGAACATTTGCGCAGCCTCCTCCTGGTCAGTGCTGGCCAGAATAGAGAGGTCTGCTTCCTCCATGATGTCTTGTACCGGTGTTTCCCAGGGGTTGAAGGCGAGCTCACGCAGACGGATTTTGCCTTTTAAACGTCCTTCCTCGTCAACGACGTAAATACGTGCCAAGGACTCAGCTGAGTCCTTGTATTCGTGAAGTATTTCAAGGGCCCCCTTCACGGTGGTGCCGAGCTTGATGCGTGCAGCATGCGTAGTCATTCTGCCTCCTGCGGTATCCTCATCATAACGCATCAGGCTGCGTGTGGTCTCCTCTTGCTCCGGCTTGAGCATGGCGAGATAGCGCTGCCGCGCCTCTGGGCTCACGTCTTGAAGAATGTCGGCGCGGTCATCATCGATGAGCTTGCGCAAAATCTCCCGTTGGGCTTTTTCGTTAAAACGCTCGAGCGTTTCTTCGATCAGAGCATCAGGTAGCTCAGCGAGAATTTCAGGAAAACGCTCGAGACGGATGTGTTCGGTAAAGAAGCCCCGATCTTCATCCTGATCCAAATTCTGAAATACGGCTGCAAGGTCAGCATAGTGCAGATCCTCTGCGCTGGATTGGAAAGACTCAATATCCCGGCTCTCAATAGCCGACTCCAGGGCCTCCACATCCATTAATCTGCTCTCCTCAGGCATGCTCTTATCTAGCGATGCGGCCGCTAAATGCCAACCATCAATATTGGAAATCATTTTGCAGCCGCGTCGCTGCCTGCCTGAAGCTGCTCATTGAGCCAGACGAGAAAATGCTCATGGTGCTCAGCACTATACTGGTGAGAGATAAAGCCAGCTTGGATGCCGCCCTCAATGTTTTCCGTCAGGTCATCGATGTAGAGGGTTTTCTCGGCGTTGAGCCCGTAATTCTTGATGGCCAGCTGGTAGATGGCTTGCTCAGGTTTAACGTGGCCCACAAGGTAAGAGAGAATTCCGCCGGAGAAGCGTTCAAGAACGGGATATTGACTCCGTAAGAAGTCGATATGGGCAGCATTGGTGTTGGAGAAAAGAAGAAGGCGGTGCCCCTCGTCATGCAAATGTTCAATTACATCCAGCATGGGTTGATTGGGGCTAAAAACATTTACCCACGCTTCCATGAATGTTTCCAGCTCGCCGGTGTGTCCGAGCGTTTTTGCTGCCCATGAGTAGTATTGCCCGGTGGGTATTCTGCCAGCCTCGAAATCATCCTTGCGCTCGAGGATGCGGTTGAGCCTGGCCTCTGGCTGATCAATGCCCTCTGGCAAGATGCGCTTGAGTGATGAGATGAAATCAACGTGGACAATGACATTGCCTATATCAAAAAGAAAATCCATAGAGTTGGTTGATGTTAATGCCAGGTAAGGATGTCATGATGCCTCAGTCACGCAGCTGCTCATCATGCCGGATTTGTTCAAGAATAAAATCAGCGGCTTGCTGAGCAGCCGCCGGCCGGGCCTGTTGTGCGAGTTTTTGTTTCATCTCTCGCCAGAGGGAGCCATCATCGGCAAGAATCTTGGTGAGTTGCTCCGTGAGTGAGCCTTGGGTGTCGGCAAGCTCTCCTCCCCGGAGGCGGCGCAGTAAGATCAGGTTGCCTACTTCTTGCCCGGGAACGAGATGATGAATAAGCATGGGACACTGTGCAG
>CAYXEC010000115.1:3085-4493 GCA_964463855.1 uncultured Verrucomicrobiales bacterium | reverse complement strand
TGGCGATATGGATATGGGAAGTAACTCCCTGGAAGTCAATATACAGTATGTTACGTGAAATGGCCATGTAGGCCGTCCGGCATGCTTGGAAAAATGATATAGCAGCATACCTTCACGCCTTTGAATGAAACAAGCTAGTCATTGACGGGACACATGGTTTGAATCTTGCTTCCTTGCTCCATATACCGCCATTGCGACTTGCTTTGTAGCTCATTGACAGATGTTAAACACGCAGCCTAGCTGAAAGCCACCCAAAGATCCACTCATCCTATTTGTCTTTTTCTTCATAAAACCACAAAACATGTCTCGAGTTCACCGTCAATTCGCCCACTCAACGCTCTGGTCGCTGAGATTTGGGGCCTTACACTTCATTGCCAATATCTTCATCGCCATCTTCGGCATGGCTTGGCTTTGCACGGGTCTTTTATTCCAGGCTGAGGGCAAAATGAGCACGGGCTTCACCGCAATCGTGGTCTGGCTGATTTCCATCCTTCTGTTCAAAGCCTTTAGCGCATCTTGCTCATGCCCCATTTGCCTCAGCAGAATCTGGACAAACACGGGTTGCCGCAAGCACAGGAAGGCCAAGCGTTTTCTCGGAATGAGCTACCGCCTTGGCATGGCGCTGAAAATACTCACCTTGCAGCCTTACCGTTGCCCTTATTGTGGCGAGCATTTCAGCAGCACAGCGGCTATTGATTAGCCCCATGAGCAGGCGTCAAGATGGCTTGTCATATGCTCCTTAGAGTAACAGATCAGTGCTTGAATTTCTGCTATTACCTGTTCAGCTTCACCCATGGGCAGTAATAAAACTGATCAAATCGATGTTCGCTATGTAGCTGATCTTGCCAGGATCGATCTCAGCGAAGAGGAATGCGCTACCTTTCAAGAGCAACTTGATGCCATACTCGGCTATATAGACAGCCTCAAAAATGTGGATGTTCAAGCCGTTGAAACATCCGCTCTCTCAGCCATTGACGAGACCCATTTACGACAAGACGTATCAAGATCAGGCCTGAGTCAGCAGGATTTGCTGCTTAATGCTCCGGAGAGTGCCCTGGGACAAATTCGTGTCCCCAAAGTGGTTGACGCATAATCACATCATTTATTTGTCTTCATGGAACTCTCCAATCATTGCATCACTTCACTGCGCCAGCTGCTCACAAGCGGAGATATATGCGCAGTCGATATTGTCGATTCGCTGGCCAATGCCATTGAGCAAAAGGACGGTGAAATTGGCGCCTATCTGCATCACGATCTGGCCGCAGCCAGGGAGGCTGCAGAGGCCGCTGATCTCAGTTTGCCTCTGGGTGGAATTCCCATCGCCATCAAAGACAACATTAATGTCAAAGGTCAGCCATGCACCTGTGCATCCCGTTTTTTAGATGGGGCATACACCTCTCCCTATGAT
>CAYXEC010000115.1:0-3075 GCA_964463855.1 uncultured Verrucomicrobiales bacterium | reverse complement strand
GCAGGCGCCATCCCCTTTGGCCGCACCAATATGGATGAGTTTGCCATGGGCTCGACAACTGAAAACTCAGCCCTCGGCACAACACTCAACCCTCACGATCTTACCCGCGCACCAGGTGGTTCATCCGGAGGGTCGGCAGCCGCCGTTGCCTCGGACAGTGCCATTGCAGCTTTGGGGTCTGACACTGGAGGATCCATTCGCCAACCGGCGAGCTACTGTGGGGTGGTGGGCTTGAAGCCGTCTTACGGCAGGGTCTCGCGCTATGGTTTGGTAGCCTTCGCTTCATCACTCGATCAAATTGGTCCTGTTACAAAAAACGTCGAAGACGCAGCACTTATGCTCAACGTCATCTCCGGCTCTGATCCATCAGACGCTACTTCACTCCAGCAAGCTGAATGCGATTTTACCCACGGCTTGCATGAGGGGATTTCCGGAATGAAGCTTGGTCTTCCCAGGGAATATTTTGGGGAAGGAATTGATCCAGCTGTGCGCCAGAGAATTGATGAGGCCATCCATCAACTGGCATCTGCTGGAGCTGAGATCGTGGATATTTCGCTCCCTCACACAGAATACGCAGTGGCGACATACTACATCATCGCTCCTGCGGAAGCATCCTCGAATCTGTCCCGTTTTGATGGTGTGCGCTATGGAAACCGGGTTGAAAAACCCAACGATATCATTGATCTCTACCGACGCAGTAGAGAGCAGGGCTTTGGCCCAGAGGTGAAGCGACGTATCATTCTCGGCACTTATGTCTTATCATCGGGTTACTACGATGCCTACTACAACAAAGCTCAGAAAGTAAGACAACTCATCAAGCGGGACTTTGAAAATGCCTATCGTAAAGTGGATGCGATTCTTTGCCCGGTAACCCCCAATGTTGCTCCCACCATAGGAGCCGACAAAGATAACCCTTTGCAACAATACCTGGCAGACATTTTTACCATTTCAGCCAACCTGGCCGGTATTTGCGGTATCAGCGTTCCATGTGGCAAGATCACCTCCGAGTCTGGCAGCAAGCTACCCGTCGGACTGCAAATCCTGGGGCCTCACATGGGGGAACAGACCATCCTGAGAGTCGCACAAGCAACGGAATTGGCATGCCGGTCAGCTCATTCCAAGGCATAGGCTCCGCTATAAAACCGGTTCAATAAGTCTTACCCGGCGAGTGCTTGGGTTGTTGACTGATCACTCATCTTTGAGATTACCCGCTGAATGGCCCCATCAACAGCGACTCCAATTTCATCACTCTTGTTGGAGTGGGTTAGATAGCGCTCGACTTGGTCCGTATTCACGCCCAGCCAGGAATCCAAATCCTCGGGGTTGATATCAGGATATGTCTCCGCATTGTTATACTGCAATACGATGGGAGTTCTACCCCAATCCAGGCCTGTAAGATCAGCATTGGCCATAAGATTCAACAATGCCGATTTGCTCTCGGAAATTTTACTCGGGTTACAGTTCACGACAAAAACCAGCGCATCACAACCCGACAAAAGGAGCTGCTCAGGTGCCTGATGGAAAGGTTCTCCGGTCAACGCGAATATCCTCACCTTGACAAAGGGACCGCCGGGAGCTGGCTCCGGCCAAATGAACTCGGCACGGACAATATCGGCCCCTGAGACCATTGCTGACCTCAATGCAGACTGTTCATATTGAGCTGCTATGTGCTCAATGATGTCTTTTTTTCCGGACTGCGGCTGCCCGATGACAGCTATCTTAATGGTAACCTCGTCAGCCCCTGTATTGCGCTTAGCCATTTGATGCCTTATCTAGCAGCGATGGCATCCCTGGCCCAGGGTGTCATCAACCTCATTGGGGGTTGATGGGATTTTTCAGGCAAGTTTGTCCAGTTCGCGAGCGACAATGATGAGCGTTTCTTTAACACCTGGGGCATAAGGGCCCTGCTGTAGAACAGCCAGAGTCGTATTGCCTTCAACGATAAAGTCCACAGAGCCACTGCCAAAATTAATTTCCATGAGGTCTGGCTCACCCAGACCCAGGGTTTTGATCGCCGCCCTGAAATCAGACAGCGCTTGTTGCTCTTTACCTGCGACAGTAGCAACAGTGCCAATGCCGGAGAGTGAACGGGCACGTTGGATTATTTCATTGGCATTAAGGACATGATCCACACCGAAAATAGCCCGTATCTCTAGCTGCTGCATACCTGACGACGAGCTCGTGCTCTGCATTGGCGCAGGTGTGGACGGAACTTGGAAAGGAGCTGGTGTCGCCACAGGGACATCTGCGACGGGCTCAATGGTGACCTGTGATGTGGTAGCACCCTCGTCACTGGATGCCGAGGCTTGTTCGTGCTGCGATGGGTTGTCATCCGCATCTTCACCCATGGAAGCGAGTGCCGGCTTGAAAGGTGTAGTGCCAGCAGCAAAGTCGTGCTGAGGCTCGAGGTTTGCTTTTGCTGCCTCGTAATCGTCTTGTGGCTCTTCAAAGGTTTTAAAGGGGGAATCGCCTGGCTGGTCGCTACCTGCATCGTCATGACCAAAACCATCCATCTTAAAGGGCTCATCACCACCTGCAGGCTCGTCGGCGCCTGGCTCACGTGCGAATGGAGAATCAGAGTTACCACCCTGGCTGGATTCACTGAACGGGCTTACATTCTCAGCAGAAGCTTCCGGTGCGGGTGAATCCTTGCTTCCTCCTGATGCGATACTGAATATTCCTTTTCTAGTCATTTGTTATGATGGTTCGTTTAACTTAGCTTTCAGTGACTCAATGCACTACATGAATGATTAAAACACTTTGAAATTTAATGTTTCTATACATTCAAACTAGCTAAATGAAATTATATCAACTATTCGTAAGTTATCCACCTAATAATTCAGCATTTTAAACATTGCACTCGCAGAACTTGCATCTTTGAGACGCATTTCACGCTTGTTGACTTCACCAGATAACCCCAATGGATTGCTTGTAGAGGTCTACTGCCTGGCAAATGTAATTGCCCCATTGTGCACTTCGGCATGGATCAAGTCACCATCCTGGTATTTGCCCTCAAGCACTTCCAGGCTCAGAGGGTCGAGCAAATGTCTCTGAATCGCGCGCTTCAACGGCCTT
>CAYXEC010000114.1:0-4530 GCA_964463855.1 uncultured Verrucomicrobiales bacterium | reverse complement strand
CCCCCCCCGCGCCGACGCCCCCCGCATCCCGGTATCCGCGATCACCGGCGAAGGTATTGAAAAGCTCAAAGCAGCGATCATTGAGAACCTCGGTCATTGCCCTGTCCGTCAGGATACTCAAAAACCCCGCCTGTCCATTGATCGTATTTTCTCGCCCAAGGGAACCGGCACGGTCGTTACCGGCACACTGACAGGCGGCAGCATTCAAACAGGGGACAATCTCGTGGCCCTACCCGCTGGAATCACCGCCAAGGTTCGATATATCCAGAGCCACAACCAGGCCCTTGAGCGCGCAACTCCCGGCATGCGCACCGCCCTCAACTTGCCCGATTTACCCATTGATGCCCCCGGGAAACCAGGCGCCAAGCGTGGCCTCACCCTCGCCAGACCAAACTGCGGCACCGTCAGTGACACCATTGACATTGAGCTGCAGCGGCTGGCTCGCCCGGTTCCAGGCATCAAACCACGTGCTCTCAAGCACATGGAAACCGTTGTCATTCATCATGGCTCTGCGCGCTGCCGCGCACGTGTCATTCTGCATGATCGCAACCAGCTCAATCCGGGCGAATCCTGTCTGGCACAACTTCGACTTGAATCCCCCTTATACCTATTCACTGGCGACCGCATGGTTCTACGTGATGGATCTCAACAAAGCACCATGGCGGGTGCTGTCGTGCTCGATGCGGTAGCGACAAGACAAGGCTTCCGCAGTGAATCACGTGCCGCTTTTCTCAGTGCAAGAGCCGCCCAACCCCATGATGCGGCCGTCTATATTCGCACACTGCTCACCAGAGACAAAATACTCAACGCAAGACAGGTATTACCCAATCATCCATTTCATCAGGACACCATTGACCAGACTTGTGAAAACATGATTGCCGAGGGAAGCATCATCCGTCACGACGACACGCTCATTCACAGCAAATGGTGGAAGAGCCTTGTCGATGAGGCTGAGAAGACAATACGCCAATGGCACCAGAACCACCCCGATTTGCCCTTCATACCGCAAGACGAGCTTCAGAAAAAAACTGACAGTCCCGACAAAGTGATCGAGCTCTTGGTAGAGACCCTTTGCGACAAGGGATACCAGGCCAACGGTAAAGGCATCGCTCACCCCAAACACCGCCTCACCCTACCTGAGGAGATAGCCACTATTGCTCAAAGCATCATCTCGCAACTCGACCGGGATGGCCTCAATCCACCTAATAAATCAGATATCATAACAACGCCACAGCAAGATCAGGCGATAAAATTCCTCATCCGCTCCGGCCAGGTTATCGAGCTTGATCCAAAAATTGTCATCACCTCAAGAGCGCTGGACATGGCCATTGAAAAAGTGCGCCAGTTTATCCAACTCCACGGTCAGGCCACGGCGAGCGAACTCCGCCAGCAACTCGATTCCACACGCAAGATTGTAATGCCACTGCTTGAGCATATGGATTCCATGGGAGTGACCCGCAGAAACGACAACTACCGGAGCCTCAACTAATCCAGCCTGTGAGACTCACTCCCCCTGAACCACGACACTAAGCAAGCGGTTGTGAGCAGCCCGCCGGTGCTCAAATAAAAAGATCCCCTGCCAGGTTCCCAGCGACATCCTGCCACCAATGACAGGAACAACCTCGCTGGTCCGGGTCAATGCCATGCGTATGTGGGAGGGCATGTCATCCGCCCCCTCATAGGTGTGCACAAAATAAGGTGTATCCTCAGGAACAAGGTGATCAAAAAACGCCTCCAGATCAGTCCTCGCGCTCGGATCTGCGTTTTCCATGATAACGAGGCTCGCACTCGTGTGCTGGACAAAAACGGTCACGCTCCCCGTGGCAAAACCCGCCTGATCAACAATGCGAGCAACCCGGTCGGTGATCTCATACGTCCCCTTCCCGCTCGTTTGGATTGAAAATTCCTCTGAATGGCAGCTCACAGCATCATTCAATTACGATATCATCCGCCATCCAGTCTGCGATGGGAAACTTCATGTCGAGATCCTTGAGGGTATCGACAATAATACGTGCCACCACCAGATTCCGATACCACTTCCGGTCTGCGGGCACCACATACCATGGCGCGTGATCAGTCGAGGTTCTTGCGATCAGATCCTCATAGGCATCCTGGAAATCACTCCAGCGGAGCCGGTCTTTGAGATCATCCGGATTGAATTTCCAGTGCTTTACCACATTATTCAACCGGGACTGAAGACGCTTCTTCTGCTCATCCTTGGAAATGTGGAGGAATATCTTCACGATGGTCGTTCCCTCCTCGGCAAGCATACGTTCAAAATCAATGATATGCTGGTAACGCGGCTTCCACACAGACTTGGGGAAAAGATTTTTCACCCTCACTGCGAGAATATCCTCATAGTGGCTGCGGTTAAAAACCACAATTTGGCCATTGCGAGGCACCTTGGCATGGACTCGCCAGAGAAAGTCTCGGGCCAGCTCATCCTCGGAAGGTTTTTTAAACGGCTCAACGTGTATTCCCTGCGGGTCTACATCGGAAAAAACACTTTTCACAGTGCCATCCTTGCCACCCGTGTCCATGGCCTGGATGACAACAAGCAAACGATGCTTGTTCTCAGCATAAAGGTGATTCTGCTGGATTTTCAGGTCTTCCCTGAGCTGGCGCATGAAGGGGCCATGTTCATCCTTGTCCCCGTCAAAAAGTGATTTGTCGTCCGTCTTGCGGTCAGCAAGTTTGAATTTTTGCCCGGGCTTGACCAAGTATTTCTCCAACGCTCCTTTAACTGGCATAAGCCCACTATCTCAGAGCATCCAGCATCATGGCAAGGGAGAAAGCACTAGAATTCCGTGCCGGTCTTGTCCGCCTCTTCACGGAATGCGGCTAACAACTGTTTGAACACCTCTCCGGGCTTACCATCACCAATCGGACGGTCATCCACCTTCACGACGGGAACCACCTCAGCCGCCGTCCCCGTGAGAAACACTTCGTCAGCAGTGTAGACATCATAACGCGACATGGTGTCCTCAATAATGTCAATGTCGAGACGCTCACACAAATCAAAGATTACCCCGCGAGTAATGCCATCGAGAGCACCATCGCTAATCTTCGGGGTGATCACCACACCATTCTTGACGATGAATATGGTATCACCCGTGCATTCGGCGACTGTGCCCGCATCATTGAGCATCAAACCCTCCATCACCCCGGCCTTAATGCATTCGACCTTGGCCATGATGTTGTTGAGGTAATTGAGTGACTTCACCTGTGGACTTAAAGTCGCATGGTTGGGCCGCCTCGTTGAACACGTGATCAACTCCAGACCATTTTCGTAGTATTCCTCTGGATAGAGCTGGATGGAGGCCGCAATACAAAACATCGAGGGAGTTTTACACAAGTATGGGTTGAGGCCGAGGCCTCCACTGCCACGTGTGACAACCAGCCTCACGTAACCATCGGTAAGACCATTGGCACGGATCGTGTCACAGACAATGTCACACACTTCCTGCTCGCTCCATGGCATTTTGAGTAGAATAGCCCGCGCAGATAGAAACAGCCGCTCGATATGCTCCTCCAGACGAAAAACCCTGCCTTTGTAGAAACGGATACCCTCAAAAATACCGTCACCATAGAGCAACCCATGGTCAAATACTGAGATTTTCGCTTCCGATGTGTCCAGGAGTTCGCCGTCCAACCAGATTTTTTGTGATTCGCTCATGCGGAGTCAAATATATGGGTTTGTGTGAAATTTGTTAAAGTGTGCAGCGGGTTAAAGCATGAATTCGCGTTCATGAACACGCAATTTTTCAGACAATGACAGCGTCATGGGAAATATTACCGTCCCTGATGACGAGTTTGCGATCCCCATCCAGCGCCAATGCCTCGTCATGGGTCACCACCACCAGTGTAGCGCCATCCTCAGCTGACAAGGACAAGAGCATCTCCATGACCTGTGCCCCGTTGCGTGAATCAAGATTCCCGGTCGGCTCGTCCGCAAAGATAATGCGGGGTGAATTCACCAGTGCCCGTGCGATGGCCACCCGTTGTTGCTCGCCCCCACTCAGCTCGGCGGGCAGATGATCCATGCGTTTTTCAAGCCCGACACGCACCAATGACTCCCTCGCTTTTTCCATGAGGTCATTGCCCCCGATCATGGCTGGCACCATGACGTTCTCAAGCGCTGTCAATTCAGGCATCAGGTAGTAATTCTGGAAAATGTAGGACATCCACTCATTACGGACCCTGGCTTGCCCTCTGCGGGACATGCCGTAGAGATCTTCACCATGGACCCAAACCTTGCCCTGCTCGGGCTGCTCCAGGCCGGCAAGGATATACATCAGGGTTGTCTTGCCTGCACCACTGGGCCCGCAGAGAAAGACCTTTTCTCCGCGCACAATCTCCAAATCAATCCCGTGCAGCACTTCAATGCGCTTCTTACCAACTGCGTAGCCACGGTGGATGTTCTCTGCCTTGATCCACGCCTGACCAGAGTCCTGAACCTTTGAGCTAACCATGCATGTTGAATAGTCTATCCCCCACGCAGATGCGAATATTTTTCTCGGTTATTATTGG
>CAYXEC010000113.1:0-4552 GCA_964463855.1 uncultured Verrucomicrobiales bacterium | reverse complement strand
GTAAATGCACAGAATGACTCTTTTTTTGCACGAAATGACTACAAAAGAGCAACATGCAGTATGCGAAAGGACAGATCACATAACCATCCCAGCTGCGAGAGCAAGCCCCCTACTGCGCCAACGCAATTACTACTTGGGGATGGGCGGCAGCTTTTGCGGCAACAGCTGTGGCAGGAAGCGCACACTGGGAAGCCCACCTTCTTCCTTGGGAGGCCCTATAAAGACAATTTCCCTGCCGCTGGCCTGGGCAAAGAGGCGGGTCTCAAAGACCTTGTTACCCTGCTCGTTTTTCATCACACAGGGCACCATATTGCCTTTTGGGTCCACATTGGATGCCATCACAGCCGTTTCCTGTGAGGGTATTTTTTTGCTGTTTAGCGACAAGCGAATATCCAAGGTCTCCTCAGTGAAGTTAACAAAGCAAAAGCTACCAGCGGGAAAATGCTTCAGCGCGTCATTCAATGGAAGAATACGGAAATAGAGTGCCCCCTCGTGTTCTTCCGGAAACAACACATAGAGAACATGACTCATGCGCGGGGTTTGAGGTGCCCTGCCTACTTCGCGGTATTTAGCCTTCCCCTCTTCATCCTTACCGTCTGCCATGTAGAGAGAAAAAATATCGCTAACCTTTAGTGACCTGACCTTGGAGCGCGAATGCATATTGAGCTTCAGCGGTATAAAATCACCCCCATTTTTGAGGACACGGGCAAGTGCTACAATTCTGAAGGCATCAGACTTGGCCTTCAAACTTCAAACTGATCACTTCAAACTAGCCAAAGCCCACCAGACTCAGTCTGAAAAGAATCGGATATCCATTCTTTTGCTGCCTTTTTTCGGAGGGAAGATAAGCACCATCTCACGGTTGGTGGCATGGCTGAACAGGCGGGTGCCGCCGAGTATTTTGCCTTTGGTGTCACGCACCACGAAGGGTGTGAAAGAACCTCCCTGGGTCAGCTTGAGTTGTTGCAGCACGGGCGTGCCGGGTTTGACCAGGAAGCGCTTCTTGTGGAAGTCAATCACCAGGGGCGTGCTGATGAAGTTGATAAAGCGGAAGCTGCCATTGGGGAATGCACTGCGGGAGTCATCCAGGCCGTAGAGGGCCAGCGGCAGCACCTCCTCATCGGTGGCATTGCGAGTGCCGATAAAGAAGAGCATCTTATCTGTCCCCTTTACCAGCGGGGCCTTGCCCACGAGTTTGTAGGGGTTTTCTTCATCATTATGCTCGATGAACAGCTCAAGGAATTCGGTCTGGGCCAGACCGTAGGGTGTTGAGCGCATGCCGTTTCGGAGCTCAATGGGTATAAACTCCTCCCCCTTGCGGTAGTAGATCGTCTCGTAGGGAATCGCGGAGAGAGCAATGACGGTGAATGTATCCCCCTTGGGCGGGGCATTGTTCTGCGGTTCCTGGGCAGCAGATGTGCTGATAAAACCAAGAAAAGTAATCACTGCCAACAACCACGGCCTCCAAATATGTGTTAACTTCACCACTTCGTTCTCAAAATTAAATGCTACCCACCTACTGCTCACACCTCGTCCTCATGCAGCCAGCGGAAGCTGCGTATTTCAAAACGCCTGCCATAGGTCTGGTTGATGGTATTGAGCGTAGGGGTTTGGGAGTCATCATCCCATGGTTCGTTGTTGGTCGGATCAGTCTCGGGATCGACATACTCGGGGATGCGCTGCACCACTGCCTCACAGGTGGCACTGGCAATGATATCGCCAGAGGCATCTCTAACCTCACCATAACCGCGGATTTTGAAGGTGTCCGAGCGGGCACTGAGCCTCGGTGCCAGGGGCAGGAGGATGTTGGCCTGGTTGACCTCTATCGGGGTCCCAGTGGCACAATTTCTGCTACCTAAGTATGGATCGGCCGCATAAGGGAAATCATCAGAAACGTACCACTGGGCGTTATCGAGTTTTATCTTCCATTTGTCTGAAAAGGCTTTGTAATTCGGGATACGATCGGAGGTTCCAGCCCTGATGCCCGTGCTTTGGTCACCATTGATTCCCGCCTGCTCGATCGCTTCTTGAATCGCTCCTTGGTAGGACCTATTGTCGTTGCCAATGCGCCGATTAACAAAATCCGACAGACTCATGAAGGGGCCCCTGGCTTTGACTTGGTTGACGATTTCCACAGCAAGGCCGGTATCGTCTGTGAGGTCGTCCGGTGTGTTATTGTCATCCCAAATTTGATCATCGGTGAGTCGGGAGAACTTCTCCCAGCCGTTGTTGGAGCTGGTGTTGGAGGTCGTGCTGGCCAGTGGGAACGGTGTACCTGCTCCCGAATCCGTGGTGCCCTGGGCTGACTGAAGGGCGAGGTCCCGGTTACCCTTCAGCATTGCCGCCCATGCCTTGATGGAAGTCGAGTTCACGTTGAAGGCTCCTTTGATCATGCTGTAGGCGCCCACCTTTTGGTAGCCATCATGGTTCGTGCTGGTGGGTGTAAGTTCGGTGACGATATCAGCTGCCGTCTTGCCAGCCGGGATATGGGGCTCCAGCGCCGGGTTGGCCTGGGCTGTCTTGTAGTCAGCGCCATAAAAGTTGTCGAGAGTCTGTCCCAGTGAGGCACCTGTGTTGACGCTATAACCGCCCGAGCCAATCGTGAATGCCGGTGCGATGCCAGAGAGATAATAACGGTCAAACAAGGCATCATTCACCTGCCAGAAGACGTCACTATAGGTGGTTCGTGAATTAAAGTAGATAGAATCCTGTGGGATATAGGGAGGTTTCCAGGAGTTGCCGATGGCGTTGGTCGGCTCAAAGAGCCTCGTGCCAATATTGGCACCTGAGAACTGTACTAACGAATGCATCGGGGCTCTGGGGATATCGAGCAGCGGAAATTGTTTGTCCCCCTCAGCCAGAGCGTAATTTTTACCGTAAAACCCATTACTGCCATCGCCAAAGGCATCAATGTCAACGCCGATATTATTGATCAGATTATTAATGCCATCGGCAGCTTGCGCTTTCATGTAGAGATTGAAAGGTTGTTGTGTAGTTTTTCCCATTCGAGTCCTGAGAATGGGAGTCACATTCAATTGTGAGAACACTTCCATCTTCGGATCCAAATATCCGTCTGTTCTGGGGAAATCCCAATCGCTTGACTGAGTCAGCATGCTGATCATAGCGAATGCCTTCTTGGGGCTGCTCACTACGCCGGTCTCCTCATCCACTGAGAGCAGCTCGCTGAATTTGTAGCTGAATGGAAAATTTGCAACCCCCTTGAATAGATTGGGGTTTCTACGGGTGCCAGCCGCGTTGGTGCTAAACTCGCAACCAGTTAGGTTAGCCCCAAAATTGGCTTCGGTGTTCAGTTGGTTGGCGAGCGTTCCCGATGCAGGGAGACTGGTCTCAAGATGGTTATAAAGATTCCAAGCTGCGCGAGAAATGAGGGAAAAATGCACCCCAAGGGTGTGTGACGCGCTCTCACCACTGGGGACATTAATGGGGGCCCAGTTGCCTCCCCCTGCATCAGGAAACTCATTAAATTCGATGCCGGAGGTAGTCGTATAGTTCATGCCGGGCAAGAGCTCGTCATTGAACTCATTGGCATTGCCACTCCTGGCCGCTGTATCGGGAGGGGAAAAGATCATCACTTCACCCGGCTCCATGGTAAGGTCACTGATAAGATAACTCACGCTACCACTACTACCCGTCTTTCTTCCGGCGTAGTGCACAAATCCCTCTTGCGAGCCACCGGATGGGCTACCGCTATCTCGTCCGTGTATTACAACAGTGCCATCCGGAAAAGTGTGCTGGAACTTCACCCCGCCCATAAAGCCATACTGCCAAGTGATCGCAAATTTTTCAGCAGTGATTTGCGTGTTGTAGGGATTCCAGATGATGTAGAAGGGATCGACCACCAGCTTTAATTGATCACCTTCGTATTTCAGGCTGAAGATGCCATTAGTCGCCAGCAGCACAGGAGCATAACTGGCTCTGAGGGGTCGGTATGTATTCGCGCCTTCATAGTTGAGCCCAATCGATGAGCCCTGAATGGAATGCAGATCGACGAGGTCTTGGGTAACGGACCTGTTTGGGAAATAGGCGCGGGCACTCAATGCAGGGCCACTGCCTGGGTTCTTCATGCGCTTGTAGAGGTTCGCATAATCCCTCATCAGCCACCAGCTTGGCCCGCGAATGAAGTCCAAGGGTTGAGTCATGTCATCAGAGAAAGGGTTACCGGCGCCGGAAGTTCCTGCGACAGAATCCGGACCATGATCCCTGAACAAATAACGGGCACTGAGCGAGGTGCCGGGCGTTGGGTAAGGACTGGAGTTGACGTCACCATTGCCAACAAACTCGGTGGTCTGCTGGTTGAACAATGTCGCGCTCTCTGACTCCGCACTGCCATCCATTTCGAATGCGAGCGAGAGATCACGGCGTAGGCCGCCATTTTTGACATCGGCCATCACCCCGCGGACGTTCATGCCCATGTCGTGACGGTGTTGGCGCAGCCAGTCAGCCTGGCTGGTTGTCGAGCCCATCACCAGTGCCATGTCCGCCGGGCTAAAGGCTTTCTCAAGCTTGTCTACATAGCCACTGCCGCTCTCCA
>CAYXEC010000112.1:0-4597 GCA_964463855.1 uncultured Verrucomicrobiales bacterium | reverse complement strand
GCTGCCTCAATGGCAAGATTCGCAGATTCAATATCCCGCACCTCACCCATGAGAATGATATCCGGGTCACTACGCATGAAGCTGGCGATCATGGGTTTGAACTCGGAGGGATTGCGCAGGTCACAATGGGTAACTCCAGGTATCTCATCCTCTACCGGGTTTTCCAAGGTCAGGATATTGACATCAGGGGTATTCATCTCACGCAGGATGGCGTTAAGAGTGGTCGATTTTCCTGATCCTGTAGGTCCACTCATCACAATGATACCGGCAGGAATCTTCATCACCTTGTCAATGGCAAGCAGGGTCGCCTCATCAAAGGCAAGGGAGCCTTTGCCAAGGGTCACATCGAGATGCCCCTTGTCCAGGATGCGCAGAGTAATATGGTAACCCCGATAAGTCCGGTGGCGCTCATAACGAATATCAATGGGGCGCCTATAATAAGAAATCGTGAAACGACCTGAAATACCCGGTGTAGTGTTACGAATCTCCGCAGGGAGTTTCATGAGATTAAGCAAGTAAGCATCAAGGCGATCCTTGATCTTCATAGGAAGCTCGGTCTTTTTACCAATGTCACCATCCACACGGTAGGCATAGTAGAACACCTCCTTCTCAACCTTGAAGTGGATATCTGAAGCCCTTTGTTTAACGGCACTTGCCATAATGGTGGCCAGCAGTTGCGCCATGGGCTCCTCGTAATCCTTGGTGATATTGAAATCCCTGATCTTCTCATCCGCCTCGTCCACCCGTATCGCCTCAAGCTCATCACGGCTGGGGCCTGCATTACTTGCCACCGCTTCAATCGAGCGGCTAATCTCGGAGGTCAGCGTTACCACCTTGACAATTTCCAACTCGGGAAAGCGCATCGAGATGTATTCATCGGCAGCTGAACTCCATGGGTTGGCAATGGCGACAATAATTTTGTGTTCATCAACGCACAAGGGCGAAAACCCTCCCCGGGTCAAAACGGATGGGTCACATTTGTCGAGCAAGGTGCTCTCGCAAAACTCTGCCACTCTTGGAAAAAACGGCATGTTGTTCACCTTGGCAACAGCCGCCATGAACTCAATCTTGGTAACCTTGGCGCCCAGCTGCCCATGGTCGACATCCTTGAGTGACTGGTCATGCTCAACAAGCACCTCCATGATGCGCTTGCTAATCAGTGAGTTAAAACGAATACCGTCAAATTCAATCATGATCCACCTCCTCTTTAAAGTGCTTGTTACACATGTTTACCCAACCGGCATAATCCAGCCTGATGTTGCTGATGATGGGTTGCGTGCCGATATGTTGCCTGGCATAATCGGCAATGCACACTGATAGAGCATCCATGAAATAAGGATTGATGGAGGCAAGGGCCAACACATCCAGATCCTCAGCATAAGCGATGGGTACACGCATGAGTTTGCATATGGAGAGAATATACGGGTTTTTCTCGTAGAGTGCTGTGGGCGCAATGAGCTTGCCTGCAAAGGGAATGCGTGCAGGCACCTCAGGTAAAGTACTTGCCAACTTTGCGGAGATTGCCTCGATCCCTGCATCGAGCATCTCACCATTGCCAGCCCTCAATCGGGCAAGACAATCGACTGGATCGCTGCCTTTCCCTGCCAGCCAATCACGCTTCACCGTCTCAGCCACTTGATTGCAATCCTCGGCTGTTGCCAGATTATACTGCTGGAACATCGCAAGGGTCCGGATGAGTGCATGCTCCAGAGCCAGCGGCACCTCCTGATTGACAACGCGGAAACCCGGTCGCTGATCAGGCTGATCAGGCTCTTCCTCTGCATCAGGCACAAGATGAGGCAACTGACTCTGCTCCAATGGCAGGTCATCATTTTCTTCATCTCGTGGTTGGGCATTCATATCTATAAGGATAGTCGCGATTTACTCGGTCGGATAATAAGGTGCTTGTTTTGGCACTGCACCACGAAGTGTGCGCATCAAATTGGGTTTGTGTCCTGGCCCAGGATTCTCATCATCCGCCCAATCATAACCATCCTTGAGTGATGACGCCTCATTCAAACGGTCATTCATCTTTTTATTACTGGCAGTGGATGAAGGGTTGTATGAGGTTGGTGTCACCACAAAGACGAGACTAGACTGCTCTTTTACAGTCTCTTTGGACTTAAAGAAGAAATTGATGATGGGTAAGTCCCCAAGCAATGGCACCTTATTATCACCTTTCGTTTCCACTTCGCCATAGAACCCACCAATAAACATCGAGTGTCCGTCGGGAATGCGGGCAACAGCTTCCACCGTTGCCTCACTGACACGTGGATAGACGTTACCAGACTCGGCAGAAACAATGTTTTCCGTGATTTGAGCATTTCTGGGCCGCATGTGCATGCGAATCGTGCCGTCTGGCAACAGGGTTGGTGTGACAGAAATGGTCACTCCTATTTCCCGTGTTGTTTCAGGATCTGTGGAGTCAGCCTGGTCAATGGTATAACGAACTTCCTCTGATACAGATGTCGTACTCGTCCCCTGATTCGAGGTTGTAGTGATAATCGGCACACGATCGATCAATGAAATAGACGCTTTCTCGTTGTCCTCTGTGATGACCACGGGGTTGGATTGCTGGGTGACCAGATTACTTTCATTGAGAGCTCTGAGCACACCGCTAACCTCGTAGGGGCTTAGCACGATATTGCTTCCGGAAAAATCAAGATCATCCGTAGGAAAGGATTTACCGCCATTAATACCAAAAACCGAGTTCAGGTCGCGAGCAACATTCAGAGAGACTCCAGATGCACCAAGTGAGGATGACCAGTCCACCCCCTCTCGCTCTGCAACATTATTATTAACACGGAGGATTTTCACCTCAACCACGATCTGCCCCTTGGGCTTGTCAATCTTCCTCAATAACTTCTCTACCATTTCGATGTGTCGCATCGTATCAATCACCACAATGGTATTGGTCTTGGGCTCGTAATTGACGATCCCGCGCCCCGTACTCAACATGGGCTGGATGAGCGCCTTGATTTGCTCGATGTCAGTTGGGCGCAAATAGCTGAGCGAATAAGTCCATTCCTTTGCCGGAAGGTTGCTGAGCTGCTCGCTCATCATGGCGTATACCGTATCACCCTTCACATACATTCGTAAGCCGTATTGGAACGCCAGTTCCTCCATCTGCTTCAAGGGGTCGACATCACCGTTGAGATGACCTGTGACCAGGTAATCCGGGGTATTGAGCTTGTTATTGTGGAAGTATTGCTTGTCTGCCCGCTTGGCAAGGAGCTGGAAAATATCGTTGATGTTGGCCTCCTTGATAAGGAAACCTCCTTCCTCTGCCTCAATGGGATTGCTTTTTGCTCCCAGGGGATCCGCTTCACTGGCTGCAGCGCCAGCTCCACCCGTATCAGGTGTGGCAGGATTAATGATCACCGTGGCCGCAGGTTTCTCCTCAGAGGCGATGAGTTCTACGGAATCCGCTTGTGCCAGGCACCATTGTGGCAGGCATAAACCGAGGAACAGTAACAACAGTTTGCTCTTATGTTTTTTCATAGTTCGATTTTTTAATTTAATTGGGTGGGGCTATTGCCTGGTCACACGCAAGGGCTTATCCTCATCGAGGACAAGCGGCATCGCATTCCTTCTATTGGCTGGAAAGACTCCGGGAATGTCATCTAGATGGGCACTTTGTTTCATCCCTGCAGGCAAGGAGTTGAGGTTTTTCCTTACCTGTTCACCGGTATCAATGTTCTTGAAAATGATGCCGGATGTTTTGATGTCAATGACCTCGACATTGAACTGGCGTTGGTTTTTTATGACCGGGAAGATATCCCCCGCAGAAAACTCCCGTGAGCTACTGGTAAACTTCTTCTCCAAGGGCATGACAGTGTTGATTTGAATGGCTGCCACAGCCTCCAGAAAGGCGCCTTTCTTTACTTTCTTTTCTTGGGGCTTGGCAACCCTGGCGTTGGGATCCTGCGCCATGCCAAATGGGCCTGTGACACGGCTTGCAATTACGAGTTTTTTCCGCATGGAGTCGATCCACGCCAGCTTCTCTTCACCAGCAAGGTCTCTCGAGCTGGTCGTCACATAGGTCACAGCAGCCTCATCAGCCTGCCCGTCCAAACTTACTCCCTGCCCCATGGATGAAGTCACCAACACGGCAAGGATTAGAATAATTATGTTCATCTTAAGGTCCATACCGTGTGTGTAGTAGAGAAATGCACCCCTTTCCCGTTATCATCGAGTTTGATATCCATTGAGTCCAGTTGCATGGTGGGCAAGTCGGTCTCCAACTTCATCAATGCCGTTTGCATTGCCCTATAAGTGCCTACGAATGACATGCTGACCTGGCTCGATGGTTGTGCCACCCCTTTACCCAAACCTTCACTGTAATTGATCCAACTCCGGGATGATTTTGTTAACTCCTTGCCACTGAAACCTTTCGCTGCATTTTTCCAGCGCTCTAGAAAAGTCCCTCTGGTTTCCGTTTGCAGCAAACCATCCCAGGCATCCAGACTAGCCCTGTTGTTTGCCACCTGATTACGGAGCAGCTTGACCTGACGCATGGCCGCCTGCGACATGTCATATTGCTGTTTTTTGGCAGCATACTTGTCTTTCACTGATACGGTATAAGAAACAACTGCAC
>CAYXEC010000111.1:0-4722 GCA_964463855.1 uncultured Verrucomicrobiales bacterium | reverse complement strand
ATTGCTGAGCAGGTTGTTGGCACCGCCTCCTGTCCAGGTCACAGTCTCGTTAATACTGAGCTTCACGGCATCGGTGGCATCATCCCAGTAGAGGCGGGCAGCATTGGTGCCTGAGTTATCAATGCTCAGGGTGTACTGGCCGCCTCCGGTGAATGTGGCATTGGTCAGGCCTGTGCTATCACCGCCGAAGTCCACGAGGGTCACATCTTGGGTGGCGCCGCCGTAGCTCGCCAAGTCGGCTGTGTAGGTTGTCGAGATGGCACCGTTTGACCTCAAGGTGCCGGGTGTAAGTGCTGTGAAGCCCGTGCTGCTGAGCTCGAAATCAAAGACGTTGGTTCCCTTGTGCTCCCAATTGCTGGCAGTGAATTGGGCGCCATCTTGGAAGTTCAGGGTGCCATTATTGAGATCCCTGAAACCACCGGAGATCACCCCAGTAGAACCCACATTGATAGTACCACCACTCAGACGCAGAGTGCCCGCTCTGGTTAGTTCTCCGTCGAGGTCAAGCGTTGCATTGGGGAGGAAGAAATCGCTTGAATCGTAGGTCACCGTGTTGCCACTACCAATGGTAATGGTGCCAGAGTTGTCCGGTGCGGTGTCTGTATCCCAGTTCGTGTTGGTGCTCCAGTTGCCTGTTGCCGGACCGTCCCATACGAAATCAGTGGCGTGCACTTGTGATAGGCTCAATGTGGCAAGGCCAAGGGCCAACAAACTTTGGGTGTTGTAGGAAGGCAGTTTTTTCATCGTTCGTCGCTGGGCTTTTGTTTTTGCGTTGTTGAATGAAGAGGTGAGAAAATACACTCATCAAAATGAACTAACCAGAATTATGAACTTAAATTATACTAAAACAAGAAAAAACAAGAGGTCTTGTTTTTTATTGTAATTATTAAGGGTTTATTGATGATTAAACAGGCTTGAAATCTGGACCGAAGCTAAATTCCGGGCTGTTATGCGCCGATCAGGGCTCAACATTTATGCCATCCGGCTTGTAAAATGACACGCTGAGTATGCGCTGTTTCACGGGTAAGCCTGCATCTAGGCTGGGAAGCTATGCTTGCGGTTTGCGCTCAAGGGGATAGGCTTTGTTTTTGTTTTACCCGATGTATCGCCTGTCCCGTGTCACCCTCCCCTTGGTATGCTCCATTGTCATCATGGCGGCAGCGGAGTGTGCCCGGGGGCAATCGCAGGCAGCCGGAATCGATGCTCTGCGCGAGCGCTTGGAGAATATTGATGCCCAGCTTGAGCGCACGGCTGCGTTCAGCCTGCAGACCAGTGTCGGCCCGATCGGTTGGCGCTCCAATATACATGCTGATGCCGACCATACCGAGTGGATCCGCATTGATCTGGGCAGCGAGCAGGACATTGACCTCATCGCCCTGGTGCCGGCCCTGTCGCGCGGCAGTTACAATACCTTCATCGCGGACGGCTTTCCGCTGAGTTTTCATGTTCTGGCGGGAAGCACGGATGACCCGGAGGGCAAGCTCATTGCCAGCTTTGACGAGGGTGATGGGGTTTTGCCTCGCATTGCTCCACTGAGCATTGCCTGCCCGGGCACCCGGGCCTCATGGATCAAGGTGGTGGCTACCAAACTCGGCACTTTGGCATGGAATGGTGAGAAGGTGTTACAACTCGCAGAAATCATGGTGTTTCGCGGCAAGGAGAACGTGGCCATGGGCCGCCCGGTAAGCACGTCATCGCAAGGTGACCTGCACCAGGGTGCAAGACAGAGAGCTTTTCTGGTCGATGGCAGCTTGCCCTACCTGATGCATGCGCCTGGCGAGAAGAGCAGTGCATACTTAGTCAGAGTCCCGCATGGAGAGCCAATGAGTTTCACTGCCGATCTCGGCAAAGTGGTTCCCGTCAATGGTCTGCATTTGCACGGCATTGATGTCAGTGACACGGTGCCCCAAGCCAACCGCGCGAACTTCGCCTTCCCCCGTCACCTTGTCCTGGAGGGTGGCGAGATGGCGGATTTTTCCGATGCCCGTGTGTTCTATGAATACAGGCAGAAATCGATGTATGAGGTCTCATCCATTGTCAGTCGTCGCTTTGCCGAGCGTGCTTGCCGATTTCTGCGTATCACCGTGCCTAAGGGCGATCACGTCAATACCGGTGAAATAGGCAGAGTTGCCGACATGCTCGGTTTTGCTGAGATCGAGGTTTTGTCTGCAGGAAACAACGTGCTCGCCGGTCGCGAGCTAAAGCCCGATTTTGAGCCCATTGAGCATCATAATTCACCGGTACGATTGACCGATGGAGCTAATATTTTTGGCAAAATCATCGCTACCCGTGACTGGATCGAGCAACTTGCCCTGCGCCACGATCTGGAGACCGAGCGGCCATTGGTGGCAGCAAATTTGGACCGGCTCTTCAGTGAGCGGGAGCAGCAGTTCGCCCTGCTTAGAAACATTTCCGTACTGGGAGGAGGATTTTTGGTGATCATCATTTTGCTCAGTCACATTATCCGCATGCGCCAGCTGACCAGCATGCGCCAGCGCCTGGCGGCAGACCTGCACGATCAGGTAGGGGCTAATCTGCATGCCATTGGCCTGCTCAGTGACATAGCTCGCGATGTGGCGAGCAAGACAGCTTCTGGCGAGGAATCAGCCTCCGTGATGGGAGTGATACGGGAAATTCGTGATACAACGGATCGCACGGCGGATTCTGTGCGGCATTGCTCGGATACCCTTGAGCCGCATCATTCACTCTCCAGTTTTGAGGAAGACATGCAGCGCATTGCCCGGAGGATGATGGAGGGTTATGACTACAGCATCAATGTTGAGGGTGAGGAGCAGATCACACTGCTCAAGCCGCTGCGCCGCGCGGACCTGTTTCTTTTTTACAAGGAGTGCCTGGTGAACATCAGCCGCCATGCCGAGGCCGGCTCTTTCCAAGCCAGGGTGGAAGCCGGTCAGGGGACACTTACCATGAGGATCACAGACAATGGCCGTGGCATTGGCGATGATTCGATTCCACCTTCCATCCAACGCCGTGCCAAGCTGCTTCGTGGCAAGCTGCACATTGAGAGTCCGCTGGAGGACACCGGTCAAGGTACGCGCATAACGCTGGTGATCTCGATCAGGACCTGGTTGCCGTTTTTCTAGCGGGTAAGGGCTCCGGCTGATCACGGCGAGGGTTTTTGTCTGCTGGCTGCATTCCACATTAGAGAAGATCCGCACGGTAAGCCTTGCTGACAGCGGCGGGAGAGTTGTTGACGTCTAATTTCCGGTAAACATGCTTAATGTGAAAGGCCACGGTGTGCTCACTGATCTTGAGCTCATTTGCAATTTGCTTCTTGAGCATCCCCTCACTCATCAGCCGGAGCACTTCCAACTCACGTGGGGAAAGATCATGTTCTGCAGCCGCTTGATCCTGTTGACCACTGAGAGCCTTAATCACATGCTGCGTGACCGCCGGATCTCGTCAGTGCCCAGTCCTTTGGATTCTTCGTAGAATCAACCTCTACCATTGCAAATACGGGGGTGGCCATGGAACATTTCTTGGTGACTGCCGTCCCCGAGCCCTCCTCCACCGCCCTGCTCGGCCTTGGCGGCCTTGCCCTGATGCTGCGCCGCAAGCGCAGCTGATCCGCCTCCGGCGGACGATGAGCGATAGCCGCGTTGCGGCTGTTTAAGTGGCAAGTTTAAGTTGAAGTGGGGCCGCCCTTGGCGGCTGTGTGCGAGTTCATTTTTTGCACGCCAAGCCGCCAAGATCGCCAAGGTGGGGGCGAAACCAAGCCGCCAAAGCGCCTTAACAAAGAACGAGGAACCAAGAACAGCCGCCCACGGCGGCCTACTTCAATCTTCGAGTCTTGTATCTTGAAGTCTTGCAATCTTTGCCGCAGGCACCCCGACACGGTCGGCGGCAAGTCTCCGCCTCCGGCGGTCAGCGGATGACGTGAGCGCATTCTGCCGGACTCCCTGTTTTTAAAGATAGAAAATCCCTGCCCTTGCCGTATCATGACGGTGATGAGAAACGGTAGCGTGGACTTTTGGCGAGGGGGCTTCTGGCGGCGTTGGCGGCTGGGACCTTTCCTGCTGCTTGCGGCCAGCGGCATCAGCGTCCAGGCGGAGGCCCCGGCAGCAAAACCTATTTCCTATTCTCACCAGGTCCGGCCGATTCTTTCTGATAAATGTTTTAAGTGCCACGGCCCGGATGCCGAGAACAACGAGTCCGAGTTCCGCCTTGATAGCTTTGAGAACGCCACCGCTGACCTCGGTGGTTACGCTGGCATTGTCCCCGGCAACCCGAAGGCGAGCCGTTTGATCCAGACCATCCACAGCAAGGATCTAGAGGATGTGATGCCTCCACCTGAGGCGAAGATGACGCTCACTGAGGATCAGAAAACAATCCTCGAGCGGTGGATTAAGGAGGGAGCGAAGTATGAAAAACACTGGGCCTTCACCGAGCTACCGGAGTCCGTTCCTGTGCCGGAATCCAAGCACGCGTCAGCACACACGCCGGTAGATCACTTCATTGCTCGCAAGCTTGAAGATAATAAGCTCAGCCCAGCACCCGCAGCTTCCAGAGAGCTCTGGTTGCGCCGGGTCAGCTTTGATCTGACCGGCTTGCCACCGACCCTGGCCGAGATCGATGCGTTCCTGACTGACGAGTCCCCTCAGGCGTATGAGAAACAGGTCAACCGGCTGCTCGCTGGGCCTGGCTACGCGGAGCGCATGGCCACCGAGTGGCTTGACGTCGCCCGCTACTCGGACAGCTATG
>CAYXEC010000110.1:0-4736 GCA_964463855.1 uncultured Verrucomicrobiales bacterium | reverse complement strand
AGGTGAAGGATGACTCCGGTTTGAAGGAAAAAGATCTTCGCTGGGTTGTTGCCGAGTTCAAGAAGCTCATCAAGCAACGTTCGGGCAAAAATTTCCCCGAGAATCCAATGGATCAGCTCAAGGGTGCCGTCAATGCCGTGTTTGACTCATGGAACAATGACCGTGCCATCGTTTACCGCCAGAAGTATAACATTCCTGCTGCCTGGGGAACCGCTGTCAACGTCCAGGCCATGGTGTTCGGCAACACGGGCAAGGGATCCGGTACAGGTGTCGCCTTTACTCGCGACCCCGCTACTGGAGAAAACGTATTCTACGGCGAGTATCTCATCGATGCCCAGGGCGAGGATGTGGTGGCCGGTGTGCGCACCCCCAAGCCCATTGCCAAGATGGCTAAGGACCTTCCCAAGTCCCACAAGGAACTGCTGAAGATCCGCAAGATTCTCGAGAAGCACTTCCGTGACGTGCAGGATGTGGAGTTCACCATCGAGGAGGGCAAACTCTGGATGCTGCAGACTCGCAATGGCAAGCGCACTGGTTTTGCCGCCGTCAACATCGCCCTCGACATGGTCAAGGAGCGGCTCATTAGCAAGGAAGAGGCGATCCTGCGCATTCCTGCGGAGGATCTCAGTCACTTGCTTTCGCCCATCTTTGATTCTGAAGGTGAGAAAAAAGCAACCAAGGTGGGCAATGGCCTTCCTGCCGGACCAGGTGCCGCTTCAGGACGGATTTATTTCACCGCTGAAGCTGCCGTTGCCGCCGCTGCCCAGGGGCAAAAGGTTATTCTTACCCGACAGGAGACTTCGCCGGAAGACCTGCGCGGCATGATTGCTGCCGAGGGCATCCTCACCACCCGTGGTGGTGCCTCCTCACACGCTGCCCTCGTTGCCCGCCAGATGGGCAAGGTCTGCGTTTGCGGAGCTCACAACATGGACATCGACTACGGCAAGAAGACGCTCAGTGGCAATGGGGTGACTCTCAAGGAAGGGGATTTCCTTTCCTTGAACGGCTTTGTCGGCAATGTATATGCCGGCGAGATCAGCTCCTCGCCGTCTTCCGTCATCCAGGGCCTTATTGAAGGCAATGCTTCAGCCAAGCGCAGTGAGACCTACAAGAAGTTCACCCAGCTCATGGAATGGTCAGACAAGTTGCGCAAACTTGGTGTGCGCACCAACTCGGATACACCAGGTCAGGTCAAGCATGCCATTGCGTTCGGTGCCGAGGGCATCGGCCTCACCCGCACTGAGCATATGTTCTTTGAGGGTAACCGCATTGACTCTGTAAGGGAGATGATTCTTGCCGAAGATGACGCTGGACGTGCCAAGGCCCTGAAGAAGCTTCTTCCATACCAGAAGAAGGACTTTATTGGTATCTTTGAGGCTCTTGAAGGACGCCCGGCGACCATCCGTCTACTCGATCCACCGCTGCACGAGTTCATCGGCACCCTGGACAACAAACAAATCAATGCCCTGTCCAAGAAGATCAAGGTCAGCCCGGCCAAGATCAAGAGCCGTATCAATGCCCTGCACGAGGAGAACCCGATGCTTGGTCACCGCGGTTGCCGTCTTGGAATCGTCTATCCTGAAATCACCAAAATGCAGGCTACTGCCATTCTCGAGGCAGCAGCCGAGGTTCAAGCCAAGAAGATCAAGGTGGTCCCGGAAATCATGGTTCCCCTGGTATCCTATGCCAAGGAGCTTGAGCTTCAGAAAGCCGTGATCGACGAGGCAGCTGCCGAGGTTCGCAAGAAGCTCGGCCTCAAGAAGAGCCAGCTCAAGTATAGCGTTGGCACGATGATTGAGATTCCCCGTGCTGCTCTGACCGCTGATGCGGTCGCTGAGCACGCCGAATTCTTCTCTTTCGGAACCAATGATCTCACCCAGACCTGCCTTGGCCTGAGCCGGGATGACTCAAGTTCGTTCCTGCCTGCTTATCAGGATGCCGAAGTGGTCAACAACAATCCGTTTGCAAGCCTTGACCAGATTGGTGTCGGCCAGCTTGTTGAAATCGGCGTTGACCGTGGCCGCAAGACCAAGAACAAGCTCAAGGTCGGTATTTGTGGCGAGCACGGAGGTGACCCCGAGTCTGTCAAATTCTGTCACCGCACGGGGCTTAACTACGTTTCCTGCTCGCCATTCCGCATTCCGATTGCCAAGCTTGCCGCTGCGCAGGCTGCTCTCGAGGAGAAGGGCATGGCCCGTGGCGAGATCAGTTAATCAATTTGCACTGATCATTTAAAGACAATCACAGGCCCTGCCGGATAGCTCCGGCGGGGCTTTTTCTTGGCTCCAACTTAAAAATTGGCTGGCATGCAAGGGCGGGTTTCCTAGTATCTGGCACATGTTAAAAGGAATATCACCCCTCTTGTCTCCCGAGCTGTTGGCTGTCTTGTGCCGGATGGGCCATGGCGAAGAGCTGGTTCTGGCGGATGGACATTTTCCGGCTCATCAGTTCAATGATACCGTGATTCGTGCCGATGGCCTGAGTGTTCCGGATATGCTCGATGCGATTTTGCCCTTGTTTGAGCTCGATGCCTATGACCCCGCTCCTGTGATCACCATGGAGGCGGTGGAAGGAGATAGCCTGGACCCCAGGGTAGAAGGTTCTTACGCCGCGGCTATCGAGCGCCATAGTGAGCGGAACCCGAAAATTTCTCGCCTTGAGCGCTTCGCCTTCTATGAGCGGGTGGAGAAAGCTCATGCCGTCGTTGCCACCGGGGACGTGAACAAGTACGCCAATATCATCCTCAAAAAGGGTGTGACGCCTGTTTAGTTACTAGGGCATCGGCCGCACATTTTGTGCAGGAGCTTTTTGTCCTGTAAAAGGGTGATGAAAATACTGGTCAGTTGCTCTCAGCTTGGTAGTCTGCGCCAATGTTAATTGCTTGAGTAGGCATGCAGATACTCTCTGCTGGCGACTTGGGTAAAACATGATCTACAGACAACTACTGAACACTATGTCAGCTATCAAACCAAGCGCAGTCGTTGAGAAGAAATACCTTCTCCCCTTTATCCTCGTAACCAGTCTCTTTGCCCTCTGGGGTTTTGCCAACGATATCACCAACCCAATGGTGAAGGTGTTTTCCAAAATACTCGACATGAGTAATTTTGAGGGCTCACTTGTGCAGGCTGCATTCTACGGGGGTTATTGTTTTATGGCCATCCCGGCGGCCATTTTCATCACACGGTTTTCCTATAAAAGCGGTATTTTGCTGGGTCTGGCTCTCTATTCGATTGGCTGCCTCCTGTTTATCCCGGCAAGTATTTCCCTGACTTTCTATCCCTTCCTTGCCTGTTACTTCATCATGACCTGTGGTCTCTCGTTTCTAGAGACCAGTTCCAACCCTTACATCATGTCGATGGGCAAGGCCGAAACTGCTACAAGGCGATTGAATTTTGCACAAGCATTCAACCCTATGGGTGCCCTGACAGGTATGTTTGTGGCACGTGAGCTTATCCTGAGTAAAATCGATAGTCGCACCCAGGAGGAGCGGCGTGGGTTGTCCGATGAAGAACTGTCTGCCATCACACAATCTGATTTGGAAATACTCAGAACACCGTATGTGATTCTGGGAATCGTGGTAGCTATTGTGCTGGTTTTATTCATTATTGCCCGTCTGCCTAAAAAGGACCATGACATCAGCCAAGGGCTGCAACTTGGTGCCACCTTCAAGCGTTTGATGAGAAATAGCAGGTGGGTGTGGGGTGTGGTTGCTCAAGCGTTCTACGTCGGAGCACAGATCATGTGCTGGACTTTCATTATTCACTATGGAACCAAGGTTTTTGTCGCTGAAGGCATGGGGGAACAGGATGCGGAATCCCTGTCCCAGACCTATAATATCGTGGCAATGGGTATTTTCCTTGGAAGTAGGTTTATTTGCACCTTCTTGCTCAAATATGTTTCACCTGGCAAGCTGTTGTTCACCTTGGCTGCTGCCGGATTAATCACTACGGCTGGAACTATTTTATTGGACGGCAGAATGGGCCTTTACTCTCTGGTTGCTATCTCCGCCTGTATGTCACTTATGTTCCCTACTATTTATGGCATAGCCTTGGAGGGTCTTGGCGAGGATGCCAAGCTCGGATCAGCTGGTCTGATCATGGCTATTGGCGGTGGCTGCCTGATGCCGCCGCTGCAGGGCGCATTGATTGATCAATACAATGTCAACGTATCTTTCGTGATGCCGCTAATCTGCTTCGTGGTTATTGCTATCTACGGATTCTGTTGCAGAAATCCGCGAAGTCGTGCGCATGGCGAGTAGACACTCATTCCATCTACGCAAAAAATCCCCGCCGGTGAAAACCCGGCGGGGATTTTTATTGGAAGGATGTTTGTATGGGAACTCAGGCGGAAGCCACGTTCTTGAGCATCTCTTTCAGGGCACGTGCCGAGGCCTGAAGGGCCTGCTTTTCCTTGGGCCAGAGTTCGATCTCTACGTGCTTCTCAGCCCCTCCACGCCCCACGATGGTGGGAACACTCAGGCAGACGTCCTTGAGGCCGTAGCAGCCGTTCTGGAGGCTTGAGACGGGGAGTAGTTGCTTTTTGTCGAGCACGATAGAGTGAACTGTTTCAGCAATGGTGGCACCAACAGCCCATCCGGCTCCACCCTTGCGGGAGATAACCTCGGCACCACTTGTTTTGGTGCGCTCAAAGATCTGGCGTTGGTAGTTGGCATCGCAGCCTTTGACTCCGGTCAGTGGCAGGCCACCCACGGTGGCGGATGACCCACCGGGAAGCAT
>CAYXEC010000109.1:0-4879 GCA_964463855.1 uncultured Verrucomicrobiales bacterium | reverse complement strand
GCAGGTTGTTTTTGGAGCCAGATGGCTGCCTCGACAGCACCAGAGGCGAAAGTCATGCGGCTGGAGGCCTTGTGGGTGAGCTCGAGGCGTTCACCGTCGGCGGCGAACATGACCGTGTGGTCTCCGACGACATCCCCACCACGCAAGGTGTGCATGCCTATCTCCCTGTTGGGGCGAGCGCCAATGTTGCCAACTCGTCCGTGGGTCACATCCTCCTCGTAAGTCGTGCCGGTCTCCTCATTGATGATTTCGAGAAGGCGGCGTGCAGTGCCGGAAGGTGCATCGATCTTATGGCGATGGTGCATCTCAACGACCTCGATGTCACAGCGCTCATTACCCAGGATTTGCGTCGCCTTGCGTGTCAGCCAGAAGAGCGTGTTAACACCAATGGAGAAGTTGGGGGCAAAGACGATCGGGAGCGTTTTCGAGGCCTCGGTGATACGGGCTTTTTCCTCGTCGGAGTGACCTGTAGTGCCGATAACCACCGGGGTCTTGTTAAGCATTGCCGCCTCCAGAACTTCCTGCGTGAAATGATGTGCGGTGAAGTCAATGACAACATCGACATTCTCAAACGCACTGTCCAGATCCTGGCCGATATCATGGGTGGAGGTGACCTCTGAGTTGAGGTTGTCGTTGCCTGCCTCGATGAGAGTCTGGCCCATGCGGCCATGGGCGCCAGTGATGAGTAATTTCGTCATGGGTATGGTGGGTTAGATGAGGCCGTAGTCAGCCAAGGTTGCTCGCAAAAGGTTCTGTTTTTCAGCTGAGAGGTTCACCAGGGGAAGACGGATTTCATCTGAGCAGTGACCCTGCATCGCCACTGCTGACTTGATGGGAACCGGGTTGGTATCAATGGACATCAGGGTGGTGAAGAGTCTCTCATACTTGGCTTGAATGGCCTCAGCATCCTCAACGCGGCCTTCGGTCATGGCTCGCACGAGGCCTGACATGACATTGGGGATCAGGTTGGTGGCCACGGAGACAAGTCCCACCGCACCGCGCTTCATGAACTCGATGGTGAGTGGATCATCCCCGGAGAGGATTTGAAAATCATCCGGTAATGCGGCCTTGATCTGGGTCACGCGCTCAGGATCACCGCCCGCCTCCTTGTTGGCGATGATCGTGGGGCAATCAGCAGCAAGTCTTGCAATGGTGTCTACGGCGATCTCAATGACGGAGCGACCCGGTATGCTGTAAAGCATAATGGGAAGATCCGTGCACTCTGCGATTGCTTTGTAGTGCTGGTAGAGGCCCTCCTGGGAAGGTTTGTTGTAGTAGGGGCACACCTGCAATGTGGCATCAATGCCCATTTTGGCAGCCTCTGTTGTCAGATGAATCGCTTCTGATGTGGCGTTGGCACCCGTGCCGGCGATCACCTTGACGCGGCCAGCAGCGTATTCAACAGCGAGCTCGATGACACGTAGATGCTCCTTGCGCCCCAGGGTGGGGGATTCTCCGGTGGTGCCGCATGGCACGATGCCATCAACACCACCCTCGACCTGGCGATCGATGAGGGCGCGAAATGCGTCGGTATCCACCTCGCCGTTGCGAAACGGAGTGATCAAAGCAGTATGGGTTCCTTGGAACATGGTTTTGTCTGGGTATTTTTTCAGATGGTGATTTCCCCGGTAAAGACAAAGTCTGCAGGGCCGGTGAGTGTTACTTTGGTAAAGGTCTTATCGGGGCCTGGCTCAAACCCTATTTCGAGAGTTTCGCCTCCTTTTACATCAACATTGATGGGAGAGGCCGCTCCGTTGAGCAGATGATGAACCAGGGCGCATGCCGCCATGCCTGTGCCGCATGCCAGGGTCTCCCCCTCGACGCCACGCTCGTAAGTGCGAATGGCAATATGCTGATCGTTAAGAACCGTTGCAAAGTTGGCATTCGTCCCATTGGGTACAAAATGATCATGGTAACGGAGCTGAGCCCCATGCCGCAGAACATCGATGTTTTCAAGGTCGTCGGTAAAGACGACAGCGTGTGGGACTCCGGTGTTGATTGCGTGAATGGCGGCGCCCAAACCATCCACAGACACCGGCGCATTGAGCTCCAGGCCAAAGGGATCAGACATGGCGATGCGAACGTTTTCCCCAATGATGTCAGCCTGGAGGGTTCCTGCAATGGTTTCAAAGCTGACACGATGGGTTCCCTCCCCGATGAGCATGGCGGTGTATTTGCCGAAGCAGCGTGCACCATTGCCACACATCTCCGCCTCGCCTCCATCCGCGTTATAGTAGCGGAATTTAAAGTCCGCACCGGACTCGGCGGGTTCAACAGCAAGCAATCCATCCGCACCAATGCCGCGCTGGCGGTCGCAGAGCCCTGCGATTTGTTCCCGGCTGAGATTGGTGTCGAGGGCGCGATTGTCGATCACAACGAAGTCGTTGCCTGCTCCGTTCATTTTATGGAATGATAATTTCATGAGTGGCTTGGATTTTTGGTCGCAGTAATCAAAGGCTTGGCAAAGTCATGGATCATTCTGGCCAAATCTGATTTATCCGCGTTCTGAGCGACTTGATTGACGATGGCAGATCCGACAACCACACCGTCAGACGCTGCGGCCACCAGTGAAGCCTGCTCTGGTGAGCTGATGCCAAAGCCAACACAAACCGGTGTGTGAGTGTATTCCTTGATTGAGTTGACAAGCTCGCCAATGCCGGCGGACGGCGCCTCCTGAGAGCCTGTGACTCCCATTCTTGAAATGGCGTATATAAAGCCCTCAGATTGCTCGGCAAGCATTTGCTTGCGCGCAAGCGGCGTGGAGGGGGAGACCAGGGTGATGTGCCTCAGCCCTTCCGAGCTGGTAAGCTCTTTATTATTGGCTATCTCATCGGGTGGCAGGTCCAATAGCAGGATGCCATCGGCTCCGGCGGCGGCGGCATCAGCATGGAATTTCTCATAACCATAGGCATAGACGGGGTTGAGATAGGTGAAGAGCACAATGGCAGTGTCATGGGTCGAGCGGAACTCCCTGATGAAATCCATCAGCCTGTGCACATTCATTCCCGCTTTCAAGGCGCGCTCAGCGGCGAGTTGATTGACCACGCCGTCTGCCTGGGGATCTGAGAACGGCACGCCAAGTTCGATGATGTCAGCTCCGGCATCCGCGAGAGATCTGGCAACTTCGAGAGATGCGGCGTAATCCGGGTCGCCGGCGCAAATGTAGGCAATGAAGGCAGCTTTGTTTTTTTCCCTCAGCTGCTGAAATGTGGTGTCAATACGGTTGGTCATGAAACTGGCTGCGGTGAGATAAGCTGAATTACGGAAAAAGGAAACACTGAATCATGGATTAGAGTCATGATTTTATCTGTTGAATAATCGGGGAATCCAATGGGCGGGACCTCATTTTAGATCATTTTTTATTAATTGATCGCCTTCAACCAATGGAACTTCATTGATTGGAAAGCAATTATTACGGGTTTGTTGAAATTTTATACAAAAACACACCTAACAATATTATTATATGTAAAGGATAGATTGATAATCTTTTTCCCTTGCATATAAATAAATCGAAGGGTAATTTTCATATTAGCTACCAACACAGCTTCAATGAGTTTGCCCGAATCGATACCGCGTCTCGAGCTCTCGCCTGGCCTGTCCATAGGCTATGGTGAGCGTTTGGCTTGTATTGATGAAGAAGAGGGAAACATTGTCCTTGAGGGGGGGACGCACTACTTGCTGGCCCGTAATGGGCGGGGTAAAACCACGCTGCTCAGAACCCTGGCTGGTGTTTTGAAACCGGTCGACGGCAATTACCAATGCCAGGGCAGGTGCCAGTTTCTCAGTGAGGACCTTGCTTTTGATCGGGAGCTTCCCGCCAAGGCCATTCTCAAGTCCTTCCTCTCCAAAGACAAATACGCTGAGGCCCTCGAGCTTGCGGACACTCTGGAGCTTGATGTGGCCAAGCCCTATGGCAAACTTTCCACTGGCAACAAGCGCAAGGTGGCTCTTTTGGTGGCCGAATTTTCCGTCCGCGAGCAGGGCCAGGAGGTGCTGCTGCTCGATGAGCCCTTCACAGGACTGGACACTTTCTCGCGCGAGGTTTTTCAAAAACGCTGGCAGGAGTGCCGGGATGGCGTGCTGCGGTTGGTGAGTTGCCACCCCGATTTTGACAGCATGGAAATGGGTAGCTGCATGCTTATCAGCGACGGGAAGATCACGCACTTGTCAGGTGAAGAGGCACCTCAGCGATGGGGGCAGCTGAAGTCACAGCTCAATTAACATTTTTAAAAGGACAGGATATGCAACTTTACCGGTTAACATTGGCAACGATACTCCAGCGCAAGGTGTGGATGGTAGCTTTGCTCTGTGTATTCCTGCTGCCGATTCTCCTGCCGTATCTCACGCCTCATGAGATTAATCCTTCGCTCATCGAGCCTGCCAGGGCCCAGACGGCCTGGGTGTGTCTGTGGGTTGTGTCGATTGCCTGGTTGTTTTTCCAGGCAGCGCGTTTTGGAGATGATACTTCACGCTCAGGGTTGGGCGCCTACTTTCTGAGTTCCGGGGTTTCTGGTCTCAGCCAGATGATGCAAATCTGGTTGGCTTGCCTGTCCTTCCTGCTGCCATTAGTTGCCATTACCGTGGCAGTATGTCTGATCGGCGCCATGCCGGCTGAAAGCTCGCAGGCCAACATGTGGATTGCCACTAACCTGCAATACGCGGCTCTCTATCTTCTCGTTGTTACCCCTTTGATGATGTTAGCCGTATCTGCGGGTAGTCGCTTCGGATCGACGATAGGGTATTTGATTCCTCTCTGTCTTAGCGTTTATGGTATCTACGGGGTTGGCTATCTCGCCATGATGACGGAGGTTCAAAGCAATGTTTTGCTCGATTGGATCTATGTCATTTCACCGCACTACCATCTTGCCGATCTCACACC
>CAYXEC010000108.1:0-5164 GCA_964463855.1 uncultured Verrucomicrobiales bacterium | reverse complement strand
GCCTGTTAGTGGCTGCAGGGGTCTCGGGCATTTACCATCTGTGTAACCGCGGAGAGCCGGAGAGTTGGTTCAGCTATGCGCAGAAAGTATGCCGGCTTGCTGTTGCCCATGGCTATGATCTGAATGAAGAAAACCTGGTTCCAGGCAAGCTCTCCGAGGTAAGTTTTTTCCGGGAAAAGCGGCCCGTGCATACCCCGATGCTGCCTGCCAGAATGATGGCTGAGGGCATTGCCACCCCGAGGTGCTGGCAGGAAGCTGCCGAGGACTATCTGAAAATGCGTTGACCCTGCCGCTCTCAGGTGCAAAATGATAGCCATGAAGATTCATCCATCCGCTATACTCTTTTTGGCTGCTCTCATAGGGTCTGGCCTGCTGGGTTGTAGTGAGGTGTATTCTCCCGTGGGCAGTGGTTACAACACGCAAGCTCATCCCAGGGCGGTGCCAGCAGATGGATATGAGTCTGATGCATCCCTGTTTACACCGGGCAGCTATCTGCAGACACTCTCGCCGCACACGGCATTCTTTCTCGCCTTTCCTCGCTTCGAAGACCGCCCCCATAAAATCCTGCCTGACTACACGGACGTGAAGGTGGTTTCTTTGAAGGGCACTTACGTCAAGGTGGAGCTGGTCGACAGCGGGGAAGTCGGATACGTGCCATCCATCATGCTGGGAAAAAAACGCTCTATGATTGATTTGCCGGTATCGCCTCCTGCCAACGAAGCGGAGTTGGAGCCGCAGATCAGCCCGGAGTTTACTGATCCAAGTAGGCCCGCTGAATAGTGAGCGGGCCAAAGACACAGCAACCAAGGCCGCCTGCGTATGAGTGAGCAATTTTCCGAGTTTGGTAAACGCCTCTGCATGGGCAGTGGCATTGAGGAGCTCATGGATGATCTGGGCAATGCCCTGGCAACAGGTGGGCCCGATGTGCGCATGCTCGGCGGTGGGCAGCCCGCGCACATCCCGGAAGTCAATGCCCTCTGGCGGCGCCGGCTTGAAGAAATCATGAACTCACCCGGAGAGCTTGAGAAAATGCTCTCCAACTACGATCCGCCCCGTGGCAACCCCCGCTTCCTCGAGGCAATAGCCGGATTGTTCCGGGAAAACTTCGGCTGGGATATCAGTGCCAAAAACGTGGCCATTACTCCTGGTGGGCAAACGGCCTTTTTCTTTCTCTTCAATGCCCTTGCCGGCAAATTCCCGGATGGCTCGCGCAAAAAAATCCTGTTGCCTCTTGTTCCGGAATACATCGGCTATGCCAACCAGTCTGTGAGTGGTGACATTTTTCGCGCATGCAAGCCGCTGATTCAAAAGACAGGGGAGCACGACTTCAAATACCGCGTTGATTTTGACCGGCTCGAAGTCGGTGATGATGTGGCTGCGATCTGTGTGTCACGCCCGACCAACCCCACGGGAAATGTGCTCACGGATCATGAGATCTCCCATCTCAGCGCCCTTGCAAATGAACATGATATTCCATTCATCATCGACAACGCTTACGGGGCACCTTTCCCCAACATTATTTTTACCGAGGCGACACCGGTCTGGAACGAGCATGTGGTATTGACCTTGAGTTTGTCAAAAATAGGCCTGCCCGGAACGCGTACTGGGATTGTGATTGCCAATGAGGAGATTGCCTCGGCAGTGTCCTCGATGAGTGCCATTGTCGGCCTTGCCAACGGCAACATTGGCCAGGCGATCATGGAGCCCCTGATCCGCAGCGGTGAGATCCTCAAACTCAGCAATGAGGTAGTGCGCCCCTATTATGTCGAAAAATCACGCCAGGCGCGCGCATGGGTCGATGAGGAGTTTGACGATACGCTTCCATACCGTGTGCATGCGAGCGAGGGAGCCTTGTTTCTCTGGCTCTGGTTCGAGGGCCTGCCCATTACATCCAGCGAGCTCTATGAACGGCTCAAACGGCGCGGGGTATTGATTGTCTCAGGCCACTACTTTTTCTTCGGCAACGAGGATCTGGATAACTGGCGACACCGGCACGAGTGTATACGCATGACCTTCACCATGGATGAACGCACCGTGCATGAGGGCATCAGGATCATTGCAGAGGAAGTGGCTGCAGCCTACGCGGGCAATTAATACGGCCCGGGGTTGTAATTCGTGATTGCAATTTCGCCAGATTCGAGGACTCTCCGCGCCCTCGTCCGCTCATGATCAATATGGCGGACAGCAACCCATCTCCCGGCATGACAGAGAAGATCCGCAATATCGCCATCATCGCTCACGTTGACCATGGCAAGACCACGCTTGTTGATGAATTACTCAAAGCGGGGGGAGCCTATGGTGAACACCAGGAAGCCGGAGAGCGTGCCATGGACTCCATGGATCTGGAGCGCGAAAAAGGCATTACCATCAAGGCGAAGAACACCTCGGTGAAGTGGGGTGAGTATACCGTCAATATCGTTGATACTCCCGGTCACGCTGACTTTGGTGGTGAGGTAGAGCGGGTGATGAAAATGGTCGATGGTGTTCTCCTGCTTGTAGATGCCCACGATGGACCACAGGCGCAGACGCGTTTTGTGCTACGCAAGGCGTTGCAGCAAGGGCTGACACCTATCGTTGTGGTCAACAAGATCGACCGTGAGCACAGCGACCCGCTGGGTGTGCATGACCGCGTGCTGGAGCTCTTCCTTGAGCTTGAGGCGAACGAAGAGCAATTTGAGGCTCCCTTTGTCTATGGATCTGCCAAGAATGGGTTTTTTGTCAAATCACTGGATGACGAGCACAAGGATGTGATTCCGCTCCTGGAAACGATCGTCGAGCATGTCTCCGCACCTGACTCGGATCCGGATGCCCCGTTTAAGATGCTGGCATCAAATATTTCCTGGGATGATTACGTCGGCCGGGTGGCGCTGGGTAAAGTGCAGAGTGGATCGGTTAAAAAGGGTGATAGCATTTTCCGCCTCACCAAGGACGGCAGGACCGAGCGTGGCAAGGTCACCAAGGTTTTTGAATACAGTAGTCTCTCCAACCAGGAATCTGCTGAAGGTGTCGCCGGTAACATCGTGGGGGTGGCAGGCTTTGAGGACATTGATATTGGAGAGACGATCTCCGCTGATCCTGAGGCCGAGCCTCTGCCCTTTGTCTCCATTGATCCTCCTACCGTGCAGATGCAGTTTTCCATCAACGACGGACCTTACGGTGGCCGCGAGGGCAAGCATGTTACATCACGGGCGATTCGTGACCGGCTGTTGCGCGAGGTGAAGACCAACGTTTCCATTGAGGTGTCTGACACGGATCAGGCAGGGGTTTTTGAGGTGGCCGCCCGGGGAGCCATGCAGATAGCGGTATTGGTTGAGACCATGCGTCGCGAAGGCTACGAAATGCTCGTTTCCCGTCCGATGGTCATTACCAAAAAGGGAGAAAGCGGAGGGGTTGAGGAGCCTTTTGAGACCCTTTTTGTCGAGGTGCCTGAAGAATACACCGGAGGAGTCATGAAAACACTCGCCAACCGCCGTGCTCGCATTGAGGATATGGGTAGCAACGCTCATGGCGCGACGATCGAGGCGACGATTTCCACCCGTGGATTGATTGGCTTTGAATTTGAGTTGTTAAACCTCACCAGTGGTCACGGCGTGATGTCTCATTTGTTCAAGGAGTATGCCCCGCACTGCGGCGAGATCACCACCCGCAATACGGGGACACTTGTTAGTATGAGCACGGGCACCGCCATGGCATACTCACTATTGCCTCTCGAGGAGCGCGGCAAACTCTTTGTCGCTCCGGGAGACGAAGTTTATGAGGGCCAGATCATTGGGGAAAATCCACGTAAGGACGACCTGCCTGTCAACCCGGTGAAGGCGAAGAGCCTGACCAACCACCGTTCCGCCACCAAGGGTATTACCGTGGGGCTTGCACCCCCGATCAAGATGTCACTGGAGCGCGCTATTGAATACATTGCAGGTGACGAACTTCTGGAGGCAACGCCAAGTCACCTGCGTCTGCGCAAGCGCATCCTCGATCCCCATGAGCGGAAGCGTGCAGAGAAGGCCCGCAAGGCAGAGGCCGGTTTATAAAGTGTGACTGGCTTCAGTTGAAAGCCATCACTTGCTGAGTTAGGCGGATATAGTCAATAAGGACGATATTCAAGCGGGTGGCTTTAGGCTAAGGATTGGCGGGTTTTTCCTGAAGATCCGCCTTTACATGGCGTATCCATGGCGAGCATCCTTATGCCGCTTTATTCAGTTTTTATCCTTCTCACATAGTAGCCATGTCCGTTCGCCCTTTTAACGCCATCCTCCTGGGTCTTTGTCTCCTCAACCTGCCACAGGATGTCCGGGCAAAAGAATCCGCCAAGCTGCCGGTCTTCACCGAGTTCCTCGATGCCGCCACGGGCAAACAAGTTCTGGACAGCCGGCAAGACACCGGCATTTGCCGGGATGATGTCCAAGATGGGAACCATCTTCCGCGATGTGCTGGTTCTCAATGGCTCGCCAAAGGCCTGGGCTGACACCAACCTGAGCCTGGAGGGTGCGTTCACGGTGGAAGCCTGGATGCGCCTTGACGCGGGTATCAGCAATGCCGATGCCCTGCTGGGTTCTGCGCAGAGTGCGAGTTTCAATTTCCATGCTTCCAAATTCCGCCTCTGGATCAAGCCTCTCAACAGGGACGTTGTCATCTCCGGGCGCGAGAGCATGCCCGGGCTCTGGACCCATATTGCCATTGTGCGGGACGCCGCGGGTAACTTCACCCTCTACTCGGACGGCCAGCGCGATGCTGTGGGTACGATCGCTTACGCGGAGCCGCTGTCCGCTCTGGACATTGGCTGGTCACCGGTGGGGGCTGGGACTGCAGGCTCCATTGCGGAGTTTCGGGTCTGGGATCACGCCCGCAGCGAGGCGGAGATCAGCACCCAGTTTGACCGTAGCCTGAGCGATCAGGTTGGGCAGCAGGGGAGCCCCAAGGGTCTGGTCTTTTACAATGCCGGTGGCGGCAAAAACTGGGGTGCCCTGCAGCAGGGAGCCAGGATCACCGGGACTCTTGAGGCACCGGAGCTGCTGACCAAGTCCCAGGCGGAAGAACTCGATGCCAAGTTCAGCAAATACACCAAGCTCATCAAGTCCGGCACGGGCAGGCCTGAGGTCGGAGCTGCCATGGCAGCCCTGTGCACCAGCTGCCATGTGATCGACGGGCAGGGAGGCAAGATTGG
>CAYXEC010000107.1:0-5356 GCA_964463855.1 uncultured Verrucomicrobiales bacterium | reverse complement strand
TCTCTCCCCCCCTGACCTCGTGCATGCGCTCACTGCTCACCGAGCATAGGTCCTCCCCCTTGAAAATCACCTCACCTTCAAGCACGTGGCCCATGGGCTTGGGCAAGAGCTGCACGATGGACATGGCCGTTACACTCTTGCCACAGCCGGACTCACCGACAATGCCCACGGTCTTGCCCTTGGGCACACTGAAGGAGATACCATCCACCGCTCGTAGCCAGCCAGCATCCTCGGTGCGAAACGCGGTGACCAGACCCTTGATCTCCAACAGGTTTTCTTGCTTCTCACTCATTGCCCTCCCCTTTCTGTTTTGATGGCCCGGGAGCACTGTCTAGCATGCGCTGCGGAATGCCATCCTTGAACACATCGATCACCTTGTGGACTTCCGGGAAGATTTTACCGGTGCGCATTGCCTTTTCCGTCTCCTTCTTTTTCGCGGTATCGATCCACAGCACGTAGCTCTCAAGAGGCTCACGCACGACCGGCACATTGAAGGGGGTATCGGGAGTATCCGGCCAGCAGACCCAGCGCCAGGTTCCTAGCCTGACATAGTCCGCCGAGTAGCCCGGCGAGAAAAAAGCCTCGTCATATATCAGCTGCTGGGCTGCCAGCGAGTTGTCCCTGATCTCCTCCAGAGTCTTGGCATTCCTCACCCCCTTGGAGTAGGCGTCCATCTGCTCATTGGAGTAACTGTTGATATTGTTGGTTTGCGGCTTGGGCTTGCCCTTTTCATCAAAGGCGTTCTTGGAATAGAAAAACTGGTAGAAGGCAGGGAAGGGAGGGCGCGTGCCCCAGCCCCAGAAGGCCATGTCATGCTCCTTCTTCATCACTGTCTTGTAGAAAACCGTGTTCTCCTGCCCATCGAGCACAAGATTCACGCCGGCTTTCTTTGCCTCCTGCTTAAGAAGGCCACACATTTTGTTGGAGATGGCTGAGGTTCCGTAACTCAGTGTTACCGAGAGCTTATCGCCAGTGGGTTTTCTCAGGATACCGTCACTGCCCTCCTCCGTGTAGCCGGCCTTTTGGAAATACTCTCGTGCCCTCGTCACCGAGAATGGCCGCGCCCTGATTGCCGGGTTGGTATACTCCCCGTAGCCCTGGCTGAAGCCCTGCAAGCGGGAAAAATCACCACGGAACATGACATCAATGACCTTGCGCCAGTTCAGCGCGTGTTGCAGCCCCAGCCGGATGTTCCTGTCATCAAGGCGTGGGCGGGAGACATTCATGTAAATGCCCCGCGGCACCCGAGGATACTGGGTGTAGAACTTATAACGCTCGATATATCCGTCAAAGACCTGCGGTATCTCGGACTTCTCATACCAGTAGTCGGGAAGAGTCAGGAAAAAGGCATCCAGCTGGCCGGCCCGGAACAGCTCGAAGGCCTTGTTCTCATCCCGGATCACGGTATAGACAATGTGATCAGGATTGAAGCGGTAGCGGTAATACTTCTTGTCCTTCGCCCACCAATCCTTGGCCCGGGTGAGCTTGACGGAAACCCCCTTGTTGATGTCGCTGTCCTTGACGTAGTAGGCCCCGGTATGACGCTCCACCCGCCACTGGTAGCGGTCCTCGTAGTCCGCGCCATACTCCTGGTAAAACTCCGGGTTGGAGGGAGCCATATTGGCAAAGAACGGGGTCAGGGGCTTGCCCTCGCGCAGGGTCACGGAGAGCAAACTGTCACTGTATAGGGCAATCTGGGCAAACTGCTCGCGGTAATACTGTTTGGCGTAGGGCGCCGTCACATGATCCGATACACGCAGGTAGGCCGATATCTGGAAGTCGCGCGCACGGACCTTGAGCCCGTCATTGTAACGCGCCTCAGGGTCCAGCTCAAAGTAGACGGTGCGCTTGTCGGCGGACACCGCCCAGCGCCTGGCCACACCGGGAATAATCTTGCCAGTCAGCGGATGCATTCCCACCAGACCAATCTCGAGCTCGTCGTAGAGATACCCGCGGAAGCTATTGTTGGACTCCTTGCCAAACGGACGCACGGTGGCGGGAAACTCCAGCATCCAGTTCCGGAAAACCCCGCCTTTCCGGGCACGCGGGTCACCGATCTCCGGCTGATCCATGCCATCCTCCCAGACCAGATCCTGTGGAATATCACCGGGACTCTTGTCCGCAAAATAATCCCCCAGGCCGAGGCGAAAATCGACGACCTCCATTTCCTGCTCCAGTTCAGCCAGGGCATCCTGCTGCGATATCTTGAGCGCGGGGTCTTCCGCCTCGCCCAAGTCTTCACGTGCTACCTCGATGGCCTGGCCCAGCTCCAGCTTCTGCTGCTTGAGCCATCTCTCAATATATCGGTTATAAACCGGCTTGAATTCCTCAAAGCCGAGCTTGCGCTCCACCTCCTCCTCGCCACGCTGACAGGTGCTCAGCACGCCAACACAGAACATGGCAGACACCATCTTCAGCACGGGCAGGAATTGTGGGGATAGCATCATTTGTAATAAGTGAATTTCTTGGGGTCAAAGGCCTCGCGCACCGCCTCACCGACAAAGGTCACCAGAATCAATACGGACACCAGGCAGAGGAAAGCCGAGCTCACCAGCCAGGGTGCGGACAGATTGGTGAGCCCCTCACGCAGCAAGGTCCCCCAGGTGGCATACTCGGGAGGCAGGCCAAAGCCGAGGTAGTCCAGCGAGGTCAGCCCGAGGATCAGCCCGGAGACCGAGAACGGTACCAGGGTCACCAGAATCGCCACCGAGTTGGGCAGGATGTGTTTGAAAAGAATCCTGGGTGTGGTGCAGCCAATCACCCGGCTCGATGCCACATAGTCACGCGCCTTCTCCTTGAGGGCAGCCGTGCGCATCAGGTAGGTCATGCCCATCCAGCCAAAGATCACCAGAATGAAGAGGATCACCCCCAGACCAAGCTGTTCCTTGAGATCCTTGGGGAAGGACTCACTGACAATGATGATCACAAACAGGAAGGGAATATTGGAGAACACCTCGATCAAGCGCTGCACCAGCAAATCAAAGGCACCACCGAAGAAGCCCATCAGCAGCCCCACACTGATGCCGATCAAATAGACAAAGGGAATGTAGAAAAGTGCCGCCTTGAAGTTCACCTGCAGGCCACCAAACAAGTAGGCCAGCACATCCTCACGCTGCGGGGTCGTGCCCAGCAGATGCCCCATGCTCCAGCTTGGTGGTGCCGCCGAGTAATAAACACTGAGTGGCTCCGAGGCACTCTGATCTAAAAACCCACTCAACGCCCCCTCCCCGTTCCAGATTTCGCTGCCGGGGACTTTCTCTCCCTTTTGATACTGCACCGCATAGACGCGCTCCCCCTTCCGGTCCCAGCCCTCGGCCATGCCCTCCGGCACCCCGCGCCGATAGGTGATCTGCATGAATTTCTCATTCGGGTTGTTGATGTCATACACCCTGGTCACCTGCCCCTGGTAGGGAGTGGTGGCATGCTTGCGGTAGAGCAGGCCGTCCTCCCTGGTCTCGAGCTCCTCGACGGGCAGCTCCACCGTGTCCTGGGTGGGCGCGTAGGGAATGGGAGGCATCAGCAACCAGTTCCCCCCCTGCTGCCCGGCAAAACGCTTGCGCAGCTTGCGGTAATTCACCGGGGCCTCGGCGGCATCACCCTCAACACCGAAGTCCTTGCCCTTGGGAACTTGCGCCTCCCTGACTAGAGCGGGGAAATACCACTTGCCCTCATACTTCATCACCAGTGGCTCGTTGCCCACCACCAGATGATCGAGAGCGGCAATCAATGCCAGCACCCCCAGAATGATCAGCGCCCGGTGACCGCGCTTGATGGACTTGAAACGATCCATCCTCCTCTGGGTGATCGGCGTGAAGGTAAAGCCCGGGGGAAACTTGCACAGCAGCATCACGCCGAATGCAACTCCCAACAGGACCCCCAGCCAGCCAAACCAGAGAAAGCCCCCTTGCTCCTGTCCCCAGTGCAGCCACGAAATCTCCCGACTCACCTCAAAGCCCCAGCGCAGAGTCGGCAGGGACAGACCCAGCAGCTCGCCCGCACCCGCCAGCAGCGAGCCGAGTAACCATATCCACCCTATTTTCCTTAGTATCACCGGCCTAGTTGAATTTGATGCGCGGATCAATCATCGCCACGATGATGTCCGAGAGAATATTACCTAACACCATCAGGAATGCGGCAATGGTGAGTGTGCCCATGATCACCGGCTGGTCCCGGCCGATGATGGACTGGAACTGCAGCAAGCCAAAACCCTGGATATCAAACACGGTTTCCACCAGCATGCTGCCGCCGACAAAGATGGAGACCAGATGCCCCAGACTGGTGGCAATGGGGATGAAGGAATTGCGAAACGCGTGGCCAAACACTGCGCGCTTGAAGCCCACCCCCTTCGACACCGCCGTCCTGACGTAATCCGCCGCCAGATTGTCCATGAGATTGTTTTTCATCATCATCGTGGTCACCGCAAAACCGCCAACCACGTAACAAAGCAGTGGCAGGACCGTGTGGTGGGCCAGATCCTTGACCTGCTCCCAGCTCGACATCTCGTAAAAGTCCGGGCTCACCAGGCCAAACAGAGGGAACCACCCCGCACGCGCGCCCAGATACACGAGCAACACCGCTCCCAGCGAGAAGCCGGGAATCGAATACCCCACAAACACCAGGACCGAGGAGATGTTGTCCATGGGCGTGCGGTGCTTGATCGCCTTGAGCACCCCCAGCGGGATGCAGACACTGTAAATAATGATGGTGGAAAGCAGCCCGAAGTAGAGCGCGATGGGCACACGCTGCAAGATCATGTCAATGACCCTGTCCTGATAGGTGATGGAGTTACCCAGGTCCCCCTGCAGCAAGCCCGAGAACCTGGATTTGTAGAGCACGGCACGGTGGGCATAGGGCGGAGCCTCAGCCACATCCGCCTGCACCCGGCGCGCCCACCTCTCCTGCCGTTCCAGAGGAGTTTCCACCCGCACATTCCAGCCCTTCGCGGCCACATCACTGCCATCGCCCACAAAGACCGCCCTGGCCGTAGTGACATCCTCGCCATCCCAGCTGACCTTGACCCGGCGGCCACTGCCTTTGAGCACGACCAGCGTCTGCCGCTTGAAATCCTCCACCTTGCCATCTCCAATGGCATCCTCGCCGCCTTTTTCAAAGACCCCCTTGCTCTGCAGACGCTCACGCTTCCAGAGACCCAGCCACTGAAAGTAGGCCACCAGGACCGGCTTGTCATAACCGTATTCCTCCTCGAGCTCCTCAGCCTGCTCGTCATTCATCCCTCCCTGATTTTCCCTGCTACCACCGGCACCCTTGGAGCTCTCGTCGCCGGCTTGGGCTGCCTCCTGCATCGCCCTCTCAATCGGGCTTCCGGGCATGAAACGGGTCAAGGCAAAGACGATCA
>CAYXEC010000106.1:0-5591 GCA_964463855.1 uncultured Verrucomicrobiales bacterium | reverse complement strand
TAGTTCAGTTTGTCTGGAGAATGAGGGTCTGCCTGCGCAGGCCCTCATTTTTTTGTCACGTTCAGCACAGGGGCGAGGGCACCGCGCTGCCGCCTAGGACCGTTTTGACTTTTTGAGCAAATCAAATGGTGTGCCGCAATACATGCAACGCCAGCGTTGAAACAGGATGGTCGTCAGGATCGCGGTCGTGCCATAATTCAATGGCTTGATTCTATATGCATGCTCATGTTTGTGAGCCAGATTGTCGAGAAAGGGGGTGCATTTACACAGAGGACACAGTGCTTTACGGCGTTTCACATAGGATGCGAGCCATGAACCTGATAGGACCACCATGCAGCCCACCAGAATGTCGGCAGCTGTTTTTTGAGCTCGGCAGGGACGAAGAAAAAGGTGGCAGCCGCAGTTAGCAGTGCGATGATGCTGAGGTAGAACACCAGTGCAGCCAACACCGCTGCGATGTATCGTTTTTTGTAAGGTAGGGATCTACCTCGAAGACTTGGTGATGAGCCATGTCTCCTTTGCTTGTCACGTCTCGGTTTGTGCTCTGAGCGTGGCATGAATCGCGCGCTGATCGATCAATGCGCCTAGAGTAAAGGCGCAATCACAAGGCTGACAATAGCCATGACATTGATGAGAATGTTCATTGAAGGTCCGGAAGTATCCTTGAAGGGGTCGCCCACGGTGTCGCCGACGACACAGCCCTTGTGGGTCTCGGAATTTTTGCCTCCGTAGTGTCCCTCCTCGACGTATTTCTTGGCGTTGTCCCAAGCGCCTCCAGCATTGGACATGAACAGTGCCATGAGAATGCAACCCAGCAGGGCGCCGCAGAGAGTGCCGGTGAGTGCGATGGCGCCGACTCCTGCTCCGCCTATGGCGTTAAAGCCAAAGCCGACTAGAATCGGAGTACCCACGGCCAACAAGGCTGGTAGGATCATTTGCTTGGTGGCGGCGCGGGTGGCGATGTCGATACACTTTTCGGAATCCGGTTTGCCGGATCCTTCCAGCAGACCGGGGATCTCGCGGAACTGGCGGCGGATTTCATTGATCATCTCAAAGGCGGCACTGCCCACGGCATCCATGGTGATAGCGCCATTGAGGAAGGGAACAATACCTCCGATGAAGAGACCGACAAAGAAGGTGCGTAAGACGTCTTCATCGGCGAAGTTGAAACCTTCCGCCACACCGGACTTCTTGATGAAGGCTGTAATGAGAGCCAATGCAGCCAGTCCGGCGGCACCGATGGCAAAACCCTTGCCGATGGCAGCGGTGGTGTTGCCCACCGCATCAAGGCCATCCGTGATCTTGCGGGTTTCAGGTCCCATGGCACTCATCTCGGCAATACCGCCGGCGTTGTCGGCAACAGGGCCGTAAGCATCGATCGCCATGGTGATGCCCACGGTTCCAAGCATGCCCACAGCGGCAAGGCCCACTCCGTAGAGTCCGGCAAATTCGTAAGAGACAAAAATAGTCGCAGCCAGGGTGAGAAGCGGAATGGCAACCGATTTCAGACCGACGGAAAGCCCGCTGATCATCACGGTGGCTACACCGGTTTCCCCTGATTTGGCAATGTCGCGGATAGGCTTTCCTCCTGTGTAGTATTCCGTAATCAGGCCGATAATGATGCCGCCAACAGCGCCACAGAGCACGGCAAGGGCGATATTGGCACTGAGCCCTTGCATGTTGGTGTATCCGAATGTGGCAACGATGAAAATGATTGCGGCGCCTATGGTGCCGATGCGCAGCGCGCTGGCCGGATTTTTAGCGGACATCATCTTCACCAGAAGAATGCCCAGAATGGAGCAGAGCAGACCCACGGTGGTCAGGGCAAGTGGCAGGAACATCAGATCCTTGACCTCGGCACCTAGGGCATCCGCTGCGGAGACGGAGAGGGCCCCGGCAATGGCAATGGTCGCAATTTGGGCACCACAGTAAGACTCGAAGATGTCCGATCCCATGCCGGCGACATCACCGACGTTGTCGCCCACGTTATCGGCAATCACACCGGGGTTGCGCGGGTCATCCTCTGGAATACCTGCCTCAACTTTGCCGACGAGGTCAGCGCCCACATCTGCGGCCTTGGTGAAAATGCCCCCGCCGACGCGGTAGAAAAGGGCGACGAGAGAGGCTCCCATGGCAAATCCTTCCATGATTTCCGCCACGTCAGGATTGTCCTTGTAAAAGTAAAACAGTCCCCCGAGACCGATCAGGCCCATGGAGGCAACCGTCAGACCCATGACGGATCCGCCGAAAAAGGCCACGCCGAGCGCATCCGCCTGCCCATTGTCCCTGGCTGCCAAGGTTGTGCGCACGTTTGACTTGGTGGCAGTGAACATGCCTACGAAACCCGCAAAGGAGGATGCCAGACAGCCAAATACGAAGGCAAGGGACTGGTCTTTGCCGTATTCATCCTTCTGGAAAAAGAACAGAAGCACAGCGATAAGAATCGCAAAGAAAGAGATCAACAAAAACTCGCGCCGCATGAACACCATGGCCCCCTTGTGAATCTGGTCGGCAATTTCCTTCACCTTGCCCTCACCACCGGGGCGCTTGAGAATGGTTGCAAGGATCAGGAATGCAATCACAAGACCTGCAAGGCCGGCAAAGGGAGTGATGATGGGATTCATGGTTTGTCAGTTTGTTTGTTGTTGGAAATCAGTCTTTTTTTGTTTTTTGATACAAAATAAAAAGCGGGGAGTGAGAACCCCGCTTGGATTAGTTGGTTAGGATAGGAATAGATTGCTTTCTGGCAAGAAAAAGATGCTCAATTCAACCTGTTTTTTGCGCTTTTGACCCCGTTTTTTTCTTTTTTAGCGGTTTTTGCCATCAGCTGCCCTGCTTTTGCCCAACAGGCGTCTGACTTGATCGGCCAGGCTCTCTTGCTGGTTTTTGGACGCGGTTTGATCGAAACGGGACAGGAGGGCTTGCGCTTTCTCAAGGGAAAGCGGGGGAGTTGAGAGAAGCTCCCTGATCGTGCTGCCGGGAATAATGTAGGTCTTGATGCGACTGCCGCGAGCAATCGCAATACCGGCGATATTGCCGTCCAGATCAGTCACCGGTGCCCCCGCGTCAGTGGGGTGGATCGGCATATCGGACTGGATGACGCTGGGGAAATCAGCACGTCTGGCACTCGGGGTGGCGCCCATGCTCTCCATAAGGTCCATGCGGTGTTGGGGAATGCGCCGAATGGAGGAATTCTCTGAAAGGGAGCCGAGTTCGACGGTTGTATTTTTACGCATATTGCCGCGTCGGTAGGTCACTTTCACCTTGGAGCCCGGCTCGAGCCTTTGGAGCAGGGTTTTCATTTCCATGGCTCCGGTCAGATCTTCGCGATCAAGTGCGAGGATGATGTCACCTTGTCGAAGTCCTGCATTGGCCGCAGCAGATCCCGGCATGATTTGCTTCAAGGCAACGCCATCCTCCCCCTGTTGGGGGGAGTCCATGATGACTCCGAGATAGGCTTTGTCCCGGTCTCGCAAGCTGCGGTCTTCGACACTGACAACGCCCATGCTCCCGACTTCCCCATCAGGCTGTGCCAGGAGCATAAAGCTGCCCAGTGACACTGAAACAGTTTGGGACAGGTCGAGCGGAGGGAGTTTGATGTTTGCACTGTCATAGTGCAAAAGGGCCAGATCATGCTCCGGATAGAGTCCGGTCAGCCCGACCGAAAATCCCTTTCCTTCAGGGGTGACGGCAACCAACGGGCCGCGGGCACGGTTGATCTCACTCCATTTGGTGAGGATGGTGGGCTGCCCAAGCATCTTGTGCCTCACTACCGTGCCATACGAGACCCTGGTGCCGGCCTGGTAGAGGGTAACCGTGCTTTTTGCGGCAGTCGCAACCTTTTCTCTTGGGGCGTTGTAGAAGTTGGTTGCTTGATTGATCAGCGCCCATTTTTCCTGTCTGGAAAGGCCCTCCATGGGGTCCGGCATGATCACGGAATGCTGGGCGAGGCCCAAACTGGCAAAGCCCATCCATGCGCATGTTACAATGACTGCTGGGAATTTCATGATGGCAGATGGAGAATGGTGTATCGTTTGAGGGTTTTTAACGGGGGGCAATATCGCCACGGCGGCCCAGCTTCACCTTGCGGGAGACTGAGTTCTGGCCGCGATAGGCGTGAACCTGAATGATTTCACCGGGCTCGTGACGGGCAATGACGACGTGCAATGCGCCCAGATCGGAGACAGGCCTGTCGTTAACACGGTAGATGATGTCCCCGGTACGGAGACCGGCCTCGTGGGCTGGTCCACCCTCAAAGACGTGTTGAATGCCAACACCTGGCTTAGTGGAAAAGCCCGGGACGATCCCGATGACGGGTGAATCCGGGTCGTCCAGTAGAGAGCTGCCGCCGAGGCGTCCCCAGGTTTCACCTTTCTTGAGTTTCTCCCAGTCCTGCAACACACCGGCAATCCCGGCATGATTATTCATAGAGAGGTTATAGCCTATGGAGGAGTGGATCGCTACAACGCGTCCGTTGAGATCAAACAGCGGACCGCCGCTATCACCGCCGATCAAAGCGCAATCCGTACTCAGAAAATGATCGTGTCCCTGGGCGATGACCCGGCCAAAGCGCAGCGGGGGCGTGCGCACCGAGTCGTAGCCGCCGGCATGGCCGAGGGCAATGACAAGATCCCCAGAGACAAGTTTCCTGGAATCGCCCACGTTTGCATGTGGCCAGCCGCCTCTTGGTCTCGGATCAAGAATTTGGACCATGGCGGTATCACGCGTGTAGTTCGCACCCAGGACCTTGCCTGTGGCCTGCTTGCCGTTTGGGAAAATAACGGTCATCTGCTCGGCACCACGGACGACATGGCCCGCGGTCAGGATGAGCCCGTCCTTGTTGACGACAACACCACTGCCTGATGCTCCAGTATCGAAGGAGAAGAGCGACACCGTTGCAGGAAGCACCTTTTGGACCACCTCTTTGACCTTGGTCTCCAGCGATCTAAGTTGACCGATGTTTTCAGGGCTTGGGGCTGATACCCCTCGCTGGCTCAAACAAATCAGGCAGGCAGCTGTTGTGAGAATTCCCAACAAGGTTCTCATGCTCGTGGTGTGCTTTGGGTGGATCATGCAAATTCGTAATGACAAGCGTTGCATAAATTGAGGTTTGTGCCACAAATTTCGCCATCCGATCGGCTTGTCTGATGTATTCAGGGTTGCCCTGAGATACTCAGCCGATACAGATGCTCTGCGCTGGAAACAATCATTCTTTCCAGTCCTTGGACACCATACGCCATGGCAGCAAAAAAATCCACATCCCGCTCCCGATCCCCTGCGTCCAAAACCGGACGCAAAAAAGCGGCTTCAGGGAAAACAGCTCCGAGACGCCGCGCAGCCAGAAAAAAGGCAAACCGCAGGCGCAATCCCAGTGGAAAGAGAGGTTGCTTGTTTGCCATGATGGGCTGGCCTTTTGGTGTAGTGGACCGCATGAGTTCTGACTGGAACATATTGTTGAAATGGCCTGCCAGAGCGGTTGGCTACGTGGGGGTCTTTCTAGCTTGGTGCTTTCTGCTTCTCGCTTTCTTCTATGGCCTGCGCTCAATGTCCTATGATCTGGATCGCGTTGTGGAGATGCCGGCCCGGACAGT
>CAYXEC010000105.1:0-5594 GCA_964463855.1 uncultured Verrucomicrobiales bacterium | reverse complement strand
GCCTCTGGGATGAGCACCAGAAGTGGCCGGTCTACTCCAAGTTTTTTGACAACAAGGGCCCCCTGCCCCACCACGTCCACCACAGTGACGAGTATGCCGCCAAAGTCGGCCAGCTCGGCAAGCCCGAGGCCTACTACTTCCCTCCCCAGGTCAACAACTACGGAGCGGATTTCCCCTATACCTTCTTCGGCTTTGAGCCGGGCACGACCAAGGACCAGATCCGCGAGTGCCTGGTGAACTTCACCAAGGGCGACAACAAGATCACCAGCTACTCCAAAGCCTACCGCCTTGACCCGGGAACCGGCTGGGACGTGCCTCCCGGTATCCTGCACGCACCTGGCAGTCTGTGTACTTTCGAGCCGCAGAAGGCCTCTGACGTGTACGCCATGTATCAGTCCGTGGTCAATCACCAGGTGGTTCCCACCGAGCTACTGTGGAAGGACTGCCCGGAAGACAAGCTGGGTGACTTTGACTACCTCATCGAGGTTCTGGACTGGGAGTCCAACGTGGACCCGAACTTTGTCGAGAACCACTACATGGAGCCCAGGTCATGCTTTGACAGTGCCGCGGAAGTCGAGGAACACGGCTACGATGAGAAGTGGATCTGTTACCGCAATGAAGCCTACAGTGCCACGGAAGTCACCGTACTCCCCGGCCGCACGGTGACCATCAAGAATGCCGCCTGCTACGGCATGATCATGATGCAGGGCCACGGCACGATGGGCTCCAGACACATCGAGACACCGACGATGATCCGCTTTGGCCAGCTCACCCACGACGAGTACTTTGTCACGGAGGCTACGGCCCAGGCAGGGGTGAGCATTACCAACCCCTCCCCCACGGATCCCATTGTGATGCTCAAGATCTTCGGGCCGCAAAACCCGGACTGGGTCAAGGCCTTTGGAAGTTAGGCCAGACGGCGTCATTGATTGCCACCTGACTAACAAAACCGGCTGTCACAACCTGTCGTTTCACACGCAATTTAACTTGCGCGGGGCTACCCGTTCGTACTCAATGGGCTAATAATCGGATGCTGCAAAAAACAGGACCGGCTAAAACCATGGACACAAACACCAAAATATGGATGGCAGCCAGTGAACTGGTATCCCATACCAAGGCAGCAGTGATGACCACGGCCAACAGCATTGGCCAGCCTCACGCAGCATGGATGAATGTGCTCGCGGACAGCTCCATGGAGACCGTGGTTGCCATCTCCGCGCCCACCACCCAGAAAATCAAAAACCTCCAGGAAAACCCATCGGTGGAGTGGATGTTTGCCTCTCCCACGATGGAATCCGTGGTCTACCTCACCGGCCCCACTGAGATCCTGACCGGTGAACTGGCACAAAATTACTGGAACTCCATGCCCAACAAGTCGAAAGCCCCCTACAAGAACTACAGCACATCGGAGGACCATAACGACTTTGCAATCATTTGCACCAAGGTCGATAACATCGTTTATTGCCGCCCACCTGTCTACCACAAGACGGTCGTCAACAAGTAGCCCGGGCTTACCACCGGCTGGGCCGGCTTTGCATGCCGGCTGCCCTTGATTTCCAGCCGGTTTTCGCCGCTTCGCCCGCACTTCTGCCGGCTTTTGTCGCTGCATGCCCACGCCAGCACGCGCGCCGACAAGCCGCCTGCCAAGTTTATCATAAATCGTCAATGTCTTATCCTGCAGACACTTTTTGCTGCGCTTCTGAAACCCCGCTATACACTTACCCTGTATCGATTGCTGCAGAGCAAACCCTGACACTTTTCATTGATGAAATTATCCATCCTCACACTGGCTGCTTTTACGAGCCTCATCACCATGCTCCTCGCTGAGCAAGGACCGAACATCAGCGCGCTGCCCGGCGATGACTACTTTGAGGTGAGCACGATCATTCCCTCGCTCAATGACCCGATGCAAATCGCCATTGATCACAAGGAGCGCATCTTCATTGCCGAGCGCACGGGTCCGGTCAAACTCTATGATCCGGCCGTGGGAACACCCATCACCATCCATGAGCTTCCGGCACATCACCGCAACCGCCGCATTGAGCCCATCTACAAGTACCGCGGTGGCAGTGAGTGCGGAGTTCTGGGCATCGCCCTGGATCCGGACTTTGAGAACAACAACTACATCTACTTCTACTACTCCCCCATTGAGAAAGACTGCAACCGCCTGTCCCGGCTGACCTTCAAGGACAACCGGCTCGTCGACGAGGTCAACATCCTGGAAGTCCCCACCGAGCGTCACGCCGGCCCGCACCACGCCGGCTCGATCCACTTTGGCAACAACCGCGAGCTCTTCATCGCCACCGGGGACAACACCAACCCACACGCCGCGGACGGCTACGCACCCATCGATGAGTCGGCAGAGGGCCTGCACCGGGATGCCCAGCGCTCCGCGGGTAACTCCAATGACCTGCGCGGTGCCATCCTGCGCATCATCATCAACGAGGATGGCAGCTACGACATCCCCGGGGGCAACCTCTACGCGCCCGGCACGGCCAAGACGCGCCCGGAAATTTACGTCAAGGGATGCCGCAACCCCTTCCGCATTTTTGTCGACCGCAAAACCGGCTACCTGCACTGGGGCGAGGTGGGCCCGGATGCCAGGGAGAAAAACGACCGCGGCCCGCGCGGGCACGATGAGTATAATATCGCCACCAAGGCAGGTTACTTTGGCTGGCCCTACCACGTGGGTGTCGAGTACTACAATGAATACGATTACCAGACCGGTAAATCCGGCGCCTCCTTTGCCGAGGGCATTGTCAATGATTCCCCGCGCAACACGGGCCTCAAGGAGCTACCTCCTGTGAACCCCGCCACCATCTGGTATCCCTACGCAAGGTCGGAGGAGTTCCCTGAACTCGGGGACGGTGGCCGCAATGCCATGGCGGGACCGGTCATCTACCAGGAGGGGCTGGAGCACAATTTCCCACCCTACTTTGATGGCAAGCCCATGTGGTATGACTGGGTGCGCGCGCGCATCATGATGATCACCCTGGATGAGAACAACCAGGCCGTGAAACTCGAGCCCTTCCTGGATTCCATCAAGCTCAAGCACCCCATCGACATCAAGCTGGGCAACCAGGGGGACCTCTACATCCTCGACTATGGCTCCGCCTGGCACAGCAACACGGACAGCTGCCTGATCAAAGTGCGCTACGGTGGTGAGAACCGCCGGCCTGTGGTTCGCATGGCCGCGGACAAAAGTGTTGGAGGGGTTCCTCTCACTGTGAACTTCTCCTCCAAGGGCACCGTCGACAAGGACGGGGACCCCATCACCTACCACTGGGACTTTGGTGATGGCAGCAGCTCTGACGAGGCCAATCCAACTCACAACTACAGCACACCGGGAATCTACAACGCGTCAATTACCGTCACAGACAGCCATGGCAAGGAGAACCGGGACTCCTTGAAGATCATCTCAGGCAACGAGCGCCCCACCCTCTCACTCAAGCTCACCGGGGACGATCCTTACTTTGATTGGGACAGTGACATCCGCTATGAGGTTTCCGGCCAGGACAAGGAGGATGGCCCCCTCACGACCGCGGACATCGAGGTCATTGCCGAGTACCGGCCGGACCGCAGTGTGCCACCGGGCAAAATCAACACCGATGCGGGCTCCACCGCGGACCCACGCCTGGAGGGCATGAACCTGCTGCTTCCGGGAGTGAAGCTTATCGAGAAAAACCACTGCTTTGCCTGCCACCTGGCCCAGTCAAAATCCGTGGGTCCGAGCTACATGGAGGTGGCCCTGCGCTACAAGGACACCGCGGAAAACCGCAGCTACCTGCTCGAGAAAATCAAGAAGGGCGGCAACGGTGCCTTTGGTCACATTCCCATGCCCGCGCAAGCTCACATCAGTGACCAGCACATCAGTGAGATGATCACCGCCATTCTGGACATGACCGGAGACCCTGCCAACATCTCGCGTAGCAATACCGGCACGCTCAAAACCATCAAACGCCCCGCTCACCCCAATGACCAGAAAGGCATCTACGTGCTCCGGGCCTACTACACCGACAAGGGAGCCAATGGCCTGAGCCCACTCTCAGCGGAATCAGAGGCACTGGTCCTGAAGGCACCGGTCACCGTCAGTGGTGCCAAGACACAGATCGATGCCTATCTGGCAACCATTCACGGCACCGGTGCCATCAATGAAAAAGACCGCCACATTGGCCAATACCGTGACCTCAACACCACCCTCTCATGGAAGCTCAATGTGAAGAGCCCGGGGAGCTACAAAGTCACGCTCAACCAGGCAGTCGCCGCGCAGCTAGCAGGCGCCACCTATGAGCTACAAATCAACGGCCAATCGCTCAGTGGCACGACCAAGGGAAGCTCAGGAAACAAAGCCTGGAATGATTATAAGGACGTTGCCCTGGGTGAGCTTATACTTACCCAAGGAAAACACACCCTGCGCTTTGTGCCCAAAAGCGCACCCAAGGGCTACGTGCTCAACCTGAAGCAAATCACCCTGGAGCGAGTCGGGCGCTAGGGTCCAGGGGCCAGCTTCACCAGCAGCAAGCAACCGCCAGCCATTCCCAAGCTCATGAAACGCCTCATTCTTTTACTCTCCATACTCTTCACAATGCCGTCTTCTGCTGCGGCACAGCCGCAGCCAGCGGTTAATCAACAGCTTGACATCACCTACAAAACCACCGACCGGGGCCCGCTCAAGCTGGACCTCTACTACCCGGCGGCAAAACCCACCGGCGCCTACCCGCTCGCCATCTACACCCACGGTGGTGGCTGGGCCGCGGGCAGCAAGGACAAGGCCCGGAGCGGCAACCCGGGCAAGGCCGTGGATGCCATCCTGCGCAAAGGCTTCTGTGTGGCGGCCGTCCAGTACCGGCTCTGCCAAAAGGGAAGCAGCACGATCAGGGACTGTGTCATCGACAGCAAGGACGCCATGCGCTTCCTCGCCAGAAACGCCGCCACCTACCGACTTGATCCGCAGCATTTCTTCACCTTTGGTGACTCCGCCGGTGGTCACATCGCCCAGATGCTACTGCTCTCACCCCCCTCCTCCCTGCCCGGTGACCCGGCGCTTGCGGATGCCGGCTACACCCTGCGCGCCGGTGTTTCCTGGTATGGCCCCGGTGACTTTGAGAAAACCGAGCTCTTCAACCCCGATGGCAGGCCGAACTTCCGGGACCGCTTTGGCGCCCGCGTCCTGCCGGAGAACTACGATCCCGCTGACAAGCTCAGCCTCTACCGCGAGGTCAGCCCGGTCACCTACCTCACCGGGAAGAGCCCGCCCCTGCTCATGATCCAGGGAGACGGGGACACCACCATCCCGGTGCATCACGCCCACTACATGGCTAAAAAAGCCGAGGCCATCGGGGCTCCGGTGGAAATCATGATCATCCAAAACGCCGGCCACAACTGGCGCCAGGCGGATGGCAAGACACCCATCAAGCCCACCAAGGATGAGATCATCCGGCGCAGTGCCGATTTCCTGGCGGCCCATTGCCCTCCCATTGCCCCCAAGTGAGCGCCACGTAATAACAAGAGAACACCCATGCTGCTTTACCGAGAATGACCCACCGCGCCGCATCACGACAGGCCCTGCCTTGCACATCGCTGTTACTCCTGGC
>CAYXEC010000104.1:0-5626 GCA_964463855.1 uncultured Verrucomicrobiales bacterium | reverse complement strand
GACAATGGCTACTACCACGCCGAGCACGGCCTGGCAGACAAGTGGTATCCGCATCAGGAAAGCATCCGCGTGCCACTGATCATCCGGGACCCGCGCATGCCGGAGAAGAACCATGGCGCCACCAATGAAGACTTCACCCTGAGTGTGGACCTCGCCCCGACCATCCTCTCCGCCGCCGGGCTGGAAGCACCCAAGGGCATGCAGGGCAAGGACATGGCAGCTCTTTATCTCGCTGATGACAAACCCGGGTGGCGCACGGAGTTCTTCTACGAGCATCCTTGTATCCGGGACAAAACCTTCATCCCCGCGTCCGAGGCCTTGGTGCGCAAGGACTGGAAATACATCTACTGGCCCCAGCACGAGGTCGAACAGCTCTTCGACCTCAAGGCCGACCCGCGCGAGGAAAACGATCTCGCCCAGGTCGCCGCACATGCTAACATGCTCGATGAGATGCGCCAGCGCTTCCGCGAGCTCAAGGGGCAGGCAAAATAGCGAGCGCGCAGTTTAGCAAGTCGCGAAAGTCCATGCCCTTGTTCTGCGTATAGTCCGGACAGCAGTCATTTTGTACAAATTTTTTGTCAAATTGTGCATTTTAACGGCAATGCCCAAGCGCTAGGCTCGATCATTTCCATCCATTCATCATGACCAAACGTATACCCCAGGGCCTCGCGTCCCTTCTCTGTTCCACCCTTCTTGCTACAGCAGCCACAGCCGCCCCTTCCCTGGAAGAAGGTTTTGCCGACCCCGCCCCACAGTATGGCCCACGCACCTGGTGGCACTGGCTCAATGACAACATCACCATCGATGGCATTACCAAGGATCTCGAGGCGATGAAGGAGCTCGGCTACAAGGGCGCGCACATGGTCAACCTGCCCCAGGGAGGACCTCCGGAAACACATGGCAATGATGTCTTTGGCACGCCGCAATGGTATACCAAGGTAGACCATGCGGTGAAGGAATGTGAACGGCTTGGACTTGAGCTCAGTTTCGGGAGCTGTGTCGGCTGGGTCGCCGGTGGCCCTTGGGTGCCGGCGGAACTCTCCATGCAGGACATTGTCTGGCGCCACCACTTTGTGGAGGGCAGCAACACCGCACCCATCCAGCTTCCCCAGCCAACCAAGAACCGCGGATTTTATCGTGAGGTGGCAGTTCTGGCCTACCCCACCCTGCCCGGTGAAGCAGAGTCCCTGGCATCCCGCAAGGTGAAGGTGAGCTCAGAGCTCGCGGGTATTGACTGGTCAGCCGCTGTGGATGGCGACCCAAACACTTTCGTTGCGCTGCCCGGCTGGAAAGCGGAGGAAAAAAGCCGCACCCTGGTATTTGAATTTGCGGAGCCCATCACCGTGCGTTCACTCAGCATGCAGATGCGGGAAGACAGCACCATGCGAGTCCTGAAGCTCCACAGCAGTGACGATGGCAAGCAATGGCGGCAATTGATCGCTCATACCCGCTGGCACAACCACTTTGATCCTGCTCGTGAGGAATTGATCGAGGGCTTTCCCGAGCGCAAGGCACGTTTCGTCAAACTTGAGCTCATGGCACCCAATCCCAAGGTGGGCATGAAACTCTATGAGGTGAACTTCCTCTCGTCCCGCCTGAACCAAATCCGCACCAAGGCCGGCCGTCAGCGCACCCAGCCGACCATCTCCAACCCGACAGCACAGGTGGTCCCCGCGGACCAGACCATCCAGCCAGACCAGATCCTTGACCTCACCGATCACCTCAAGGCAGACGGCACCCTGGATTACACCCTGCCTGCGGGCAAGTGGACCATCCTGCGCTTTGGCCACACCACTAACGGCAATGAAATCCACCCGGCAGCAGAGCACAACAAGGGCCTGGAGACTGACAAAATGAGTGTCGAGGCCCTTCACTTCCATATGGAGCAGGGAGTGGTCAAAAAGACCTTGGAGCGTATGGGCCCCCTGACCGGCAAGGTGCTGACGGAGATGAACATCGATAGCTGGGAAGCTGGCTGCCAGACCTGGACAGCGAAGTTTCCGGAGGAGTTTGAGCAACGGCGTGGATACAACATGCGCAAGTGGCTCCCCGCGCTAACCGGCCGTTTCGTGGGCAGTGTGGACCAGACTGAGCGCTTCCTCTGGGATTACCGGCGCACGATCGGGGACCTGATCGCGTTTAATTTCTATGGTGCCTTCCGGGAGTATATCGAGCCCTACGGCCTGAAACTCTCTGCCGAGGCTCCGGGCATTGGCATTCCCATTCAATGTGACCAGATTCAGGTGCAAGGCCAGATGGATATCCCGCAAGGCGAGTTCTGGCTCGGGCCCAAAAAAGATCCGCGCTTCCCGCAATGGCCGGGTGGCCAGGACAATACCAAGGAGGCGGCGGTTGCAGCACACGTCTATGGCAAGGAGATCGTCTCCTGTGAAGCCTTCACCTCCTTTGGCCATCACGACGGCTTTACCCAACACCCCTATAGCCTCAAATCTGTGGGTGACCGGCAGTTCTGCAAGGGCATGAATGAGATTGTCTTTCACTGCTACGCCCACCAACCGGATGATCGTGAGCCCGGCATGACCCTTGGGCAATTTGGTGTGCACATGCAGCGCAGTGTCACCTGGTGGGACCAGGCACGGGACTGGATCACCTACCTGAGGCGTTGTCAGTTCATGCTGCGCCAGGGGCGTTTCTTTGCCGATGTATGTTACTACTACGGCGAGGATGTGCCGGGCAGTGCCTGGTACTTTGCACCGGGCGCTCTGGACCCACGCAAGAGGATGCTGCCGGTCCTTCCCGAGGGCTATGACTATGATGTCTGCAACCGGGAAATCCTGGATATGATGAGCGTTGAGGATGGCATGGTCGCATTACCGAGTGGTATGCGTTACGCCTACCTAGTTCTCCCGCACCACGCCCGCTACACGCCGGAGGCATTGGAAAAAGTCTATGAGCTGGTGACGGCCGGCGCCACGGTGATCGGGCCTCGCCCGTCACGTTCCCCATCACTGAACAGTTTCCCCAATGCCGATCAAAGGATCCAGGAACTTGCCGCAAAAATCTGGCCACAAAAACCTGATGCAGGAGGTTCTGGACCAGGTGAACGCAAGGTCGGCAAAGGGCGGGTCATCACCGGCAAGAGCTTTGAGCAGATCCTCGCCGCCGATGGCCTGCAGCCCGATTTCAAGGCAACGCTTCCCGGTCAAGAAACAGCTGAGGAGCAGCAAAAAATCGCGGATGACTTTGCCACCTCCAAAAAGCAGATCCGCTACATTCACCGCAAAATAGGTGATGGGGACATCTACTTCTTTGCCAGCCAGTCACAGCAGCCGGAAGAAGCCACACTCAGCTTCCGAGTAACGGGCAAGGCCCCCGAGCTCTGGGACCCTGCCACTGGCGAGCGCAGCCACCTGACCCACTACGCGGATGATGGCAAAGTAACCACAATCAAGCTGAAGCTCGACCCCTACGATTCACGCTTTGTCGCATTCCGCCAGGTCGACTACCGGTCCATGTTGACCAAACTCACCAAAGACGGCCAGGCGGTCTCGCTCGACGGCAATGACCTTGATTTCACTGTCTGGGAAAACGGCAACTACGCGGCAGAGTTTGCCGACGGCAACAAGGCCCAGGTGAGTGTCACCGACCTGCCCGCAGCCGAAACCGTGCCCCAGGGCTGGAGTGTGAGCTTCCAGCCTGAGCGCGGAGCACCCGCAGGCGAGCATGTCTTTGACGAGCTCGTTTCATGGACCACTCGCCCGGAGGAAGGCATCAAGTATTTCTCAGGCACTGCCAGCTATGAAAAGGGCATCAACATCAGCCAGGAAAGGTTGCAGAACGGACGCCGCGTTTACCTCGATCTGGGCAAGGTCAATCATGTTGCCGAGGTCTTTGTGAATGACAAGCCGCTGGGGGTTCTGTGGAAACCTCCCTTCCGTGTCGATGTCACCGATGTGGTGAAACCAGGAGCCAACAAAGTGAAAGTCGAAGTCACTAACGTCTGGAAAAACCGCCTCATCAAGGATGCCACCCTGCCAAAGGACCAGAGAGTCACCTGGTGCTTCTACCCCTTCTACCACAACGAACCTGACGCACCCCTGATGGATTCCGGCCTGCTTGGCCCGGTGAAGGTAATGAGCTCCACCACCATCAGCCTGAAGTAACCAAGACCCCCTTGCCATGCGCTTGTTCAACCTCCTAACGGCTACTCTTTGTTGTGCCCTCGCTAGCCTCGGCAGTGCCACGGCACAGGGCGAGGATTCTCCGCCACCCAATGTGGTGGTTCTGATCAGTGATGACCAGGGCTATGGTGACTATGGCTTCATGGGCCATGGCATCATCGAGACTCCCCGGCTGGACAAGCTCGCCTCGGAGAGCCTGGTGTTTCGCCGCGGTTACGTGACCACCGCGCTGTGCTGCCCCTCGCTGGCAACCATGCTCACCGGCCAGTATCCCCACGAGCATCGGCGCACCGGCAACGACCCGCTCAAAGACACAGGCAAAAGGGTCAGTGAGTGGATCGATTATTTCGCCAAGCAGCCCCAGCTACCCGCCATGCTGCGTGACAGTGGTTACTTGACCCTGCACACTGGCAAGTATTGGCACGGGGATCCTGCGGTTTCGGGCTTCACCGACAGCATGGGCAAAACCGGGCGCCACGGTTCCGAGTATTCCCTGAGCATTGGCCGCGACACCATGGAGCCGGTCAAAAACTTCCTCGACAAGGCCGGGCAAGAGCAAAAGCCCTTCATGATCTGGTACGCGCCCTTCATGCCACACACCCCGCACACCCCACCGGAACGCTTGTTGCAAAAATACGTGAAAGCCGGTGCCGGCTCACAGGCGAAATACTACGCCATGTGTGAGTGGTTTGACGAAACCTGCGGCGACGTGCTCGACCGGATTGAGAAGCGCGGGCTGAGCGAGAACACCATCGTTCTCTATCTCTGTGACAACGGCTGGGGCAGCTTGGGAAAGGGATCGGTCAAGTCCTCCCCTTACGAACTGGCCGTGCGTACCCCGATCATGGTCCGCTGGCCGGGGCGCGTTCAAGCGGAGATGAATAATACCTTGCTTGCCTCGAATCTTGATCTGGCCCCCACCGTGCTGCGCGCTTGTGGCATCGCCCCAGCCAAAACCATGTCCGGAATCAATCTGCTCGACCGTGATGCCGTCACTGCCAGAAAGCAGCTCTTCCTTGAGAACTTCGCCCACGACATGCTGGATGTGCACAAGCCTGAGGCCAGCCTCCGTTCACGGTCTTGTGTGGAGAAGGACTGGAAGCTCACCCTCTGGCATGAGCTTCACCCACAGCTCGACATCATGGGATGGCAGATGCAGGCACCCGCGGAAAAAATCCAACTCTTCAACCTGGCCGTGGATCCGATGGAGCGCAACAACATCGCTAAGGACCACCCGGAGAAAGTTGCCGAGCTAACCCGCAAGCTCAACACGTGGTGGAACCCTTGAGTAGATTTTCGCACCAGCGACAAAGATTTGTGAAACAGCGGGCGTATCTTTATTACTTTGGCTAATGCCAAGCTTCCTGTCGTACTCGTCACACGCCCATGAACAAACGCACTTTTCTCAAGCAATCAGGCTCCACCGCCATTTTAACAACAACACTGGGCACAGCCCTCACGGGCATCGGCAAATCCCTGGCCGC
>CAYXEC010000103.1:0-5829 GCA_964463855.1 uncultured Verrucomicrobiales bacterium | reverse complement strand
TGCTCATCTTCGGCTCATGCCTGTTCGATCTGCTGGACGGCAGGCTGGCACGCATCGGCGGGCAGGAGTCCCCATTCGGGCAGGAATTTGACTCGCTCGCTGATGTGGTTTCCTTTGGCATGGCCCCTGCCCTGTTGGTTTCCAAAGCCGTACTCTTCAACCTGCCAAGCAAGATTGGCTGGGCAATCGCTTTCATCTATCTGCTCTGTGGTGCTATGCGACTGGCGCGTTTCAACTGTCTGGCAAACATGCCACACAAAAAGGGCAAGTCCATGGACTTCCGGGGCATTCCCATCCCCATGGCAGCTGGTTTCATTGCCTCGGTGACTTACCTGCTCATTTACTTTTCAGAAACCGAACGCGAACTGGGTCACTGGAACTGGGTTCTCGCTGCGGGCATGCTCGCCCTCTCCATGCTGATGATCAGCAATCTGCGCTACCCCAGCTTCAAAAAAATCGACTTTCAAACCCGGGGAACGCCCTGGGGCATTCTTGCCGGAGCACTTCTGATCGTCCTACTCATTAACGAGAAGACCCGCTGGTACACACCCACCTTTATTTTCACACTTTACCTGGTCTATGGTCTGGTCCGTCCACTCATCTCAAAGAAGTGGCGGCGCAGTTTTGAGGGAGCCGTGGATGGCGAACCATCCCAAGGAGAAAAAGATGATCAAGCCCAGCCAGATCACACTTAATACGCTTGTTCTCATTCTGATGATGGCATTTCCGGGCCAGACAGAAGCCAGGGAAGTATCGCGCGTGATTATTGATCCCGGACACGGCGGCAAGGACAAGGGCGCGCACAGGGGCAGTGTCTATGAGAAGGACCTCGCTCTCAAGGTTGGTCTGATGGTTGAGAAAATGCTCAAGGCAAAAGGCATGCCAGTGACGATGACACGTCGCAGTGATCGCTTCATCACTCTGGGCGACCGCGCCGCCATCGCCAACCGCTATAGCAGCAATGCCATCTTTGTCAGTATTCACTTCAATGCACACACTGGCACGCGCCTCCATGGGGTGGAAACCTATTACCACAGCCAGCAGGGTCAGAAGCTGGCAGCTGCCGTTCATCTCAGGATGCTCAGCCGGCTCGACACGCGCAATGGCAAAACCCGCCAACGCAAGGACCTGGGTGTTCTCAAGGCAACGCGCTGCCCGGCGATCCTGGTTGAGTGTGGCTACATCAGCAACCCGACCGAACGCCAGAAATGCATCACCGCCGCTTATCAGGAAAATTGTGCCCGCGCAATCGTGGACGGCATTTGGGCATACAAGAGCTGGCCTAAAAAGACCACCCGCTAAACAGACACCCGAGGGTCATGCCAGCCTGTCGAGGAGCTTCTGGTGAATACCTCCAAAACCACCATTACTGAGCACAGCAACGGTGTCGCCATCCTGGCTTTCACTGGCAACAAGCTCAACGATGTCATCGACCGTTTCACAGTACCAGCACTCTGTGCCGGCTGCCTTGACATCATGCACTAGTTTCTCAGGATCCAGGCGCTGCTCCCTGGCGACCTTCTCCGGGTCCGGCACGGCAGGAACCACCGCCAGATCTGCCTTGCTCAAAGCAGCCGCGAGCTCGTGCTGGAAGACGTTGCGCCGCGTCGTATTGGAACGCGGCTCAAAGATGACCCAGAGACGGGAATCCGGATACTGCTGGCGCAGACTGTCCACTGCCAGGCCTATGGCGGTGGGATGGTGGGCAAAGTCATCTATGACCCGCACTCCCCCTGCAATTCCTCGCACCTCCTGACGGCGTGCAATACCCTCAAAACTGGCAAGCCCCTGCCTGATTTGATCCGCACTGAATCCAGAGAACCGGGCAGCAGATACAGCCATGGCCGCGTTACGCACATTGAACTCACCTGCCATGGGCAAGACATAGCTCTCGCCATCAATGACAAAACTGGTCTGCTCGCGGCCATAGTCAATATCCGTGATCTGCAGCTCACAATGCTCTCCCAGACCCACCGTCTTCACCGGAGCCGGCGTGTCCCTGGCAACATCCATGCTGTTAGCACAATCCCCGTTGACAAAGGCCATGCCGTTTCGAGGCACAATGTTGAGTAGTCTCTTGAAAGTCAGCTTGATTTCATCCAGCGAGTTGTAGATGTCGGCATGATCAAACTCGATGTTGTTGATCACCACGACCTCGGGCAGGTAGTGCAGAAACTTGGAGCGTTTGTCAAAAAAGGCGGTGTCATATTCATCCCCCTCGAGCACCACAAATTCCGAGTCCGTAAATGCCGCGCCCTGGCCGAGGTTGCGTGGAATGCCTCCAATCATATAGCTTGGGTCGACACCGGCTGACTTGAGCAGCCACGCCAGCATGGAGCTCGTCGTGGTCTTGCCGTGGGTGCCGCTAACCACCAGATTGCGATGTCCACGCAGGAAATGCTCCTTGAGAATCTCAGGCAGCGAGACATAGAGAAGCTTGCGCTCGAGTGCTGCCTCCGCTTCCTCGTTGCCACGGCTGATGGCATTGCCCACCACGATGATTTCCGCAGTCTGCGGGATGTTTTCCGCCTTGTAACCGGGAAAGATCTCAATGCCCTGTTGCTCCAGAAAAGTGGACATCGGTGGGTAGACATTTTCATCCGAGCCTGTGACCTTGAAGCCTTTGGCGTGCATCGCTGCCGCCACTGAGCCCATGGCCGTGCCGCAAATGCCGATAAAGTGAACGTGTTGCATCAATGGATTGTGCTTTGAACCATCAGAAACCGGGAGCGGCGACCGTGCCATTCTGGATTTCATCCATCTGGCGACGCAAGATCGAGTCCGCGACCTCACCCACCATGTGCTCAAGCAGCAAACGCAGGTGACTTCCCTCACAATAATCCGCAGGGGCAATGTGCTTGACCCTGTCCGCCCTGGCACAGAGCTGGTAGCACTTCCTGAAGCTGTTCCGCGTCGGGTCGTCCGGGTTGTACACGGCGATGGCATTACCGCCGTTTTTGCGCATCACCGTGAAGCAGGGCACGTCCGTGGGGCCGTCACCCACGTAGATCATGTTCTGAAAGGGTATTGGGCGCAGGCCCGGATCCATGTGATCATTGACATCATCCTTGTAGTCCAGAAGGCCCTTGTTGATGCGGAACAGGAATTGGGTCTTGGTGGTGTGCGAAATGGTTCTCTTGGCGTGACGGATGTAACCCTGCTCATCCTCACCGAATTCGCAGCCATAAACCGCGCGAAAATTGTGCCTGATGCTGCAACCGTCAAGTAAGGCCTTAAGGCCCGAGGAGACGATGTAATACTCAATGGTGATGTCATTCGCCTCGTGTTGGGGGCCCAGGCAGCGCTTGCGTAATTCATCAAAGATTTGCGGAACCCCCGGGAAGTAGCTCAGGTTCGCACCCAGCTCGACAAGGCGCGCATTGGTCACCTGATCCATCTCAAGATAACCCACAAGGGAGTGCATGTAGGCGAGCTCGCCATCCCATCCCTGCTCCTGCACCAGCCGGTTACACTTTTTCCAGAACGACTCCGGATTGATCCCGAACTCAGGAAAAATCACATCATCCTGCATGTAGCTCGGGCTCAAGGTCTGGTCATAATCAAAGACAAGCGCGATGGTGTTTTGTGCAATGGCCATAGGTATCAACGGTACCGCCACTCCATGGGACGGTCCACGGGTCACAGCAAACCAACAGAGAGGCGCCACAGCAAGCGAGAAAAGCATTCTGTCATGGGTCCCTGCGAATGTGCTCATCTGCAACACCGAAGCCGGCGGTTGTTTATCTACATCCAGCCAGCACAACAAGATTTGATCATCCCGCCTCAGGGCACCATTTTTTGGTAGCATTCATGTATAGATGTCGTAATTTTGCAGCATGATGAATGTGAAATTAACAACACTCTCCCTTCTCACCGCTCTTGGCCTGAGCGCATGCCAGACCACCAACCCCTACACCGGTGACCCACAAACCAGCCGTGCAACCTCAGGCGCGGTAATCGGCGGCCTCATTGGTGCCGGATTGGGCTCCCTGACCGGATCCGGAAGCACGGACAGACGCCAAAAAGCCATGGTTGGAGCCGGCATTGGCGCTCTCACAGGTGGCCTCATCGGTGACTACATGGACAAACAGGAGGCTGAGCTCAGGCGGCACCTCGAGGGCACCGGAGTCAGTGTGACCCGCAGTGGCAATGACCTGATTCTCAATATGCCCGGAGACGTCACTTTTGCCACAGACAGCTCAAACATCACCGAACGCTTCAAAAACACTCTCGACGGGGTTGGCATCATCCTGACGAAATACAAGCGCACGATGGTCGACATCACAGGACACACCGACAATGTGGGTGAGCGCAATTACAACTACGGTCTCTCGGAGCGGCGTGCTCGCTCAGTCGCCGGTTATCTGCAAGCAAGGGGTGTTATGGCCCAGCGCATGCTCATCTATGGTCGCGGCCCGGACCAGCCGGTTGCCTCCAATGACACCGCCGCCGGCCGCCAGCAAAACAGGCGCGTTACCATTCAGCTAGTCCCCCTCAACTAAAAAGTCAGGCGAAGGCCCGCATGACGGGCAAACCATCACGATACAAAAAACCATCTCCCTCTCATTTGAGGGGAGATGGTTTTTTACGTGCAGGGGGTCTCAGTTTGTGTGGAAAATTCAGGCAAGTAAAGATCGCCCCATTCTAGCGAGAGGCATCCAATACAGCATTCCACTTCTCGATGTTCTCTTGTTGCGCTGCAAACAAGGCGTCGGTGGAATCGAGCACCTTGATGGACTCAATGGTATCTCCACCGTTAATGGAATCGACCACGTTCTGGCCCTTGGTGACCTTGCCAAACACACTGTGCCTGCCATCCAGCCAGGGCGTATCCTTGTGGGTGATGAAAAACTGGGAGCCATTGGTTCCGGGGCCGGCATTGGCCATGGAAAAGACACCCGGGCCATCATGCTTGAGTGAGGGGTCAAACTCATCGGCGAAGCGGTAGCCGGGACCTCCCCTGCCGGTTCCCTGGGGATCACCCCCCTGAATCATAAAATTGGGAATGACCCGGTGAAACTTCAGGCCATTGTAAAAACCACGCTTGGCAAGGTTGAGGTAATTGGCGGCCGTCATCGGCACCTTGGAGGCATAGATGGTAGCCTCGATCGTGCCCTTGCTGGTCTTGAGCTCAATACGGACATCCTTCACCTCGCCCGGGGCCTCCACGTTGGCAGTGTCAGCGGCCGCAGCACCTGGATTGCCATTCGCCTTCTTCTCCTCGGCACAGGATGTGAGACATCCTGCCAGAGCCATCATTGCTGTCATCGCGTAGCTTTTGATCATTGTTTGCATGGTGCAATGAATTAAGCCGCTATCGGGCCCACTGCAAGCAGAGAGAGCTTAAAAAACCCTGATACGCGGGTGATTTCCTGTCCGGATGCTTTCCTCAGAGTAAGCTCGTTATCTGTTTTGCTGACGAATTCCGCCTCAAGGGTCCTGCCTTTGGCGCTGGTCCACTCTCTCATCTCGGCAGCACAACGGGGAGCGAAACCAAGCGAGAAGAGCAGCGTGGCAACTACCATGGTGTGGTTGAGTTTGTTCATACTGTTAGCCTTTTGCGGATCCGGTTTTTGTGGATTTGGTCTGGATCGCGCTGATACCGGTGACAGACGCCTCACAAGATATCGCATGCGTCATTTAATCACCACGTTCCAGCCCGACAATCAAAATCATTCATTCTGATGAGCCTTGATTCTGACACCGGTCCACGGTGCACACACTTCGCATGGCGTTGACCCCGCTGCCAAAGCCCCGCTCATCGGCACTCCACCCTGGAAATAAAAAACCACCCTCAAGAGGTGGCTCAATGGAGGCGGAGGCGGGAAT
>CAYXEC010000102.1:2860-5849 GCA_964463855.1 uncultured Verrucomicrobiales bacterium | reverse complement strand
TTGATGTCGCGTAGCGACAAATCATGTTAGCCGTGGGTTTTAACCCACGGAAAAAACGTGTTATCAGGATTTGCGTCGCGGAGCGACCGCTCAAGCAGAACCCATCGGTCACACCCCCTCCTAAAGCTTTTGCCCGTCTGCGAGCAGCCTTTGCCTAACGCGCGATCCCCAGCTTGGAGAAGGCCTTGCCGTCCTTGGGCCGCTGGAACTCCGGGTAGCTGCGCAGGAAGTTGTTCTCATCGATCAGGTTGATCACGTAGTGCGTCGTGCCCTTGGGCAGGGTGGCTGTGGCCACATTACCGGCCACTGTAGCAGGCGTGCGGTACCACTCCTCGCTCTTCTCGCCACCATTGAGGGTGTAGAGCAGGTTGGCGCGTACCACCTTGGCTCCCTTTTCCTCAAACTCCACACGCACCACCTCACCATCACGCTCGTGGGACGTGACCTTGCAGACCTTGTCCTTGTGCGGCAGGGGTGACTTGCTGTTCGGGTTGTAGTAGGGATAGCTTGCCTTCATCTCCGTGAGAATGGCAGTGAGCTTGTCATCGAGCTCTTTTGTTTTCTCCGGCATCTCGGTGGCGAGGTTCTTGGCCTCCTCGATGTCCACGCGCTCGCCGTTTTCCCCGTAAAGCTCGTAGAGCTCGAAGGGCTCGGTGTCCCGCTGGGCCACATGGTTGTAGTTGCGCACCAGCTTGTAGCCGCCTACGCGGATGGTGCTCTCCAGTGCCACGCTGTTGGGGAAGTGCCAGACCATGGTGTCACGCGGAGAGCCGTCCGCCTCCTTGACCAGACTTGGATCAGCGGGATCCTTGAGTAGCAGCTCGCTGAGATCAAGGCCATCCAGTGCCTTGTCTTCCGGCTTGGCAGTGCCGGTGAGCGTGAGGATCGTCGGGTAGAAATCCAGGCCGTTGATCATGACATCGGACTTCACGCCTGCCTTGATGCCGGGGCCGGTGATGATGAGCGGCACCCGGGTGCCTCCCTCCATAAGGGAAATCTTGCCACGGTCCAGAGGGTAGTTGTCCGTGATGATCTCACCCGGGGGTTTCTCCATGCCTCCGTTGTCCGAGGTAAAGATAATGTAAGTGTTCTCGATGAGCTTGTGCCCGGGCCAGCGTGGGTCATCGGTCTGCTCGAGGTAGGTGAACAGGTGGCCCATGTAGGTGTCGAGCTCCTCGACCATGGCGCAGTAGAAGGGGTTGGTCTGGCCCTCACCGGTCCAGGATTCCGGGTTTTCCTTATCCGGCTCGACACCGAGTTTCTTGCAGTACTTGTCCAGCAAGGCCTTGCTGCGGGTATGGATCGGTGTGTGCACGAGCCAGGTGGCGTAGTAGAGGAAGAAGGGCTTGTCCTTTTGCTCGCTGACGAACTGCAGCGCGTCCAAGCTGTTCTGGTGGGTGGTGATGCCATCCTCGTCGAGGCGGAAGGGATCATCCTCCTTGTCGGTGGCAAAGCCGGTGATCCTGTTGGGCGTCATCTTCTTGGTCGTGCCGAGGTTGGAGCGCGTCCAGTCAAAACCCTGGTCCATGGGCTGGGGAAAGGAGTGGTGGTCAAGTGCCATGTGCCACTTGCCACAGTGGCCGGTGACGTAGCCGTTTTTCTGCAGCAGCTTGGGCAGGGTCACCGTGGTCTCGGGCATGCGGCCGCTGTACCAGGGCGGCATCATGTTGTGGCTCGGGTGGTAGGCCACGGGAGGGTGGCCGCCCACCACGTGGGTCTTCTGCGCGCGCGCCGGGTGGTCCCCGCTCATGATGGCACAGCGTGTGGGAGCACAGGTCGGTGCCGGCGAGTAACCTTGCAGGAATTGCACGCCCTTGCTGGCAAGCGCATCGATGTGGGGAGTTTCCATCGGCGTGGGCTCATCGATGTCGTAACAGCCCACATCCTGCCAGCCGAGGTCATCGGTCAGGATCAGGATCACGTTGGGTTTGGCCGGCCGCTCGGCGGCAGTCAGGCAGGTGGCGAGGGCAAGAACCAGACAGGAGGAAAGGGAAACACAGAGGGACTTCATGCCAATAACCTAGCAACAAACTCCGGATCGAAAACCGATTTTTTGAATGATTTGTACCGCCGGCGGCGGCAGTTCTTTGTTCATGGTTCTTGGTTCCTAGTTTTCAGAAGTCAGGGCTCGGCCATCCGCCATCATTCATCGCTCATCCGCCTCAGGCGGACGCCAAGAGGCCGCTACGCGGCGCACTTCAACTTTGCCGCAGGCACCCCGACGCAAGTCGGCGGTTCATCATTCATCAGCCATCAGCCATCAGCAGCGCCTACTCTGCCCTGGGCAGGTCAAGCTGCTTAGCAATGGCGCTGCACACCTGATCCGCCAGCTTCCGGCTGCCTTGCTCGGTGTAGTGGACGTCCCCGGGTTTGCGGAAGAGCTTTGGGGGGAAGGTGGCGGTAAGGGCCTGCAGGTCATTGACGGCAATGCCGTGCCTCGCCATGACCCTGGCAGCGACCTCGTTGTAGCGGAGGTCATCGCCCACCTTGCGGCCCGCCTCCCCTTCCGGCACTACCGTGGTGTTGGCGAAGATGATGGTGGCCCCCGTTTTTTTCAGGCGCTGGACAATGGTCTCGAGGTTCTGCTCATACTCCTCCAGGGTCACGGAGAGAGTACCATTGACCTTGTCCCGGTTGCCGTAGGCCTTGGCCTCAGGATTGCGGTAGCAGAGGTCATGCAGACCAGCGTTGAAGTGAATGAGGTTCCACTTGGTCTTGGCCGCATGCTTGACCCCGGGCCCGGTCAGCCAGCTGTCGAGGGATTCCAGGTATCTGGTCGTGGGGCCGCAGTTGACCTTGGGGCGGCTGACGTTAGCCTTGCCTGTGAGACCCTCAATGACCATCGGGGTGTAAGCGATGGAAATAGAGTCCCCCAAAATGAGCACATTGGGCAGGGCCGGGTCGTGGGTGCCGAGGTCGGTCTTGACCTTGCTCAGTCTTTGCCGGTCTTCCCGGGGTGTGTGGAACTCAGGGGCTTTTTTTTTGAGCC
>CAYXEC010000102.1:0-2760 GCA_964463855.1 uncultured Verrucomicrobiales bacterium | reverse complement strand
GGCTGGTGCGCCTCGATCATGATCTCCTCCATGCGCTTGACGATGTCCGGGTGCTGGGCGGCGATGTCGTTTTGCTCGCCGAGGTCTTTTTCCAGATCAAAGAGCTGGAGCTTCTGCGGCGTTTTCGCCTTCCAGCCCAGCTTGACGCCCTTCCACTTGCCGATGCGCACGGCCTGGTCCCGGTTTTTGGTCTGTGGGTGCTCCCAGTAAAGATACTCCCGCTGCTCTTGCTCACCCTTGCCGGTCAGGGTCGGCAGCAGGGAAATACCGGTGTTTTGGGCCGGCACGGGCTGATCGAGCAGGTCACAGACCGTGGCAAGGATGTCATAATGCGCACTGGGCAGGGCACTGATGGTGCCGGCCTTGATGGTCCCCGGCCAACGGGCCATGGAAGGGGCACGAATCCCCCCCTCGAAGAGATCGCGCTTGTGGCCGCGCAGCGGGCCGTTGGAGTCCCAGAACCTTGGATCATGACCACCCTCCAGATGAGAGCCATTGTCAGAAGAGAACAAGATCAGGGTGTTTTCAGCCTGGCCGGTTTTCTCAAGCAGCTCAAGCAACCGGCCAATCTGGTTGTCGAAGTTTTCCATCATGGCGGCGTAGCCGGCGATCGGGTTTTGCACGTCCGGGCAGGGCTCACCGGGGCCGGCACCGTATTTGCCGATTTTGTTCTCAAACTGGGGGTAGATTTTACGATACTTCTCATGCAATTCCTTGGGCGCGTGCATGGCCGCGTGGGGCACAGCCGTCGGGATGTAGCAGAAGAAGGGCTTGCCCGCCTTGGCGTTTTTTTCCACAAAGGCAAGGGCGTCATCCATAATCAGGTCATGGATGTAGGTGCCCTTCTGGAGGGGTTCTTCCTTGCCGTTGCGCACGATGGATGTCGGGTAATAGGTGTGGGCGATCATCTGGCTTTTCCAGGCAGTAAACTCATCAAAACCGTGGCTCAAGGGGTTGGGTGCTCCAGCATCATTGGTTATGCCCAGGCCCCACTTGCCATACATGCCGGTGGCGTAGCCGGCGGCTTTGAAGACCTCGGGCAGCACGGTCATTTCCTCGCGGAGCGCCAGGGTGTTTTCATTGCCATTGCCACGGGCAAGGCAATGACCGGCGTGCTGGCCGGCCATCAGGGAGTGGCGCGATGGGGTGCAGACGGTATTCGCCGAGTAATGATCGGTGAGCTTGACGCCCTCCGTGGCGAGACGATCGATGTGGGGTGTCTTGAGTTTCTTCTGCCCAAAGCAAGACAGATCACCGTAGCCGAGGTCATCAGCGAGGATGTAGATGACATTGGGGGAAGAGCTTGCAGGGGAACGCTTGCCCTGCGAGCTCTCGGCCGCTGGAGCCGAAGAGTGAATGGTGAAGAGTGAAGTGAGAATGAGGCAGAGGAAGCGGAATTTCATGATGAGATATGTTTTTAGACTACGCACACCAAGCGGGCAAGCTTGCAGGATTTGTCCGCCGAAGGTGGGCGTGAGATCGCCCATCATCCATCGCTCATCAGCTGTGGCTGTTTGGAAAGGCTGTTTAGTGCGCCTCACCTTGGTCAAGACACTCAAGGATCGCTGCGTATTTCTTTTCGAGGATTTCCCGATCCTCCTCCTTGATGAATACGCTCCGTGCCTGCTGATAAATCTCCTCAGCCCGCTCGGGATCCTTGAGCTCGACAATGGCGATGTCCATCATCTCAATGTAGGGCTTCATCTCCTCCGGGTAATCTGCCGCGATCTCTTCGTAGCCGGAGATCGCTTGCTCATAGAGCCCATTGGCGCGCTTGGCCTCAGGCACGCTGTAAAGGGGTAAGGGCTTTGAAAATCTGGCACCCGGATAGAAGAAATTGCTAATAGGATTGGCCAAAACACGGGCTATGGGCACAGACGCTACGACTCCCGCTAGGCCAATGCATCCCACCCCGATAAACACGCTCAGTGCGTTACCCCCTCCCAAGCCTTCCTTGTCCCTCAGACCTCCAAGCAACCACCATGCCATACCGCATAGGATCAACTCCGGGATGATGAATTTAAAGGATAGTAATAGCCATTTGCGACCGGTCTGCATGCCTACCTTAGAATGTGTCTCTCAGGGGCAGCCACGTCAATGTTTTCCTCGAAACGGGGAGCAGCGCCATCAGTCATCTTGGTATGGAGTAAGCGCTCGCCGCCGGGGGTAGCTGAAATCTAGAATTTAAAAATGCGTTTACCGCCGGCGGCAGACGGCTAGGTCACGCTACGGCGCCGTATGCTTGAAACGCTTGCGGTGGAGACAGGGAATCATGAGCGCGAAAAAGCCCCGGCCATGTGTCGAGGCTTTGGAATGTATGCGGGAGCGAGAGAGTCCTCTAGCTGCGCTTGCGGCGGAGTGCAAGTGCCAAGCCACCCAGTCCAAGCAAGGCTGCTGAGCTCGGTTCGGGAACCGCGTAGGCCTCCAACACGAGGTCGTTGCCGCTCCCGCTGAGCACGATCTGCCAGTCCCACTGGGGAGCATTGCTAAAGCCGCTCGAGTCGAGCAGGAAGTCATCGGCGTCAAAACCGGTAATGCCTGCCGAGGTTGTGACAAACGTAAAGCTGTAGTCAGCAATGCCATCTCCCTTGGTGAAGTTATTGAAACCAACCGAGTCTCCGACCAGATTGCTTGCTGTCAGGGAGTCGATGTCGATGGTGAAGCCACCAGCTGTAAGGCTGCTCAGGTTCAGACTTCCGGTGATATCGAGCCAGTCCCAGCCGGGGTCCGAGCCTTGTCCGCCTCCGGCATCTGCCGTTG
>CAYXEC010000101.1:0-5936 GCA_964463855.1 uncultured Verrucomicrobiales bacterium | reverse complement strand
GCTATGAGTTTGGTTGCCGCACTGAGCCGCAACGAGGGTTTTGGCCTCACCGTGCTGGAAGCCATGGCCAGTGGTGCCGCCGTACTTGCCTCCGAGGCCGGCGCGTGGAAAGACATTGTCAGGCACGGAACGGACGGATTCATCGTTCCCTGCGATGGCCTCGAAGCCACCCAGCGGCAATTGGAGCTGATGATGTCAGATCCCGCCAAGCTCGTCTCAATGGGTCGTCATGGACGCAAACGCGTTGAGCAGGACTACACCCTGGAACGGGAGGCGCAGACATTAACTGAATTCCTGGCCTCCCTGGCGATCGTAGAGTGAGCGATACAGCTCACAATCCGCATAAACCACATCGTGCGGGCCGTCGGCGATGATGTGCCCCTTATCAAAGACCAGAATGCGGTCAGCTATCTTGATTGTACTGAAGCGATGCGCGATGATCAGCGTGGTGCGTCCCTTGGCTAATTCCTGCAGCTGGGCTTGAATCTGGGCCTCGCTTTCTGTGTCGAGAGCAGAGGTAGCTTCATCCATGATCAATATGGGTGCGTCCTTGAGAAAGGCACGCGAGATGGCCACACGTTGCTTCTGCCCACCCGAGAGACCTTCTCCCCTCTCTCCAACCTGAGTATGATACCCCTCAGGCTGTTTGCTGATAAATTCGTGGGCATGCGCCTTCCTGGCAGCCTCGATGATTTGATCCTCAGTGGCTGAGGGATTACCAATCCTGATATTGTCCTCGATCGTACCCCTAAACAGCAAAGGGTGTTGTGAGACGAGGGCAATTTGCTGCCTGAGATCCTTCTTCTTAACAGCAGAGACATTGACACCGTCTATGGTGACCTCCCCGCTATCAACCTCATAAAACCTCGGTATCAGGCTCGCAAAAGTGGACTTGCCCGCACCACTTGGACCAACCAGTGCTACGGTCTGGCCTGCGTCAATGGCAACATTGATATCACTCAAGGCCACATGGTCACCGTAGGAGAAAGTGACATGGTTCATGGCAACAGCTCCATGCACACTCTTCATCTCCTGTGCCTGTGGCGCGTCCTTGATCTCATCTTCAGAATGTAAAATTTCTTCGAGACGATCCAGCGAGGCCTCCCCCTGTTTAATCAGGGAATGAATGGTCCCCACTTTTTTGATGGGCTCGTAAGCCAGATGCAATGCGATGGCTAACGAGATAAAGGACTCCAAGCTCATGCCGTTGCGTGCACCATAATAGATTGCAAAGGAAATGCCTGTAGCTGCGACAATCTCCACGGCCGGGCTGATGAGATAGCGGTATTTGATGACCCCCATCTGGAAGCGAAGGAACTGCTGACTGAGGGATTCCACCCAGCTCACTTGCTGGTCCTGCATGTTGTAGGCACGCACTTCCTGCTGGCAGGCCAGATTCTCAGAAACCGCGGCCGTCATGTCCCCTGTCTTAGCCTGTAACGACTGCGCCTTCTTGAACAATCTTTTGCCAAAAAACCTGATCGGAATGATACAAACCGGCAAACTTAGTAGTGCAATCAGAATAAAAAACACTTTGCTATCTGTGACTGCGGCATAAACCAGATAGCCCACCGCGGAGAGTAGCGTGAATGGCTGTATCACCAAATCATTGGACACCCTGACAATCACGGTCTGCAGTTGCGCGGTATCCCCCATGACCCGGGTTAGAATGTCGCCCTCCTTGTGACGCTGGTGGAAAGACAGGGATAAACGTTGCAGACGATCAAAAACGCGCAAGCGGATGGCCTCCAGAACCTTGAGACCTACCCAGTTGGTTAGGTAAATGTTGATGTAACCAAAAACACCGCGCACCAAAAATACCATGGGAAGCAGACAACAGGCAAAAACCGTCACTGCGGCTGGCGAGGCGGGATCTAACCCAAAAGCCTCGATTAGTGAGCTCATCCATGCGGATGGGCCCTCTTCACTCTCGGAACAGACAGAGCACGAGGTTTCCTCACTACGAAAAATGAGTGGGAACACCTCCCTGGTCATAAAAGGCAGACCAAAACCACTGGCAAAAGCAGCAATCACGCCGGAGAGAATACCGACAATAAATTTCCACTTCAGCGGTTTGAGCAAAGTGAAATATGGAAGAAATCGCTTCATGAACGTGCAGGCGAAGCATCACCCCCTGCCCCGCAAACTGCAACCCTAGATTTCGTGTTCTCGGGGGACCCTCTTTCGCCTTGTCGAAAGCAAATAAGCCGTTAGCGTGTCGACACTTATAGACGATTTGAAACACCGCATCATCACCCTCCTCGCTCTTTGTACCCTGGTTCTTCCATCCTGTGCCTTCCGGCCCTCGATCGATGAACAAGGCAACATCACCGTGCGTTCAGCCAACAAGCTGATGCGCAGTCACGGCATGAGGCAGTTCGAGAAAATGAAACAAGAAAAGGCCACCTCGTCCGATAGACGCTATACCCAGCCTGTGGCGAGAGTGGCAGACCGCCTCAAAAAGGTGATCCTCCTGCCTAACGCCGAATGGGAATTTGTCGTGTTCGAGGACCCCTCACCCAATGCCTTTGCTCTTCCCGGCGGCAAGGTGGGGGTTAATACCGGTATTTTTCAAATCGTGGGCAATGACCACCAGTCAGATGCCATTCTGGCTGCTGTTCTTGGCCATGAAATCTCTCACACTGCTGCCGCTCATGCTCAACAGCGTATTTATCATGCCATCGCACTTGTCATGGGGGGATACATTACATGGGCTGCCATGGATTCCAACGATGTCGAAGACCCCGAGTATGCCATCGCCGGATTTGCCCTGGCCGCATATGTGGCTCAAGCACTCCCATTTTCAAGAAAACAGGAATACGAGAGTGATAAAATGGGGGCAGTCTACATGGCCAAGGCCGGCTATGACCCACATGCTTCCATCGAGCTCTGGAAAAGGCTCAGGGATTACCATGAGATCAACGGAGGCCAGCATCCGGAATTTCTGCGCACACACCCCCAGGACGACTCGCGCATTGAGGCGCTGGAGGCATTCATGCCCGTGGCCATGAGATATTACAACGCAGACAAGTGATGGTTGTCCATTTGACAGGGTATTGCGCGGGGTATAGGATCCACCCATGAACAAACTGCTCAGTTCAGCCCTACCCATCGTCATCATAGGGGCATCACTTGTTTACCTAGCCAGCAACCAAAACCTTCACTCCAAGGAAAACATGGAAGACAAGAAACCTGCCGCTCTCCCCACGGTACCCGAGGGCCATCAAATTGCCACTGTATCAGCCGGCTGCTACTGGTGTGTGGAGGCAGTGTATCAACGCCTGGATGGCATTCACGCTGTGACCTCAGGCTTCATCGGGGGCAATGTGCCCAACCCTACTTATGAGGATGTGTGCAGCGGCACTACAGGACACGCTGAAGCGGTGCAGATCATTTTCAATCCGGATACTATCTCGTATGAGAAGATACTCGACTGGTTCTGGAAGCTGCATGACCCAACCACTCTCAACCGGCAAGGAGCTGACGTCGGCACGCATTACCGTTCCGGTATTTTTTACCACAACGAGGATCAGAAAAAAATAGCCACTGCATCCCGAAACGCTGCCCAGCAAGATTTCCCCAGCCCCATCGTCACCGAGATCACCCAAGCCAAGACCTTCTATCCGGCCAAAGTCTCTCACCAGGATTACTACCGCATAGTCGGCGAGAAAAACCCCTACTGCAGGGTCGTCATCAGCCCCAAACTCAAAAAACTGCAGCTAGACAAGGTCGAGGAGAAAACAAGCAACTAAGCTTCACCCCTCATGACCAGTACCCGGAGGCGCCCTATACCCCCTCCCCGATGATGAACAAGTTAGCCCCTGTATTTCTTGGCCTGGCCCTTGTCACCACAATGGTGGGAGCGGGTGAAATCAAGGTGGCATCAGTCAACATTGACCAAGTGTTGCTCCACTACCAGGCAGCGGAGAAAAAACTCTCCTACCTCAAGTCTGGGCATGAGCGCTATTTGAAAAGCCGCAATGCCAAACAGAAAAAAATCAACCAGCTGGCCATTGAGATCAAGGCCATCTATGCCAAACTCAGAAACAAGGCGATGCCCAAATCGGAGCGGAATCACCACCTGGAAGAGCAACGTGATCTCATCGGTCAATATGAGACCCTTGCAAGGGAAATTGAACTGTCTGACACAGAGCAATTAGCCATCACGAAGCGCAAAATAACATTGGCGACCCAGGACATCCTTGAAACCTGTCACCGCGCAATCAGCACCTATGCTGCCGAACATGGGTATCAATGGGTCATGGAAACATCAGGCTCTTCAAGCAGCCAATTATCCCCACTGATCTACGCGCGCAAAACCGTCGATATCACCGGCGATATTCTGGCCGTTCTCAATGAGGGTTCTTCCCCCTAGCGTAGATCTCAAGTCAGCGCATCCGCAGACGCCATCCAGCCCTCCACGCCTGCCTCTTCGAGTAAGACCTCGCTCCATTGAATGTCCTCACCCTCAAAGATGAACTTACCGAGGAATCTTTTCCCATCAAGCATGTGGGGTAGCCAATGTGGATCATCCGCCCACATTCTCTCCCATGGGATCTTATTGAGGTTCGTCCATGCAGGGATGGCTTCATCGGTAGGAGTGGGCACACCATCAAATTCATGCGCCATAAAGACATGGCAGTGGATGTCCTCCATATCTGACATCGCGAACCAAAGCTCTCCCATTTTCACTGAGCCCTTGGGTGTGATGTGAAGCTCCTCCTGGCACTCCCTGACAACACACTCAAGGGGCGTTTCACCGGGATCAATTTTGCCACCCGGGCCATTGATTTTACCAATGCCGATGCCTCGTAATTTCTCAATAAGCAGCACCTGACCATCCCGCACGATAAACATGAGTGTTGCAAGCATCTCACCTTGCCAATCACCCCAATCCACGTTGCAATCCTTCATAGACACCTTTCTAAGCATCACACTGGTATTATCCAACACAAATTGATGTCACCCCATCTCAACCTGAAATAGCGCAAGCATTGAAACACGTCACCATCATTGGAGGAGGCCCGGCTGGACTCTTTGCTGCCGAGCTTGCCGCCGGACAGGGAGCCAAGGTTGAGCTCTACGATGCGATGCCCTCGGTGGGGCGCAAATTCCTCGTGGCAGGCAAAAGCGGCCTTAACCTTACCCATGATGAGCCTCTCGACCCGTTCATCAAGAGATACTCGGGAACAAACTTTCCTGAGAAGCTGTGGCGAGATATCATCACCAACTTTGATCAACACGCACTCAGAAAATGGGCCAAAGACCTGGGCATTGAGACTTTTGTAGCAAGTAGCGGCAAAGTGTTCCCCTCTCCGGTAAACGGATCCATCAAAGCAGCCCCTTTATTACGCAGCTGGATCAAAAGACTTCGCCAACTGGGCGTCACTTTTCACACAAGGCACACTTGGACTGCATTCAAAAAACCTGACCAATTAAGATTTAGCCACCATGGCAAGGAGATATCAATCAACAGTAAAAAGGTAATTCTGGCACTAGGTGGCGCCTCGTGGCCTGAGACAGGCTCCAATGCAAGCTGGGTGCAGATCCTCGGGCAGCATGGTATCGATGTCACTCCTCTTTGTCCCGCCAACTGCGGGTGGCAAGTCGCATGGCCTGAAGCCTTGCTCAGCCTTGCCGAGGGCATGCCGTTGAAAAATATCGTCGCCAAGGCCGGAGACAGCTCACGCCATGGTGAATTGGTTATTACCAGGCGTGGTCTGGAAGGCGGTCCTATTTACCACCTTGGCCCTGCTATCCGAGAGCAACAGCATCCCCATATCACCATTGATTTCAAACCCCATGCCAGCCATGACGAGCTGGTAGCTCGCATGGGAAAGGTCAAACGCAACTTTGTCCGGGAGGCCGGGCGGCGCTGGAACCTTGATCCCGCCTGCTGCGCCATTCTCAAATGCATGCCTGATCGCGGTCCCTGG
>CAYXEC010000100.1:3724-5987 GCA_964463855.1 uncultured Verrucomicrobiales bacterium | reverse complement strand
TGAGCAGAGCCTCGGCATGATCCTCAACATAGAGCCAATCACGGATATTCTCCCCTGCCCCGTAGACGGGAATGGGCTCACCAGCGAGAGCTTTTAAGATGACTACAGGAATGAGTTTCTCGGGAAATTGGTAAGGTCCGTAGTTGTTCGAACAATTGGTGATCAATACAGGCAAACCAAAGGTGTCACACCAGGCACGGGCGAGGTGGTCAGATGATGCCTTGCTAGCACTGTAGGGTGAGTGCGGATCGTAGGGGGTGGTCTCGGTGAACTTGCCTGTCTCTCCGAGGCTTCCATAAACTTCATCTGTGGAGACGTGCAAGAAACGGAAGCCGTCGACTTGATTCTCGGCTAGGTAATCGCGCGCGGCATCGAGAAGAACGTAAGTTCCTGTGATATTGGTTTGGATAAACTCTCCCGGGCCATCAATCGAGCGATCAACATGAGATTCAGCAGCAAGGTGCATCACACCATCTGGTTTGAACTCAGTAAACAAGGACCGCATCGCTGGTGCATCACAAATGTCAGCTTGCACGAAGCGATAATTAGCATGGTCTTCAATGGCCGAAAGCGATGAGAGATTACCCGCATAGGTGAGCTTGTCGATATTGAGCACACTGTGCCCACGGGCGATTAAAAGGTGGATAAGGTTGGAGCCGATGAAACCGGCACCGCCTGTGACTAGAATATTCATGGATGTAAACGGCTACGCCGTTGTTCGAGTATTTTAGTTCTAGTTCGAGTGCTAGGCAGGCTGATTCAATTTTCAACTAGTGAATTAGTTTCTGCCCGATTCTGTCTGGTGAGTATCAGAGAGATTTCCGCAAACCAAAGAGCATTTTGCTTATCTCACGGCATTCAGTTATGAATCCCTCCGCCTCTGCTTGATCCAGCTCACCAACATCTGCAGCGATCATGATCTGAGTCATGAGTTCAGCACAGGATCCGCTTGAATAACTGAGGAAATTTGCAAACTCTTTGTCCCCTTTTCTTTCCGCTCCCTCAGCAACGTTCGACGGCACAGAAATAGAGCTGCGAATAATTTGATCTCTGAGTCCATAGTTTTTCGACGAGCCCATCGCCAATATGACCTTTGAGGCCAGAGCTTTGGATCGCTGCCAAACTAGTAGATTTTCAAAAGAGCTCATTCACAATAAATGTTTCTCTGGGCGGTTTTTTCTGACTAGAACTCGAACTACCAACTCGAACTATAAAACTAAGAACGACGCAAGTTTGCGTCTACAATTTGCCTGATGGTTTCTTCAAGTGAAACGGTGATGTCCCAGTTCGGGTAATGCTCACGCATTTTGCTGAGGTCTGAGATATAGCAGATGTGGTCACCAATGCGGTTCTCGTCCACATATTGGTAAACCTGCTCTTTGCCAGAGAATTGCTCGGCGATTTTGAAGGCTTCCCAGATGGAGCATGAGTTGGCACGGCCGCCACCGATGTTATAGACCTCTGCCACTCTTGGAGCCTTGAGGAATTCCTCGATGAAGCGGGCGACATCGTGGGAGTGGATGTTGTCACGCACTTGCTTGCCCTTGTAGCCAAAAACCTTGTACTCCCTGCCCTCCAGATTGCATTTGACCAGATAGGAGAGAAAACCATGCAGCTCGACACCGGAGTGGTTGGGCCCGGTGAGGCAACCGCCACGCAGGCAACAGGTCGGCATGCCAAAGTAGCGCCCATATTCCTGGACCATGACATCAGCAGCTACTTTAGATGCTCCAAAGAGTGAGTGCTTGGACTGATCAATGGAGAATTCCTCGGTAATGCCATTTGCATATGCTGGGTCATCGTAATCCCAGCGGGTTTCAAGCTCCTTCAAGGCAATGGTGTTGGGGCGGTCACCATAGACCTTGTTCGTCGACATGTGCACAAAGGGCACTTCTGCGTTCACCTGACGGTTTCCCTCCAGCAGGTTTAATGTTCCAACGGCATTGGTGTCAAAGTCATCGAAGGGAATCGCTGCCGCCCGGTCATGAGAGGGCTGGGCCGCAGTGTGCACAATGGCATCAGGCTTCACGTTAGCGATCAGAGCCAATACGCCCTCACGATCGCGGATATCGAGCTCATGATGTACAAAGCCGGGCAAATCCCGCTCCAAGCGCTGCTGGTTCCAACGGGTATCTCCCTGGGGACCGAAAAACTCCGCACGCTGGTTATTGTCCACCCCGTGGATTTCCCAACCCAGTTCGGAGAAATGAACGCATACCTCGGAGCCGATGAGGCCTGATGATCCGGTTACGAGTAATTTCAT